>USML01000019.1 GCA_900555855.1 uncultured Eubacteriales bacterium | reverse complement strand
CCGCTGGATGACCCGGTTCATTTTTTCCAGCTCGTTCATCAAATTTTGCTTATTGTGCAGCCGGCCCGCCGTATCGCAGATGACCACATCGCATTTTCTGGCCTTTGCGGCGGTGACGGCGTCGAAGATGACGGCGCTGGGGTCTGCCCCTTCTCCGTGGCGGACAATGTCCGCACCGGCCCGCCCAGCCCAGATGGTCAGCTGATCGGCGGCGGCGGCGCGGAAGGTATCGGCGGCGGCAAAGAGGACCTTTTTGCCCTGGGCGGTGAGCTTTGCGCCCAGCTTGCCGATGGTGGTGGTCTTGCCCACGCCGTTGACGCCCACCACAAGGATCACGGAGGGCTTTGTGTTCAGCTGCAGGCCGTTGTTGGGCGTCATCTTTTCCGCCAGCACCTGGCAAAGGCAATCGATGACCTGCTCTCTTGTCTGCAGGTTCTGGCGCTTGGAGCGCCGGCGCAGCTCGTCGATGGCCTCCGACGCGGTGTATGCGCCGATGTCTGCCATGATGAGGGCATCCTCCAGATCGGCCAGCAGCGTCTCGTCCACCGTGCGGAAGGCCGCGAAAACGGCGTTGAAGGAGCTGGCGGTGCTTTCCTTGGTCTTTTTCAGACCCTGCTTGATCTTGTCAAAAAATGACATATGCTTGCCTCCTTAGGGTGAAGATCGGTTATTGGAGCGTTTCGCGGATATGGGCCTCCACCTCGTTCATGTTCAGGGCCAGCAGCTTGGTAACGCCCTGCTCCTGCATGGTGACGCCGTAGAGGATATCGGAGCCCTCCATGGAGCCCCGGCGGTGGGTGATGATGATGAACTGGGTCTTGTCGCACAGAGTGCGCATATAGGCGGCGTAGCGGCTGACATTCACATCGTCCAGCGCCGCGTCGATCTCGTCCAGCACGCAGAAGGGCGTGGGCCGCACGCGAATGATGGCAAAATACAGAGCGATGGCCACGAAGGCCTTTTCTCCGCCGGAAAGCAGCGAGATCGCCCGCATGGACTTGCCCGGCAGCTCCACCCGGATCTCGATGCCGCAGCTGAGGATATCGCTCTCGTCCTCCAGCCGCAGCTCTGCGCTGCCGCCGCCGAAGATCTCCGTAAAGGTATGGCGGAAGCTCTCGTTGATGGCCCGGAACTGGACGGCAAAGATCTCCTTCATGCTTTTTGTCAGGTCGCCGATGATCTTCAGAAGCTCCTCCTTGGAGCGTTCCAGATCGTTCCGCTGGGTGCTCATAAATTCATAGCGCTGGCTCACCCGGGCATATTCCTCGATGGCGTCGATATTCACTGAGCCCAGCTTTTTGATGGCGGCCCGCAGCTCGCCGATGCGCCGGTTGGCGGCGGAAAGGCTCTCCATGGGCTGGCGCAGCTCCTGCGCGGTGACCCGGGTCAGCTCATAGCTTTCCCAGAGCTTCTGGAGGATATTGTCCTCCTCCATCTCCGCCTGGGTCTTTTTGTTTTCCAGCCGGCCCCGCTCCCGCTCCAGATGGATCAGCTCGTCGTTTTTGCTGCGCAGCTCCTTTTCACATTGCCCGCGGACGCCCTCCAGCCGCAGCTTTTCCTGATTGACCGCCAGCAGGCGCGCCCCTGCGTTCTGCGCCTCTCCGGCGTATTGTGCGGCCACCAGCTCCTGCTGGGCCACGGTCTCCCGCAGCTGCCGGCTCTGCTGCCGCAGGACCTCTATGGCGGCCTCCCGGTCCTTTCGCTGGCCGCTGGCCGCAAGGATGCGTTCCTCCAGCTCTGCTATGCTCCGGCGTGTGCTGTCGCTCTCTGTGCGCTGCTCCGCCAGACGGACCCGCAGGTCTGCGCTTTGCTGGGTCAGGCTGCCGGTGCGGCTCTCCGCCTGCGCCTTTCCGCCAGAAAGGCCGCTGTATTCCGCGGCAAGGGCTTCCGCGGCCCGGTCCTCCGTCTCCGCCTGAGAGAGAAGGGCCTTTTGCTGCTCCTCCAGCGAACGGATCCGCTGGCTCTGGGAGGACCGCTCCTCCTCCAGCTCCTCCTGCCGCTGCTCCAGCGCGTCGATAAGGGCCCGATGCTGGCTCTGCCGGGCGGAAAGCTCCAGAAGGGCGTCCTGGGCGGCGCGCAGCTCGTCCCGGGCCACATTGGCCTCATAGCCGGCGCTTTCCAGCTCCTGCCGGGCGGCGCGCAGGCTCTGCTCCAGCTCCTGCTGCCGGTGCTGCAGCCGGGCGGTCTCCTGCTCCAGCCGGGCGATCTCGTTGGCGCGGGACAAAACGCCCACATTTTTGTTCAGCGAGCCGCCGGTCATGGCGCCGGAGGGATTGATCAGCTGGCCGTCCAGCGTGACGATGCGGAAGGCATAGCCGTGCTTCTTCGCCATGGCGATGGCGTTGTCCATATGGTCCACCACGGCGGTATCCGCCAGCAGACTGCGGATCAGCGGGGCATATTGCCCGTCGAAGCGCACCAGCTGGTCGGCCCAGCCGGCAAAGCCCGGGCCGGAGAGCTGCTTCCCGCCCCGCCGCTCCCGGACGGCAGTCAGCGGACGGAAGGTGGCCCGGCCGAAATCATGGGTCTTGAGATATTGGATGGCGCTTTTGGCGCACTGCTCGTCGTCCACGACGATATTCTGCAGGCTGCCGCCCAGGGCGATCTCAATGGCCACGGAATATTCGTCCTCCGTGCGGATCAGGTCGGAGACCGGGCCGTGAACGCCCCGCAGCTCTCCCCTGCCCGCCGCCTGCATCACCCGGCGCACGCTCTGGCCGAAGCCCTCATATTCCCGCTCCATCGCCCGCAGCAGGTCCAGCCGCTGGGTCCGCAGCGCCTGCTGGCGGGAGGTCTGCTCCGTCTGGGTCTGCAGCTCCTCCGCCTTCTTCTGCCGAGCCTGGGCCCGCAGCTCAAAGCCCCGGAGCATATTCTCCGCCGAGGCCTTTTTTTCTTCGTTTTCTTCCTTCTGCCGCCGGAGGGCCCGGGCCTGCTGCCGCTCTGTGTCCAGACGGGCTTCCAGCTCGGCCAGCTCCTTTTCCACGGCTTCGCCCCGGGCGCGGATCTCCTGAGCGCCGGAAGCCAGCGCGCCGGCCTCTGCCCTGCGCTGGGCGGCCTGCTCCCGGGTCATGCGGATGCGGGCATCCAGCGCGTCCAGCCGCAGGGAAAGCTCCCGGGCGTTTTCCGAGGCCTCCTGCACCTGCTGCAGCAGGGCGGAAAGCTCGCCCTCCAGGGCGCCGATCTGCTCCGCCAGCTCCGTCAGGCGGCGCTCCTGCCCGGCCTTCTGGGCCTGCAGATCCTGCCCCTGCGCCCCTTGCTCCTCCAGGGCCCGCTGCCCGGCGCGGATATTTTCCTCCGTATTGCGGATCTGGGTCTGATTCACGGCGATCTGCGCCCGCATATCGCTCTCCCGGTTTTCCGCCTGACGCTGCTCCTCCCGCAGACGCTCCCCCTCCAGATCCTTTTCGTGGAGGGCTTCGGTCAGGGCGGCAGAGCGGTTTTGCAGCTCCTCCGTCTCCCGCTTGCGGGCGGAGAGCATCCGCTCGGCGTTGTCATAATCCGTCCGGGCCTTCTGCAGGCTGTCCTTCAGCCGGTCCAGACTGTCCAGCCAGACATTGACCTCCAGCGCCCGCAGCTCGTCCCGGTAGATCAGGAAGGACTTTGCCCGCTCCGCCTGATCCTTCAGGGGGGCCACCTGCTGCTCCAGCTCGGTGATGATATCCCGGATGCGCACCAGATTTTCCTCGCAGGCGGCCAGCTTGCGCTCGCTCTCCTCCTTGCGGAAGCGGAACTTGGTGATGCCCGCGGCCTCCTCAAAGATCTCCCGCCGGTCGGCGCTCTTGACGGAGAGGATCTCGTCGATGCGGCCCTGACCGATGACGGAATAGCCGTCCCGGCCGAGACCGGTGTCCATAAACAGCTCGTGGATATCCTTCAGGCGGACGGCCTTGCGGTTGATATAAAACTCGCTCTCGCCGCTGCGGTAATACCGGCGGGTCACCATGACCTCCGCATAGTCCACCGGCAGGCCGCCGTCGGTATTGTCCAGCGTCAGCGTCACCTGACAGAAGCCCTGGGGCTTGCGCCGGGCGGTGCCGCCGAAGATCACATCCTCCATCTTGCCGCCCCGGAGGGTCTTTGTGCTCTGCTCCCCCAGGACCCAGCGGATGGCGTCTACGATATTGCTTTTTCCGCTGCCGTTGGGGCCGACGATGGCCGTGATGCCCCGGCCGAAGTTCATAAGAGTCTGGTCGGGGAAGGATTTGAAGCCCTGGATCTCGATGGATTTCAGAAACATAAGCGCTTTTCTCTCTTCAAACAATAAATAAAGCTGATATAGCACTTTATTTTACCACATCCCGCCGGGCTTTTCAACCCGAAAGCGCCGCCGCAGGGCGCAAACCTTTGCCGTTTTCTTTTCCTGCGCCGCGGCTTGACAGAAGAAGACGGGAAACCTATAATAAAAATGTTGACCATCTTGTGGAGAAAGGGGCTTGCTATGCACGATCAAAAGCGTCTGGGCGCGCTGTTGGCTTATGTCCAATGGGGCGTGAATATGCTGGTGGGCATCGTTTTCACGCCCATCCTGCTGCGGCATCTGGGCGAGAGCGAATATGGTGTTTATTCCGTAGCCACCTCGGTGATCGCCTTTCTCACCATGCTGGATCTGGGCTTCGGCCAGACGCTGGTGCGGTTTTATGTAAAATATCGCGCCGAGGGCGACCGGGACAAGGCCGACCGCTGCAGCGGGATGTTTCTGGAGATGTATCTTGTGTTGGGCGCGGCGGCGCTGGGCATCTGCGCTCTGCTGACCCACGCCTTTCTGCCCCGGCTGTTCGGCGCGAAGTTCACCCCGGAGGAGCTTTCCATCCTGCGGCAGGTGCTTTCCATCCTTTCCGTCAATCTGGCGGCCTCCTTCCCCCTGAGCGTGTTTTCCTCGCTGATCACCGCCCAGGAGCGCTTTGCCTTCGCCAAGCTCATGAGCATCCTGAACACGCTGTTCACCTACGGCGGGATGCTGCTGGTGCTGCGGCAGGGCTATCGTTCGCCGGCGCTGGCCGCCGTCACCACCGTGGTCTCCATCGCCGTCAAGCTGTTTCTGGCCTGGTACTGCCTTGCAAGGACCGACGCCCGGCCCCGGCTCTGCCGGCCGGAGGGAGAAATGCTGAAAAGCATCTTTTCCTTCTCCCTGTTTATCTTTCTCAATATCCTCATCGACCAGCTCTATGCCAGCACGGACAAGTTCATTCTGGGGGCGGTGTGCGGGACGGCCGCCGTCACGGTCTATACCGTGGGCGTTCAGTTCAACGCCTATTTCCAACAGCTTTCCACAGCCATCAGCGGCGTTTATCTGCCCCATGTGACCCAGCTCTATGTCAGAGACGGGGAAAAGGCGGATTTTTCCCCGCTGTTTCTGCGCATCGGCCATGTGCAGTTTCTGCTGCTCTCCTTTGTGCTGGCGGGCTTTATCGCCTTCGGGCGGCAGTTTATCGGCCTGATCGGCGGAGGGCAGCTGGGCGCGCCGGAGGTCCGCGCCGCCTACTGGATCGCGCTGATCATCATGGTCCCGGGGATCGTTCCCCTGTCCCAGAATCTGGGCATCTCCATCCTGCAGGCCATGAACCGGCATAAGTATCGCAGCCTGAGCTATCTGGTATTGGCGGTGATCAATGTTGTTGTTTCCATTCCGCTGGCCATGCGCTGGCAGGGTGTTGGTGCAGCCATCGGCACGACGCTGGCCCTGTTTGCCGGGCAATACGCCATGATGAACTGGTATTACCACAGGCGGATCGGGCTGGACATCCCCGCCTACTGGCGCATGGCCGGGCTGCTGACGCTGAAGATGCTGCCCATGGCGCTGCCTGCCCTGGCGCTCCGCCGGCTGCTGCCCGGCGGCGGCTGGCCGCTGTTTTTTGTGAAATGTGGGTTGTTCACCCTGTGTTACCTGCCTTATGCATGGCTCTGCCTGCTGAGCGCGGGAGAAAAGGATCTGATCCGGCGGACGCTGCGCCGGGCAAGGAGGGCTTCATGATCAAAGCTGTGCTGCGGGCCGCCATCAACGGCGGCGCTTCCCTGCTGCCCCTGCGGCGGCGGGTCCTGCTGGAGAGCAGCCCGGATCTTTCCTGCAATGTTTTTCCGGTCTTTCAGGAGCTTTTGCGCCGCCCGGCCCTTCAGGGGGTCTCCCTCACCTGGCTGGTGCGGGAGCCGGCGCTCTGGCGGGCGGCCTATCCCCAAACGCAGGTCTCCTTTGTGGCATACCGGCCGGAGATCCCCTGGCAGCGGGCCCGGGCCATCCGGCTGGCCCTTTCCTCCAAATGCGTCCTCTTTTGCAACAAGACGCTCTGGCCACCCCGCCTGGGACAGCTGAGCCTGTTTCTTGGTCACGGGACGCCCATCAAATGCTGCCGGGGCTTTTACACGCCCGGCCCCTTCTGCAATCGCTGGAGCTATCCCTCGGAGCAGGTGAAGGCCGTCATGGAGCGGGAGCTGGGGCTGGTGCCGGAGCAGGGCCGTCTGCTGGGCTATCCCCGGTGCGACGCGCTGACCCGCCCCCAGGGGCTTTTGGACCGCGTCGTCCCCCGGGAGGGCAAAAAGGTCATCTTCTGGCTGCCCACCTTCCGGCAGCACACCCGGTCCTACGGCAGCAACTACGCCCTCTCCGGCTGCGGTCTTCCCCTGCTGGAGGAGGCCGGGGCGCTGGAAACGCTCAACGAAGCGCTGGAGCGGGCGGGGCTTCTGCTGATCCTCAAGCCCCATCCCATGCAGGATCTTTCCGTCATCCGGGCCGGCAGCCTGAGCGCCTTCCGCCTGATCGGCGACGAGGACCTGCGGCAGGCGGGGGTCCAGCTTTATGAAGCGCTGGCCGATGCAGACGCGCTTCTGACGGACTATTCCTCCGTCTACTGTGACTTTCTGTTGACGGGAAAGCCCATCGGACTAACGCTGGACGATCTGGCGGCTTACCAGGAAAAGCGCGGCCTTGTGATGGAGGACATCACGCAGGTCCTGAAGGGCCGATACCTTTACACTCTTTCCGATCTGGTGGATTTCGCCGGAGATATCGCCGCCGGACGGGATCCGGAGCGGGCCGCGCGGCAGCAGGCCTGCGACTATTACAATCATTGGCAGGACGGCGGCTCCGCCGGACGGGTGGCAGACCTGATCCAGTCTTATTTTGAAAAAGGAGAAATGTGATATGAAGCGCGTCATTACCTACGGCACCTTTGATCTGCTCCATTACGGACATATCAACCTGCTGCGCCGTGCCCGGGAGCTGGGGGATTATCTGGTGGTGGCCCTCTCCACCGATGAGTTCAACTGGAACCAGAAGCAGAAAAAATGCTATTTCCCCTATGAGGAGCGCAAGCGCATGCTGGAAGCCATCCGCTATGTGGATCTGGTGATCCCGGAGGAGAGCTGGGAGCAGAAGACCTCGGATGTAGATAAATACCAGATCGACATTTTCGTCATGGGCGACGACTGGAAGGGCAAGTTTGACTTTCTGCAGGAGCAATGTCAGGTGGTTTATCTTCCCCGGACGCCGGAGATCTCCACCACCCGCATCAAGCAGGATCTGAAAAGCAAATGATCCCCAAAAAACGCAAAAAAAGCCAAAAAAACGCAAATAAACGCAGATAAACGCAAAAAAGGCATGGAGCAAACGCTTCCATGCCTTTTCTTTTGAAAGATCAGCCCACAAAGGGCTTGCGGAGATAATCGCCAAGGCGCAGCTCGGTCTGCCGGCCGTTTTTCAGGGCCAGCTTTCCGTTCATGATCACATGCTCCACGCCCACGGGCTTTTGGAAGGGATCGTCGTAGGTGGCGGTCTCCCGGATCTGTGCCCAGTCGAAGACGGTGACATCGGCCACCATGCCCGGCTTGAGCACGCCCCGGTCCTTCAGGCCAACATTTTCCGCCGGCAGCTGGGTGATGCGGTGGACGGCCTGTTCCAGAGAGCAAAGGCCCTTTTCCCGGCAGAGGCGCAAAAAGCGCGGGAAGGTGCCGTAGGTCCGGGGATGGGGCTTGCCGTCGCTCATGGCGGGGTCAAAGGGGCGGCAGGAGGCGTCGGAGCCGATGGCGATGCCCGGCTGGCGCAGCAGCCACTCCACATCGCCCTCGTCCATGTTGAAAATGATGCAGTCCTCCTGGCAGCGGGTGCGCAGCAGGGTCTCGATCATGGTCTCCGGAACGGGCAGGCCCCATTCCTCGCTGAGCTGGCCCACAGTCTTGCCGTCCACCTCCGGGCAGACGCCGCCGGTGCCGATGATATAGAAGCGGTCGCCGTCTTCCCGGGCGGGATATTTCTCCCGGAAGAGTTCCAGGATCTCGTCGTGCTCCCGGCCCCGGGCCGCCAGCAGCCGGCAGGCGTGGTCCGTGCCGCCGTCCAGCGCCCAATCGGGCAGACGGCTGGAAAGGCCGGTGCTGCAGGCGGGATAGGGATAAACATCCGCCGTCAGCTCCAGACCCTCCTCCCGCGCCCGCAGGAGCTTTTCATACAGGGCCTCCGCCCTGCCCCAGACGCTTTTCGCCCCCAGCTTCAGGTGGGCGATATGGATATGGGCATGGGTCCGGCGGGCCAGGTCGATCATCTCGTCCAGCGCTTCAAAGACCCGGTCGCCCTCGTCCCGCATATGGACGGTGACCAGCTGGTCATAGATATAGCAAAGGCGGATGAGCTCCTCCAGCTCGTGGGTATCGGCAAACAGGCCGGGCAGATAGCCCAGGCCCAGCGACATCCCCCAGCAGCCCTGTTCAAAGGCCTGCTGCAGCAGATATTTGGAAAGACGGATCTCATCCTCCCAGGCGGGGCGCTTGACCAGGCCCACCACGCCCCGGCGGATGGCATTGTGGCCCACCAGCTGCACCAGATTGGTGGACATCCCATCCTCCGGCCCCCGCTTCCGCAGGAGCTTTTCAAAGGTTCCCGCCTGATAGGCTTCCATTTTGGAGAGCTTCCCCTCCTCCGCCGCCCGGCGGACCTTGGTCATCTGACTGACACTACGGGGAAAGCAGGAGCTGCCGCACTGTCCCACGATCTCCGTGGCCACGCCCTGATAAAGCTTCGCTTCGCAGCGGCCGTCGGCCATGAACCAGGCGTCGGAATGGGAGTGCATATCAATAAAGGCCGGCGCAACCACCAATCCGGAAACATCCAGCGTCTCGGCGCTGTCTGCGCAGATGGAAGGGGCAAGCTCCACGATCCTCCCATTTTGAATCGCAGCGTCGCCCACAAAGGGCGACGCTGCAGTTCCATCGCAGATCAGGCCGTTTTTCAACAGCAGATCAAGCATCTTTCACGATTTCCCGATACTTCTTCAGCTCGGAGGGAGAGCAATAGACGAAATGGCCCGGCTCCACCTCTTCCATGGAGGGCTTCTCCACGGAATAATCGTGGTCGCGCTCCGGCACATAGTCGATGCGGACGCGGGTGCGCTCGGTCAGGGGGTTGGGCTCGGGAATGGCCGAAAGCAAAGCGCGGGTATAGGGATGCAGCGGCTTTGCATACAGGTCGTCGCCGTTGGCCACTTCCACCAGATGACCGTAGTACATCACGCCGATCCGGTCGGAGAAGTATTTGACGACAGAGAGGTTATGGGCGATGAACAGGATGGTCAGGCCCATTTCCTCCTTCAGGTCGTTCAGCAGGTTGATGACCTGCGCCTGGACGGAAACATCCAGCGCGGAGACAGGCTCGTCCGCGATGACCATTTTGGGGTTGATGATGATGGCGCGGGCGATACCGATCCGCTGCCGCTGGCCGCCGGAGAACTCGTGGGGATAACGGGTGGCGTGTTCCTCCACAAGGCCAACCTTCGCCAGCATCTCCACCACCTTCTGGCGGATCTCTGCGGGATCCTTCTGGCCGCGGACCTTCAGGCCCTCGCCCACGATCTCCTCGATGGTCATCTTGGGGTTCAGGGATTCGATGGGATCCTGGAAGATCATGGAGATATTGGAGGTCAGATAATTGCGCAGCTCCTTATCCATCTTCCCGGAGATGGGCTTGCCGCCAAACAGCACCTCGCCGCCGGTGGGATCGTACAGACGGATGATGGTCCGGCCGGTGGTGGTCTTTCCGCAGCCGGATTCGCCCACCAGGCCGAAGGTCTCGGCCCGGCGGACGCTGAAGCTGACATCGTCCACGGCCTTCACGACCATTTTGTTTTTACCGCGGCCAGAGCTGAAATGCTGGCAGAGGTTTTTTACTTCGAGAATGTAATCGTCAGCCATTTACCGCTCCACTCCTTTTCATGCGTTCAATACGGGCCTTCAGGCTTGCAGGCATTTCGATATGGTTGTTCTGTGCCTGCGGATGCAGCAGCCAGGTGGCGGCGGCATGGGTCTCGGTGATCTTAAACATGGGGGGCTCCTGCTCGTAGTCGATCCGCATGGCGAACTGGTTACGGGCAGCAAACGCGTCGCCCTTGGGGGGATAGATCATGTTGGGGGGCGTGCCGGGGATGGCCAGCAGACGCTCCTTGGTGTGCAGATCGGGCATGGAGGACAGCAGCGCCCAGGTATAGGGATGGGCGGGGGCGAAGAAGATCTCCTCGCTGGTGCCGGTCTCCACGATCTTGCCGGCATACATCACATTGACCCGGTCGGCCATGTTGGCCACGACGCCCAGATCGTGGGTGATGAAAATAACGGAAAGGTTCTTTTGCTCCTTAATCTGATTGATCAGCTCCAGGATCTTGGCCTGGACGGTCACATCCAGCGCGGTGGTAGGCTCGTCGCAGATCAGGATCTCCGGATCGCCGGCCAGGGCGATGGCGATAACGATACGCTGCCGCATACCGCCGGAGAACTGGAAGGGATACTGCTCAAAGCGGCGCTCCACATCGGGAATGCCCACAGCGCGCATCAGCTCCAGCGCCTTTTCCCGGGCCTCTTCCTTGGTGACCTTTTTGTTCAGGCGCAGGACCTCGGTGATCTGCTTGCCGATCTTCATGATGGGGTTCAGCGCGGACAGGGGATCCTGGAAGATCAGGCCGATGCGCTTTCCGCGGATCTCGTGGAAATCATCTTCCTTGACCTTGGTCAGGTCCTTGCCGTTGTAGAGGATCTCGCCCTCTTCGATGATGGCGTTGTTGGCCAGAATACCCATAATGGCCTTGATACTCACGGACTTGCCGGAGCCGGACTCGCCCACGATGGCCAGCGTCTCGCCCCGATGGAGGTCGAAGCTGATGCCGCGGACGGCCTGCACCTTGCCGCCATAGGCCCGGAAGCTGATCCGGAGATCCTTGACGCTCAGGATGACTTCATTGTTCATATAATCAGCCATAGTATTACTCCTCTCCGCGTTTCGTGGGATCCAGCGCGTCGCGCAGACCGTTGGAGAACAGGTTGAAGGCGATCATCAGCACGGAGATCAGGATCGCGGGGAAGACCGTCTGATAGGGGTACTGCAGCAGCACCTTCTGACCATCGGAAAGCAGAATACCGATGGAGGGGTTGGGCGGCGCGATACCAAGGCCGATGTATGCCAGGAAGGACTCGGAGAAGATGGCGCCGGGGATGGCGATCATGCTTCGAGTGATCAGGGGACCAACGCAGTTAGGCAGGATGTGGCGGAAGATCAGGATGCGGTCAGGCACGCCCAGCGTCCGGGCAGCCAGAACATACTCGCGGCCCTTGAAGCGATAGAACTGGGCACGGATCAGACGGGAGGTGCCGATCCAGCCGGTGACCGTCATGGCCAGGATGATGGAGAAGATACCGGCGCCCAGCACCAGCATGAACAGGATGGTAACGACCACATAGGGCATACCGTCCATGACCTCGGCCAGGTGGGTCATGAAGATATCCACCTTGCCGCCGTAATAAGCGGAGACTGCGCCGTAGACCACGCCGATGAACACATTGGTGAACACGGTGATGACGGCGATCAGCAGAGAGATCCGCGCGCCGCGGAACAGACGGGTCATCAGGTCGCGGCCCAGGGCGTCGGTGCCCAGCCAGTGATATTCGTCGGCGGGGGCGCCGCAGAAGGCGTAATAATCCACCTTCACATCGCACATGATCACGCCGTTGACCTCATGCTCGTTCAGGGTCTCCAGAACGCTGCCCTCGGGGTAGCGGTCGGTGTCGTCCAGCTTGTCCTTCCGGCGGTCCTTCAGGACATAGGTGCCGTCTGCGATGCCCAGCTTTTCCAGGCCGGGGATCTTGGGGGGCATATTGGTCTGGGCAACATTCTGCTGGGTATAGGTATAGCCAGTGATGTTGGGGATCAGCAGAGACAGGATCACGATCAGCAGGATCATCGTCAGGGAGATCATGGAGACGGCGTCCTTGCTCAGGCGGATCATGGCGTCCTTGAAGAAGCCGATGGGCTTTGTCTGGAACTTTTCGTCCTTGATGTCTTCCTGATGGAGAGACTCAAACGCAGAAGCAGGCAGATTTTTCAGCTCTTCCGGCAAATTGTTTCTGTCGTAAATCATTTATTTTCTGCCTCCTACTCTGACGCGGGGGTCGATGATACCGTAAGACAGGTCGACGATCAGGATCGTCACCAGAGAAGTCACGGAATAGAAGATCAAACACGCCACCGTCAGGAAGTGGTCGCCGGCCATGATAGACTTGACCAGCAGGCCGCCTTCGCCGGGGATGGCAAAGATATTTTCGATAACCAGCGAGCCGCCCATAATACCGGTGATCATGGAGATCAGGGTATTGGAGATGGGGATCAGGGAGTTGCGGAACGCGTGGCGGGTGATGGACTGGACCTTGGTGAGGCCCTTGGTGCGGGCCAGCAGCAGGTACTCAGAGGAAATGTTTTCGATCAGCTCGCCGCGCAGGTAACGGGCGATGGTCGCGATGGGTCCCAGAGACAGCGCGATGATAGGCAGGATCATGGAAGACATCATGGCGCCGACAGTTCCCGTGGTAGCGTCATAAAGCACCGGGAACCAGCCCAGCTTATAGGCCAGGCCATACTGCATCACAGACGCAAATACGAAGGACGGGACCGATATGAAGATGACCACAAGGAAGGAGATCACATGGTCCAGCCAGGTATTGCGCTTCAAAGCCGCAGCCGTACCGGCGATCAGGCCGATGGGCACGGAAATGAACAGAGAGAGGAAGTTCACCAGGATCGTGGGCGGCAGACGAGAAACCAGAATATCCCACACCGGCAGACCGGGACGGAGCTTGATGGAAATACCGAAGTTCAGCTCGGTGATCACATCCCGCATGAAGTAATAATACTGGACGATCATGGGATCGTTCAGATGGAATTTGTCCTCCAGCTGCCGCTGGATCTCAGCGGGAACCTCGGGATTTTCAAAGATAGTCATCGGCATCAGGCGGATCACGCAGAAGGACAGGGTCATGACCAGAAACAGCGTGATCAGCATGGCGCCAATGCGCTCCAGAATGTACTTAAACATAGGATTCTCCTAACTGCATTGGATTTTCCTGGAAAGCATCAGGAAAACAAAAAAGACGCCTCTCGGCTCTTAGAGAGGGAGCGTGCCGCCGCAGAGGCGGCACGCTCCCGAAAAGGACATCCAATTGCTGTGACGGATCACAGCGGAAGCGAGGGGCGATTATTCGTTGATATCGCCGTAGCAGTTGCCCCAGCCAAAGCCCGGGATATAGGTCTTGACGGGGAGGACCAGACGCTCAGCATGCAGCTCATAAGAGACATCCTGGACGACGGGGCACTGGATCACATGCTCCAGATAGATCTCTTCCAGCTTCTGGGTCTCCTTCAGCAGGGTGTCGTAATCGCCGTTCTGGATCTTGGAGCAGTAATCATACTGCGCATCGAAATCGGCGTTGAAATAGTTGTTGGGGCTTCCATCGTAGCCGGAGGTGAAGTAGTAGAAGCACTGGAACGGATAGGTACGGGACATGCTGCGGCCCCAGTCATTGGGAGACAGATCCCAGCCGTCGTCGCCCTGCTGCTTATAAGCAGTGGTGGAGATACCGGAATAGTTCTTGATCTCGACGGTGACGCGGTTGTTGAAGATCACGGGGAACTCCTGCTGCAGATACTGCGCGGTCTTGTGCCAGGCCGTATCAGAGGGATCGTAAGCCATGATGATGTTGATGACGGTGTCCTTGCTGACATTGCACTCTTCGCAAGCCTTGTCGAAGTATTCCAGAGCCAGCTCGGGATTATAGCCGGTGGTGCTGCCTTCGGCGCTCCAGCCAGCGACCATCTCTTCGACGGCCTTGCCGTACTTGGACTCACGATAGGTCAGGGCGTTCTCGCTGAGCAGACCGGCCTGAGAGTTGACATACCAGCCGGCGGGCTCCATGTGGCCGAACAGCTCCTTGGCGATGACCTCGCGGTTCAGAGCGTGGTAGATGGCCTTGCGGTAATTGTCAGAACCGGAGATGGGGTTGTTGGGGTTCTTGCAGTTGATGTCCAGGTGATAGACGCTGATGGAGCCGTATTCCACCAGACGGGGATCGTCGATGTAGCGCTCCAGAGTCTCGGCGTTGGGGCTCAGAGAATCCAGCAGGCCCTGCTCCCACAGCTCGACGCGGGCGTTCATCTCGGGAACGATGCGGATCTGGACCTCGTCGTAATTGAACAGGTCAGACAGCCAGTGATCGGGGTTCTTGGTGTAGATCTGGATGGAATCGTAATCCCAGGTGGTGAAGTTGTAGGGGCCGCAGCCGATGAAGTGGCTCAGGTCGGAGCCGTAGGAGGTGGTGGCGCCGTCAGCGCTCAGGCACTCGTTCCAGAGCTTCTCGTTGACGGGGACCAGGTTTCTCTGATAGAAGTGGTTGCAGACCTGATCGGCGGTGTTGGTGTCGGTGGTGGTGATGCGGATGGTGTAGTCGTCCATCTTCTGGATGCCAACGGTATCCCAGGAGATGTTGCCGTCAACGCCCTGCTCGAAGTATTCCTTCGCGCCCTTGATGGTGATGGCGTTGTCAAACAGGAAGGTCGCCATTCTGGCGCCCATCTTGGGATTCAGCTGCTGCTGGAAGGTTAACATGAAGGTGTCGGCATTGATGGGGGTGCCGTCGTTCCACTTGGCATCTTCGCGGATCTTGATGTCCCAGTTATACTCATCGACCTGGATGGGCATCTCGGCGGCGATATCACAAATGTAGTGATAACCCATACCGTCTTCGTTGGGATAGGTACGATAGAGATAGCTCATGCAGTAGGTAGCCACAGTCTCCACGGGCGTATCCACATTGTCCAGGAAGTTCAGGCTGGAATGGTCACTGCCCAGAACGGAATAATAGACCTTCTTGGCAGGCTGAGCGGGAGTGGGGTTGTTGTTGTCGGTGCTGGGAGTGTCGTTGTTTTCGCTGTTGTTGTTCTCGCTGTTGTTGTTGTTTGCATTGTTGTTGGCGTTGTTGTTTCCGCAGGCAGCGGCCATCGCCAGAAGCATCATGGCAGCCAACAGCAGAGCAATCAGTTTCTTACTCATTTGCGCATCTCCTTTTGATAATTTACCTTTTGCCCGGTTCCCATCTTCGCCAAAGCCTTTCCCCTTTCCGCGTAAGAGACGAGCCTTTGACCAAAAGACAAAACGGCCAAATTGATGCTCATAATTATACAACAGCCCACTTTTTTTGACAAGTGGCTTTTCGCTAATTTTTTTTGCGTTTTTGGGCGGGTTTCCAAAACGGGCCGATCTGCCTGCTTGGAAAAGAGCGCTGGCGGCGGCGCATTTTTTTCGCTTTCGGCCGATATTTTTTCGATAATTTACGATGGTAAATCGGCAAAAAAGCCAGTCAAAACAGGAAATTTTACGGCAATTTCGGAAATGGTTCATTTTTTCCCGGGATTTCGACTTTTCCGGCGCAAAAAATCGGTTTTGACAAAAGCCGCTTCCTGTGCCTGATTTTGGGGGCATAAAGGAAGCGTCTCCCAGCTTATTTTTGCAGATGCATTTTTGCAAAAAGCGTTTGATTATGCATATTGCGAAATTATCAGGCTTTATTTTCAGCGTTTTACACAATGTTCATATTTGGACTTGCTTTTTGCAAAGCCCGGTATTATAATAAAATGGTATTCATGCCGGTGTGTTGGAATTGGTAGACGAGGCGGACTCAAAATCCGTTGCCAGCGATGGTGTGTGGGTTCGAGTCCCACCACCGGCACCAAAATGTGTTGATGAAAGATGCAACGCAGAAAACGCCGCACAAAAGTGCGGCGTTTTCACATATAATGCGCCACTTTTAGGATGAAAAAGTTGCAAAAACTCGATTTTTCAACATTTCAGTTTTTCCGCGCGAGAGGCGACATTTCAGAGATGCAGCAGAGCACTCTTGCGGACTGGTGTGACTTGAACACCGAGGCTAAAAAAGAATGAAGAATAAGAAGGCAGGCCGCCGTTTGGCTCCCCATGTGGGAGAGAACGGCGGCCTTTTCTGTTACATTGGTGCTTATGTTGCTTTCGCCTTGTTTGTCTATCATTCCTTGGTGGTGTTGGTAATAGCTTTCTCGTAACCTTTCGGGTATGCTTGCGTTACAAAAATACGAAAGAGGTGTCCGAGAATGGCAACCACCAAAAACTTGTGCGCTCAGATCCCCATTGACCTGCACGAGCGGGTCAGCGAAGAACGGGAACGGCTGGGCCAGACCACCAGCGAGTACATCGCCAACCTCATCCAAGACTATTACAACATGATGGAAAATCAGAAAGGCGGCATTCAAATGACTGAAAAAGGCAGAACCATGGCATTCCAGATTCCCGAAGAACTCTTCCAGCGCATCAAGCGTCACTTGGAGCGCGAGACGCTCCGAACCGGCAAAAAGCTCACCCAGCGAGACTTCGTGCTGAACCTGATCACGCAGGCGCTGGACGAAGCGGACACTGAGAACGCCACAGAGCAGAACACCCCCACTGAGGCCCCTGTCGCGCCCTGTGTAGCCAACGAGACCGTCCCCACAGGCACGGACACCCCCAACGAAGATAAAGCCGTGTAAGCCCACATAAAAGCCAAAACAAAAGAACACGATTTAGGGAAAAGCCACTCAGGGCATCCGAGATATTCGGATGCCCTGGGTGGCTTTTTGCGTTTCACCAGAAAGGAGGGCATCACAATGACAAGCGAGATCAAAAGACGCTTCACAGACACAGAAATGCAGACTGCCAGAGAAACCGACCTGCCGGAGCTGCTGACCCATCTGGGTTATCAGGTCAAACGCATCGGCAGGTACTACACCACCGCAGAAATGGACAGCTTGCGGATCAAGGATCGACGCACCTGGTTCCGCTACTCTCAAGGCATCGGCGGCGACGCGATCACTTTCCTACAGCATTTCTGCAACCAGTCTTTTCCGGAGGCAGTAGAGTACCTGTTGACCTTTCAAGGCAAGGCCAGAGACGCTCCTGTCAAAACAAAACCAGTCACCAAGCAGGACGAGCCGCCAAAAGAGTTTGCATTGCCTCCGCGCAATGCCGATGACCGCCGCGTATTCGCTTATCTTCGCAAACGCGGCATCGCCGCACAGGTGATCCGTCAGTTTATGAACAGCGGATCACTGTATGAGGATGCAGTCCATCACAACTGCGTTTTTGTTGGCAGAGATCACACCGGACAAGCCAGATATGCAGGTCTGCGCGGCACCTATGACCGCGACGGGAAAGGGTTTCGCGGAGATGTATCCGGCAGTGACAAAGACATTGGCTTCGCTATCTCTTGCGATCCTGTTTCCGACCAAGTCCGAGTCTTTGAAGCGCCTATCGACCTTATGAGTTATTACACCCTCCACCGAAGCTGCTGCAATGCAGTCGCCTTGTGCGGTCTGTATGATGGTGCCTTGCGAACCTATCTTCGGAACAATCCCCAGATCAAGCGGATCGTTCTTTGCTTGGATATGGATACACCGGGACAAGAAACGGCGGAACAGCTCCGAAAAAAATACGCGGAACTGGGATATGAGATATCACAGGAGAAGCCCCGCAGCGGGAAGGACTGGAATGAGTACCTACAAAAAAGGAAAGCGCTGGAAAGGGGGCGATGACGCGATCGATCCACAATAGCCGGAAAAAACAACAAGGAGGAAAACACGATGAGACCGAGGAAATTTGTTCGCAGCACGGCGCTCGTGCTCGTGCTGACGGCAGCGCTGACTGTCACTGCTTTCGCAGCAGATCCCACACAGCAGCCAGCAACCAAAACCGAAAATAAGTCTTCGTATTATCCCACTTCGGTGGAAATGACCGAAGATGACGCCGGGAATCCCATGATCCGAAAGACCTACCAGCTGAGCGTTTCGGATGACCCGCAAAAACTCCCTGTCGCAGACTTTGAGCGCGACGGCAGACGGTATTACCTTTTGGACATGACGAAAGAGGATAAGATTGGCGTAGATACGAAAGAACACAGCGAAACGGTCAAGCTGTCCAGCGATACCAAAGAGATGGAGCAGATCCTCCAGAGACTGGACGCGCAGAAAGAGGTCACCACAGAGGATGGTCATACCGGAGTTCTGACACTGGACCATACCAGCGTCAAGGTAACTGCGGACGGGTATGGTACAAAGAAACGCACCCTCTCAGCGACGCGCACCTATCCCAATTTGTCGGATGCCGATGTAGCTCTGATCCCCAAGACGATTCAGGACAATGGCCATACCCTCACGCTGGCAGATGTCCGGTGGGACAGCGCTTACCAAACCGAAGCAGACGAAGCCGTGGTGCGCTACTGTGCTACCGCACAGTACACCGGCGAAAGCAGCAGTCAGTATGTGACCGGTTACACGGTCACTGCGGATTACTCCGGCAGGGTCACAAAAACAAGCTGTGATACTGTCGTTTACACAGCGATCTTTGACAGTATGCCTCTGGAAGCGGAAAAGCCGGTGGAAGAAACGGATCACCGCCTGCCCATTGTGCTTGGCGGCGCGGCACTGCTGGGAGCAATTCTCGGCGGAGCAGCAACACAGATCAAAAAGAAAAAAAGAAAGGGGGACGAATCGTGAAAATGAAACTTCGTAGCCTGATCGCGGCTGCGGCTCTCTGTACTCTGTGTGTTGGACAGGCCAGCGCATTGGAATACACCGTAGATGCGCCGGAGGACTATCTGTTCGGCACACCCACCAGTGAAGGAACTGTGTACGAGCAGGAATCGAACAATGTGGATCGCGGAAAAAACACCGCCCTGATCCCGCCCGGTTTTGGAACGGCCACCAGCTATCTGCCGGGCAGCGGCGAGCCGTTAACGCCGAACCTGCTCCCCGGTGCAATGTCCGGCGGACTGATCAGCTCAGTCAAAACGGATAGCAGCGAAGTAAGTTATCCGACGGTTGACTCGACTGCGGATCATTGGACTGGCGCATCCTTTACGGCGGTCACGCCAAACCTCTATTACAATGACGATCATCTTGGAACTCTGAGCATTCCGTCCATCGGTCTGAATGTCAAGGTCTACCAGGGTACGGACAGTGCCGCACTGCGGAAAGGGGCGGGACACTTCTCAGAAACGAGCGTATGGGACGGAAATGTCTGCCTTGCGGGGCATAACCGAGGCGTTGCTAATCATTTTGGTAAGATCCATACGCTGAAAACAGGAACCATCATCACCTATACGACGAAGCTCGGCACCAGAAGCTACACGGTCCGCAGTGTTTCCAAGGTGCTGTACACCGATACCAGCGGAACCTCTGCTTCTGATGAGAACTGCCTGACTCTGTACACCTGTGTCATGGATCAGCCCTCGTACCGATGGATGGTCCGAGCAGCAGCACAATAAATTGGAGGTGTGACCTTGAAAAAACGATTGATTTCTATGTTCCTTGTGCTGGTGATGGCGCTTGGGATGCTCCCGACCACCGCACTTGCCGGCAGCAGCACCATCGGCGGTGCGCTGGGCGAGGTGAACATCACCAACGGCGGCTATAAAATGTCCTATCTCAGCATGAACGGCGTTGTCCGTTCCCAGTCCTATACCTACTTCAATTTCAAGTCGGCCAGCGGCGCGATCAAGGAAATCCCGGCCTACTGCATCAACCCTACAACAAAGGGTGTGCCGCAGTCGGTCAGTCCCGGCACGAGCATCAAGTATATTGCAAACGAGGCCAGCAACGACCCGAAGATCGTCGGCATCATCGCCAATGGCTACCCGCATCGCGGTCTGTCTGAACTTAAGCTGGACAATAAGCATCAGGCGTACTACGCCACGAAGATGGCGCTCTGGTGCTATCTCATCGACGGCTGGAGCATTGACCGGTTGAAGGTCAACCCATCCCTGTCCGGTGTAGAGAAGGAACGCGGCGAAAAACTGCTGGCGGCGGCAAAGGACATCTACAAGCGCGGTATCTGGTGGAACCGTGTGCCGCAGCCTACCATCACCGTAACGGCGGACAAGGACTCCGCCTATCCCGTCACCATAGACGGCAAGGAATACTTGCAGCAGGTGTTCACAGCGGATTCGGAAACATGGGTTTGCGACTATGACATCGACATCGGATTCACCATGCCCGATGAAGTGCCGGAGGGCACCCGCATCGTAGACATGAACAACAACGACATCACTAAGATCAGGACCTCGTCCAATGGTGCCAGCTATGCCGGTCAGTTCAAGGTGCTGTACCCCAAGGACAGCGTAAGCGACCAGACCGGCGCGGTGCAGATGTCGCTCCACGCCAATGTCTACAAGTATGCCATCTACTATGCCCTATGCGCGGAAACCAGCAAGTATGGCACCCTCCAGCGCTATATGTGCGACACCGATCCTACGACGGAAATCCGCCAGTCTACCTTCAGCCGCTATTCTTCCACGCCGTCTGATATCCCAGACGAACCGGAAACGTCCACAGAAACTACCCTTATCATCAAAAAGGTAGAAACCGGAACGAATACGCCCCTTTCTGGCGCAACTTTCGAGGTAAAGGCACCGGATGGGACGGTCCTCGGCAGCTTTGTCACGGATACCAGCGGCAAGATCATTATTCCGCTGACCCTCTCCGGCCAGTATGTCATTACAGAGAAAGCAGCGCCCAAGTGGCACCTTCTGGGCACGGAAACTACCAAGACCGTTTCCGTGGACTACGGCAATACCGCGACTGTCACCTTTGAAAACGCAACCTACGGCAATCTGCGCGTGGACAAGATCGACGCGGACAGTGGCGCTTCTCTCGCAGGGGCAACGGTGGAGATCAAGCATATTGAAAGCGGTGTTACGCAGACCGGAAAAACTGATCTCGGCGGCAGCGTGTACTTCGACAAGCTGAAGCCCGGTGCATATCAGGTGCGCGAGGTGTCTGCCCCCGGCGGCTATGTCAAGGACGACCAGACCTACACCGTGAATGTGACTTCCGGCACGGAAACCAGCTTTGTGCTGAAAAATCAGGCCAAACCGGGTCTTATCATCACCAAATATGATGAGCAGACCCACGAAGTTCTGCCCGATGTGACCTTTGAAGTTACCCGCGATACTGTCCTCATCGGCTCGTTCTCCACGGACGAGATGGGACAGATCCGCCTGGCCGACCTCCAGCCGGGAACCTATCTGGTGAAAGAGGTTTCCACCAGTGCAGGCTATGTGCTGGACAGCACACCGCAGCAGATCAATCTGACCGCAGGCGGCGGTATCAAAACACTGACCTTCTTCAACACCGTCAAGCCCGGTATCCACATCATCAAGGTGGACAGCCGCACGATGGAGCCGCTGACCAATGTCAAGTTCCGCATTTCTCTGGTGGGCGGCACCTTCTCCAAGGAATATGTGACCGACAAGAACGGCGAGATCGACCTGACCGCACTGGAGCCGGGCGCGTACACCGTGGAGGAGATCACCGCGCCGAATGGTTATCTGATGGATGATGACAAGCGTATCATCCAGATCAATGCCGGAGAAAATGCTCGTTTCGTGTTCACCAACACGGAGAAACCGGTTCTGTCTGTGGTGAAATACGACGCGGAGAACGACACCTATCTCGCCGGTGCAACCTTTAGGATCGCAAAAATCGAGGACGGCAGCCACTATCTCGACCGCGTGACTGACACCAACGGGCGCATCTCCATCTCTGATTTGGAACCGGGCGTGTACTCGGTCAAGGAGATCGCAGCGCCCAGCGGCTATGTACTGAACGACACAGAATACCATGCAGAGCTGTTCCCCGGCAAGGACAGCACACTGGTGGTGAACAATGAGAAGAAGCCCAACCTCAAAATCGTGAAGGCTGATGCTGTGACCGGCACACCGATCTCTGGTGTAACTTTCACCGTAAATAAGGCAGACAGCAGTACGCTCACCACCGTCAAGACCGACGCCAACGGCGAGGCTCTGCTCACCGCCCTTGACCCCGGCGTGTATGTGGTGCGTGAAACCAGTGTGCCGGATGGTTATCTGCTGGACAGCGAACCCCAGACCATCACCCTCGTTCCCAACAAAACCGGCACAGTGCGTTTCCGCAATTATCCCAAGCCTACGCTGACCATCGACAAGGTGGACAGCATTACGAAAGACCCTATCAAGGGCGCAAAGTTCCACATCACCTATGCCAGCAACAACAGCTTCACTGGAGAACTGAATGACCTCGGCACTTATTTCACCGATGAAAACGGTCAGATCAAACTCACCAAGCTGCGCGACGGCTGGTATCGTGTGACCGAAGTGGAACCGGCAGCGGGCTACGCCATCAAAGACCCGGCCACGCAGGACTGTTTCATTCAGGCAGGCACCGGCAAAGTGCTGACCTTTGAAAACACGCCCCTTTCAGCGCTCATCATCAAAAAGGTGGACGCAGACAGCGGCACCATGCTGCAAGGCGCGAAGTTCCGTGTGCGCTATCTGGGCGGGACCTCTGGCACCGGCGGCACGGTCATCGGAGAATACACCACCTCGGCCAACGGCACCATCGTCATTACCGGGCTGAAGGCCGGAACCTATGTCGTTGAGGAAACGAAAGCCCCCACAGGCTATGAGATCGACGACACGCCGCAGACCGTCTATCTCTCCGGTAAGGAGCAGGATGTGGTGACGGTGGAGTTTTCCAACGGCAAACACGGCGATCTTATCATCGACAAGATCGACAGCGTGACCAAGCAGCCGCTTCCCGGCGCGCAGTTCAAAATCACGACCTCAGATGGTTCGTTTGTCGGAAACTACGGCGGCACGGTCACTTCTAATGGCATTTACACCACGGACAGCAATGGCCAGATCAAGCTGGTGGACCTCAAACCGGATACTTATGTGGTAACGGAGGTCAAAGCGCCGGACGGCTATGTGCTGGACAGCACCTCGCAGACTGTAAAGGTAGACCGCAACGACACACAGACGCTGACCTTTACCAACACGCCCATCGGCGGCGGCCAGATCATCAAGGTGGACGCGGACAGCGGTGAGCGCATCAAGGGTGTGCAGTTTGAGATCGCTAAGATGAATGGTGAGCGCATCGGCACTTATACCACGGACAGCAACGGCGTTATCACGCTCCCGCAGCTTGCGGATGGCTGGTACACCGCGACTGAAATCAAGGCCGCAAAGGGCTATCTGTTGGACAGCACGCCGCACAATTTTGAGGTAAAAGCCGGTAAGACGACCTCGCTGACCGTCGAGAACACACAGGCCAGCTCCATGCTCATCCACAAGATCGACAGTGTGACCGGCAAGGGCATTTACGGCGTGACCTTCCTCGTTTCGGACAGTAAGGGCAACCCTATCGGCCAGTACACCTCCGACCAGAACGGCTATGTCTATATCGACAAGACGCTGACGGACGGCAAGTATCTGGTACGGGAAATCCAGGCGGCGGACGGTTATGTGCTGGATACCACAGTCAAAACCTTCTATGTGGAATACGGCGGCACTTCTACGATCACATGGAAGAACACGCCCATCACAGGCCAGATCCAGATCGTGAAAAAGTCTGCCGACTATAATCCCACCAACGGCCTGCCAGCCGGGACACTGCTGGAGGGCGCAGTCTTTGAGATCACTGACAAAGCAGGCAATGTGGTCGATACCATTCGCTCTAACAGCCGAGGACTGGCTGTTTCCAAGCAACTGCCCCTGTCCCGCTACTATGTGCGAGAGATCAAGGCGCCGGAGCATTATGGTATCAACGACAAGGAGCTGACTGCCTATCTGGAATACGAGGGTCAGATCCTGCGCTTTGAGGTGGAGGACAAGAGCCTGAGTACCGGCGTAGCTATCACAAAAACAGGACCGAAGGAGATCGTGGCCGGACAGCCGGTGCGTTATGCGTTCTCCGGCATCGCCAACACCTCCAATGTCAGCCTGAGCAATTTCTACTGGCGCGACACGCTGCCGGCACAGGTGCGGTTGGATACCGTAGTGACCGGCACCTACAACAGACCCGGTACTTATAAGATCGTCTACCGCGTCAACGGCGGCGATCACCGCACACTGGCCGACAATCTGTCTACGCAGAAGAACTATACGCTTGCCGCATCGGCCACGGCGCTGAAGCTGGCATCCAATGAGCGCGTGACAGAGATCATGTTCGTGTTCGGACAGGCACCCGCAGGCTTCGCGCAGGTAGAGAAACCGTACCTTCACTGCAAGGCGGTGACCGGGCTGTCCGCAGGTTCCTTCGTCAATGTAGCCGATGTCGGCGGCACTTATGGCGGCACCTGGGTACAGGGCATCAGCCGTTGGGTCACAACGGTCTACGGAAAACCTGTCATTCCCACACTGCCCAAGACGGGCTATTGACTCACATGAAAACTGCGGCAGACGCACGAAGCGGAGCGTCTGCCGCTTTTTCTATCCCATTCAACAACATATCAAACAAAAAAAGGAGAACTGAACTATGCTGAAGATCACTGCCATTGGCAACCTGACCAACG
>USML01000018.1 GCA_900555855.1 uncultured Eubacteriales bacterium | reverse complement strand
ATCCTTGGGCTTTTCGGGATGGGCAAAGGATTCGTAAGTGCCAGCGGAATAATACATAACAAAAACCTCCTGTTGTACTTTCTGTGTTTTTTTCTCTGTTGATCTTATTATAGCGCTGGCTGCCCGGTCTGCAATGGACAGAAAAAGCTCCGTGATAAAAGCTTTATCACGGAGCGGAAAGGTGTAAAAAATTTGATCAGATCCGGCAAAATGATAAGATCAGAGCCGGAAGCGGGAAAGCGCCTCCTTCATGGAGCCTTTGATCAGCCTTGAGAGCCGGTCTACGATCGGGCGGGGCTCCTCCCGCATGCCGTCCTTGATCCAATCCAGCATCAGGCCGATGAAGATGTGGGAATAGACCTGAGCGATGAACTGCTTGTCTTCGTCCCGGACCTGCATCTCGCCCACCTCTTCGTTGAGCACATCCAGCAGAAGCTGGTCTACAAGCGGCTGCAGGTATTTTTCCACCTGCTCTCCGTGGACGCAGCGGTAAACATTCAGAATAAACGGCTTGTTTTGCTGGACGGCCTCGAAGATCTGCAAAAGGCCCTGCTGCCATGTTTCATAAGTCTTTTTTTCATCCAGCGCCTGCCGGGCGTCCTCCAGACAGGACCATTCTACCAAATCGTAGATATCCTTAAAATGATAGTAAAAGGTCATGCGGTTGATGCCGCAGTCTTCTGCGATCTCGCCCACGGTGATCTTCGTGAGCGGCTTTTTCAGAAGAAGATGTTTCAAAGACTGCTCCAGCGCGCGTTTCGTCACCTGAGACATGGCGCAAGCTCCTTTCGGCCAATGGCGTTTTCTTCTGCCCGTGGGGGACAGGAAGATTATAGCACAGCTTTGGAAGAAAGAAAAGGCATTTTGTCTGCCGGAGCGGAGCCGAAGCTCACCGCAGCACCGTGCCGTCGGCCAGCGTGATGGTATAGCCGTTGAAATTGATGGTGCCGCTGTTGACCAGGCTGCTGATGACGCAATCGCCGGTGAGGGTCCAGGTGCAGCCGCTGTCGATGGTGACCGCGGCATTGCTGCCGACGGCAGCGCCGCCCTGGGCGTTTTCCACGATGCTGACCGTGCCGGTGAGGCTGCTGCCGCCGGTGAGCGTCAGCTCCAGCGTGGAGATGGAGTCTACGATGATATCGCCCTCCAGCGTCTGGGCGTTGGCGGTGAACTCTGCCTGCGCGCCGTTGCTGCCGGCGGAGCCCCAGCCGTGGCTGGCGCTGTTGCCCACGACCCGCAGCAGAGCGCCGTCTGCGTCTTCATTGCGGAGCGTCACGCCGGAGAGGGTCAGGATGCAGTGGGTGTTGGTGATATAGAACATATCGCCGTTTTTCGCCGTCAGGCTGCCGCCGGTCATGGAGAAGACGGAGGTGCCCACATCGGCGTCACCGCTCATGGACTGATAAATCATCACATTGTGGACATTTTCATCGGAGCTGGCCCCCTGGGTGTCGCTCATGTTGCCGGAGACGGTGCAGTTTTCCAGGACGATGGAGTTTTTGCCCTCGATGACCAGCGCTTCGGAGCGGTTGGCGGTGAGGACGGCGTTTTTCACGGTGATATCCGCCGTGGAATAGACCGCCGGGGAGTTATAGCCGCCCGAGGTATAAACGCCGCCGGTTACCTTCACGGTGCCGCCGCCCCGGTCGGAGCGGATGGCCGCGGAGGAATTGCCGGAGGTCTCCACCGTCAGGTTTTTCGCGTTGGTTGTGCCGCCGCCGGTGGTCTGGAAGCCGCCGGAGTTGTCTGCCGTGGTGGTGATGGTGGAATCAGAGATGTTGACGGTGGTGCCGCTGCCATAGCTGAAGACGCCGTTGCCGTTTTGGGCGGAGGAGGTGACAGTGGCGTTGGTGATGGTGACGGTGGCCCCATTGGTGGCCAGCAGGGCGGCGTTGACGCCGTAAAAGTCGCCGTTTTCCGTGTTGGAGGTAGCGCCGGCGGATTTGTCTACCGTAATGCCCTCCAGTGTGACGGCGGCACCGTCGATGCGCAGGGCGTTTTCATCGTCGCCGGTGGAGGTGTAGGTCTCATTGGAATAGACGCCGTCCTCCGAGATGGTGTTTGCGCTGCTGCCCTGGGTGACGGTGCTGCTGCCGCCGAAGCCGCCGCCGGGGCCGCCCATATTGCCCGGGCCGTTCGTGCCGTCGGGCGCACCCATATTGCCGGGACCGCCCATGCCGCCGGGACCGCCAAGGCTGACGATCTCTCCGGAGGAGACGGCGCTGCCGCTGCCCACGGCGACGGTGACCACATCACCCTCCGAAAGCGCGGAAAGGTCCACCTGTTCGCCGTTTTCCGTGAGCGCCGCGGCGGAGAAGTCCAGCGTTACGCGCTCCTCGCCGGCGGTAAAGCTGCTGCCGCCTGCAGGCAGGTCAGGCGGCGTCTCGCCGCTGCCCGGCTGGCCGCTGGGCGCATCGGGCGGGGTCTGGCTGCCGGCGCTGCTGTTGCTGCTGTCGCTGTCGGGCTTGGCAGGGGGCGCGCTGAGATCGCTGCCGGAGCCGCTCTCCGGCGGAGTCTGATCAGGAGCCGCAGGAGCGGAGCCATCCTGGGGAGCCTCCGGCAGATCTGCCGGGGCCTGACTGTCCTGCGGCGGTGTCGGGGCGTTTGCATCGGCTTGCTGCTCCTCCAGCTCGCCCAGCTGGAGCGTGACGGAGCTGCCGTCGATGGCCGTCACCTGACCCGTAAGGGTCTGGCCGGCATAGTCCTCTGTGGATGTGCTGCTGCAGGCGGCCAGAGAAAGGGCCAGCGCCGCGGCGCAGAGAAGAGATATCCATTGTCTGGTTTTCATAGCAGATGACCTCCTTTAGTCTTGTGTGTCGGCGGAAGGCCGCCGGTGGATTTGTTCTGCGGTGGTTTTCCTGATGTGCCCATGATAAAGCAGCAGCCTATATTCGCACGATCCGCAGCTTTCTGAATTCGACGGAGATATAAGCTTATGAAGATCATTCTTGCCATCGCTTTCTATTTCCTGTATTGGGGCGTATGCTTTCTCGGAACGGGCACGGACAGGAAAAATCTCATTGGGCTGCGCTCCTATCCCGAAGCGGTCCAGAACCGCGTGCGAAGCGATTCTCAGCTTGGAACCGCTGTGCCGAAGGCAAAATCCGCCGCTGCCGTTTTGCTCAGCAATCTTCTGCTTTTCACAGCCGTGTTTCCCGTTCTGGGACTTGCGCTGAAAGGCGTGCTGAACCTGGACGGTTATCTGCCGGCATTCTGGTACTTCCTTGCGTTCGGCGAGGGATTGGGGCTGTTCGATCTTCTTGTGATCGATCTGCTCTGGTGGCGCAGCACAAAACGCATCCGCTTCTCGTTTTTGCCGGAAAAGAAATACTATCAGGATCCGAAAAGCATATTGAATCCTTTTTGCGCGGGATCCCGCTGTTCGCCGCAATTGCCGCACTGACGGCCCTGGCCGTTACGGTGCTTTGAAGCATAGGGAAGAGAAGGCGCTGGCGGTCCGTGCGCCGTTGCTCACGGCGGCGCCAGCAGGCTGACGATCATGCCCCAGCGCTTGAAATAGTGCAGGTTGTCGACATTTTTATCGCCGTAGCTCTGCCCGAACAGCGGCTGCATCCCCTCGGACACACCGATAAACACGGCATAGGCAAAGGCGACCACATAGCTGATGACCGAGTAGGCGTTGACGCTGCCCTCCGGCAGAAACCGGATGATCACAAGGTTCATGCAGAACACGGTGATCGGCGCCCGCCAGACCCTGCTTTAGCGGGAAAACAAACAGCCAGTCGAGAAAAATGTTCAAAGCGGTGCTGACGATGGTGGAACCATGACGAACACCGGCGCGCCGTCGTTCCGGCCGAAGCCCTGCAGGGTGGCGGCAAGGGCGGAGGGGATCGTAAAGGCGGTATACCAGAAAAGATAATCGCAGACCATTTCCACATAAATACCGCGCCGATGACCATAACAAGCGGCTGGGCAAGATTGACTGCCCCCAGCGCGTCGGTCCCGACACCGCGGCCGACGAAGATCCCGTCCACGATGGTGAACAGGAAAAAGGCGCACTGGCTCAAAATCGTAGGGAGCACATAGCTTAAAATCAGTTTTGCTCTGGACGCTTTCATTCCGGCCTTCCTCCTTGCGCCGAAAGGGAAGCCAGTGCGCGCTTTTCTTCCCTTTTCAGGGAATCGATATGCCGCCGCGCCGTATGCGTTTTTTTGGCATGGAAAAAGTCCACCGTAATTCTATCCAAATTACGGTGGACTTATGGTGGACCTGAAGGGATTCGAACCCACGACCTCTCGGATGCGAACCGAACGCTCTCCCAACTGAGCTACAGGCCCATAGGACCGGCACGCGCGCGTCGTGCCTTTTTCAGGCTCCGGTCAAGCCGCTGCGGATCACAGGACCGCACTGCCGCGCATAAACTGCGTCCCTGCAAGGCCGCATTTACCAGAGCAAATAACATTATATCACTTTTTCCGGAAAAGTAAAGAGGAAAATGCGAAAAAATCAGATATTTTCTTCCGGCGGCGAAAAAGCGCCTTTCGCCGCCGGAAGCAGGGGCTTTAGTCCAGGAAGGGATTGCTCTCGATGGCCCGATGGAGGCGGAAACGGTTGTGGATGCTGTGGTTATACACATTGTCCAGCCAGTATTCCGTCAGCTCCCGATAGATCTCATGGAGCAGCTCCGCCAGATAGCTCCGATCCTTTTCGGGCAGCTGGTAGAGGTTGGTGCGGCCGTCCAGCTCCTCCCAGAGCAGATAGATCTTCATGATCATCTCGGTAAAGGCCTCTGACTGGGTCAGAGCCGGGTTTTCCAGCATGCTGCGGTAATATTCGTGCCGCTGGCTCAGGTGGTAGTGCAGGCCGAAAAAGTCGATCCGGTCCAGATCCAGCAGGAAGGGATAGCTTTTCAGCTGGCGGATGGCCTGGCGGAAATCGGAGGAGTGCCAGTCCTCCGTCACCTGCAGCAGCTCCCGCAGACGGGCCGCGTCGGGGTCGAAGCTGGTGAGGTAGCGGAGCATGGTCCCGCCGGATTCGTTGAAATACAGGGTCTCGATGATGCTGACCTTGCTGCGGGCCTCCTCCCGGTGGGTCTTTTCCACCAGCTGGTCCAGGCCCAGCGTCACCAGGATCACCTCCAGCGGAACGAAGGCCAGCTCGTGCAGGCCGAAGATGGCCAGATGGTGCAGGTCGCGGAAGATCAGGTAATGGATGGCGTAGAGCAGGGCAGAGGCGCAGAGCAGCAGCAGGATCAGCTGCTTGACGGTGAGTTTTGCTTTGACAGGCTTCATGGAAAAGCCCCTTTCAAATCAGAATTTGGAGATCAGAGGTCCGCCGGCGTCAGAGAAGCGGTGTAGGTGACGCCCCGGTCCGTAATGACAAAGACATCCAGCCGGGCGTCGCTGCCCAGGGGAGAAGTGCGCAGCAGCTGCCGGGCCGGCAGGATCAGGTCGCCGTTGGCGCTGACCTTGCTGTAGCAGAAGGGGCGGTTGGCGGTGGTGGCATAGAGATAGGCGTCCCGCAGGGTGTAGGCCACGATGCCCCGGGGCAGCTTGCGGGTGCCGCAGAAGTCCGGCGCCAGCGGCAGGGGCTGGCCGTCCACCTCCAGCCGCCATTCGTCGCCGCAGTCGGTCTTTTTCAGCTGGGCGGGGATCCGGTGGGGCGCGGCGTAACCGGCGCCGGGCAGGCGGGGCCGCAGGACATACAAAATGCCGTGCCAGCACTGCAGGAACTGATCCAGCGGATAGCGGCGGACGGCCAGACTGTCTGGGCAGCCATAGGAATCATGCACCAGCAGCCATTCCCGGCCGTTCTCCACGGCCATGCCCGTGACGCACATGAGATGGCCGTTGGTAAAGCCGGGGGTGTTTTCCACATAGGGGGCGTGGGGGGTGGCGCGTTCCGGCGAAGGAGCATAGGCCACATTGCAGCCCACGGGCCAGCCCGCCAGCAGCTCCTGCCGCAGGGTGTCGGCGTCGGCATAGGTGAGCCAGCATTCATAGCCGAAGCTCCCTGCCGCCGCCATGGTAAAGGCCCAGTTGCCAAAGCCCTCGTATTCATGATCCCAGCAGGCCATGGCCGTCTCCTCCGGCAGCAGGTCGCCGCCCCGGGCGTTCATCAGAACAGTGGCGGTGGTGGGGCTGCACATGACGGAGCCGATGTTGGGATCCCGCAGCACCTGGGTATAGGCCGGCGCGGGATTGTCCACCGGCGTGGTGGGCAGCCGGCGGGTGAGCCGGTCTTCGTCGGAGAGACGGCAGGTTGCCGCCAGCAGACGCAGGGCAGGGACGCCCGTTCCGCTTTCCCGCCGCAGGATGCAGCGCAGCTGCAGCGCTGTTCCGGTGCGGCCCTTTGCCATGGAGAGGGTGTCGGTCTCTACCGAGGCGCAGCCGCCTTCGGTCTTCGGAAGGCTGGCCCGGCGGACATAGGGCGACCAGACGCCCCAGCTGAGCCACTGAGACCATTCGCCGGCTTCGTCCCGGACCCGGCACTGGGCCTCGGAAACGCAGCCCACGGGAAGGTCGGTGTTCCAGCTGAGCACCACAGTGGAAAAGGGCCCCATGGGCACCTCCGGAGAGGTGAAGGAGCCTTCGGCCTGCTCCGGCGGCAGCGTCAGCGCGCCCCGGCCGATGGAGGGCTCCTCCTGCAGGGCGCAGACCGTTCCGGCGCGGAAGGCGGAAAGCTCGGAGAACAAGATCAAATCATTCATTGCGATCACCGTTTTTCTATCAGGATAATATCTTGATTATACAGGAAAATCTCCCGGCAGAAAAGAGGAAATCCGGAAGAAAATGCAGAAACGATGGATTTTATGAGAAAAAAGCCCTCTTGCGGTTTTTTTCGGAAAAGGGTATAATAGAGCCGCTAAGATTCAGAAACGAGGTGTCCGCCGTGCGCTGTCCCTATTGTGCCTATCCGGAAAGTAAAGTGATCGATTCCCGTCCCACCGACGAGAGCAGCAGCATCCGCCGCCGCAGGGAATGTCTCTCCTGCGGAAAACGCTTTACGACCTATGAGATCGTGGAGCGGGTCCCCATGGTGGTGGTGAAAAAGGACGGCTCCCGCCAGACCTTTGACCGGGGGAAGATCCTGGGTGGGCTGATCAAGGCCTGCGAGAAGCGGCCTGTGCCCATGGACACGCTGGAGCGGGCGGCTTCGCGCATCGAGCAGAAGCTGGTCAATTCCATGGATCGGGAGATCCCCTCCGTCCGCATCGGCGAGCTGGTGATGGAGGAGCTGAAGGATATCGACCAGGTGGCCTATGTGCGCTTTGCCTCGGTCTACCGGCAGTTCAAGGATCTGGACAGCTTTATGGACGAGCTGAACCGTCTGCTGGAGAAAAAGTGAAGCCCGCCGGCGCGGAAAAATTTTGTGCAGACACTATGCAGCCAGCATATTGCTTTTGCTTCTGAAGCCGGTATAATAAAGCTACCGACCTCCGCCGCATCCCCTGCTTTATCTTCCGTTGGGTAAAGCTGCGGTGGGGGCCGGTCTTGTTTTTTTGGCGTCTGGAAAAAAGAAAAGCGGCATGGAGCTCCATGCCGCTTTTGTGATGCTTTGGGGAGATTATTTCTTGGCGACCTTGGCAGCCTTGACACCGGCGAAATAATCCTTGGTCAGCTTGATGACCACGGGGCTCAGCGCGAGGATTGCAATCAGGTTGGGGATCGCCATCAGGCCGTTCAGCGTATCGGCAATGGCCCAGGCCAGATCCAGCTTCAGAATGCCGCCCACGACCATGACCAGGCAGAAAATGACCTGATAGACCTTGGCGACCTTGTAGTTGAACAGATACTCCATGCAGCGGGTGCCGTAGAGACCCCAGGTCAGCACGGTAGAGAAGGCAAACAGCATCAGGCAGATGGCCACGACCACGCCGGGAGCCTTCTGGCCGAAGACGGAGATGAAACCGTCAATGGTCAGCTGCGCACCAGTATCCGTGCCGAACTCGATGTTGTTCACACCGACACCCAGCAGAACCACCAGAGAGGTCATGGTGCAGACCACGATGGTATCCATAAAGACCTCGAAAACGCCAAAGATACCCTGCTTGATGGGATGATCCACATCAGCGGCAGCATGGGCGATAGGAGCGGAGCCCAGGCCGGCCTCGTTGGAGAAGATGCCGCGGCCAACGCCCTTGGTGATAGCAGTCTTGATGCCGACGCCGGCCAAGCCGCCAGCCACGGAAGCGGGAGCAAAGGCGCCCTTGAAGATGGCGGAGAAGGCGGCGGGAATGGCGCTGACATTCACGATGATAACAATGATGGAGGCGATGATATAAATGATAGCCATGACGGGCACCAGCAGGGCGCACACATCAGCAATAGACTCGATGCCGCCGATATAGACGATAAAGGCGACCACAGCGCAGAGGGCGCCGACGATCCAGGCGACCATCGTCAGGTTGACATCGGGGACAAAGTTCTGAATGGCAGTGCCAACAGTAGAGCAGATGGTATTGATCTGCGTCATGTTGCCGATACCGAACGCGGCCAGAGAGCCAAAGATGGCAAAGACAACGCCCAGCCACTGCCAATGCTTGCCCAGACCGTTCTTGATGTAATACATGGGGCCGCCGACCCAGTCGCCCTTTTCATTGCGCTCACGGAAGCGGATGGCCAGCGTGACTTCGCAGAACTTGGTGCACATGCCCAGCAGAGCGGAGATCCACATCCAGAAGACAGCGCCGGGGCCGCCGATGGCGATGGCGCCGGAAACGCCGGCGATGTTGCCAGTACCGATGGAAGCGGCCAGCGCGGTGCACATAGCCTTAAAGGGAGAAATAGAGCCTTCCTTGGCCTCAGACTTTTCAAAAGCCTTGCCAAGGGTGTTCTTCATGATGTAGCCGAAGTGGGTAAACTGGGGGAACCCGCAGCGGATGCACATGTAGATACCAGTGCCAAGGATCAGGACCATCATGGGGAGACCCCAGACGACGCCGTTGACCTTGCTGTTAAAATTTGCTAACCAATCCATGAAACCCATAGAAACCCTCCTTAATTTTTACAGGCAGCCATGGGGCGCTCTGCCTGCTCCGTATAGCAATATGTTACCACATTGTGAACATAATTACAAGATTGAACCTTCTATGCAGCATTACCGAAACTTCTTTGCAGATTCCGTCATTATGTCTAAAAAAAGAGAGATAGCAAAGAATCGGTAAAAGATTGCCCGGGAGGGAGACTTTTTGAAAAAAACGCTTCCTTTGGGCAGCAAAAAGAAAAAATAAACGCGTTAATGCTTTAACAAAGCAAAAAACGCGTTTGCCCGTCCCAAAAGGAAACGGCAAAAAATGGAATCTATAAAAGACTGCGGACGGTGGGCTTGTCATATTGCCCAAGCAGCGAAAGCTGCCACAAAGCGTCCCGCACCTCCGCCAGCGCCTCGCCGCCGTCCTCCGCCTTCAAAAAGCCCTCCGCCCGAAACAGCGCGCCACTGACGGCGTCCAGCCGATCGTGGGCCAGGACGGAGGAAAGATAGGGCAGACCTCGCTGCCAGATCTCCATGGCCTGCTGAAGCAGCGCCAGATCGGCCGGCGCTTTCTGCTGCAGCTGCGCCGAAAGCTGCTCCAGCGGCGAAGAGACCTGGGTACAGAGCTTTGCTGTGTGGTGCAGAGAAACCAGGCCGCCTGCCAGCAGACCGGCGATAATACACGCCGCGAGGATCACACGCCAGTGCATGGCTCACCGCTCCTTTTTGATGAGAAAATGATCGCCGTTTTCATCGGCGCAGAAGAGAAAGACCTCCGCCAGCGTCCGGATGCCGCCGGCCTTCAGGATCCGCTCCAGCCAGTCCCGGCTCTGCCCCAGCTGCCGGAGAGAATCCTCCCGCAGGGCGCCGTCGGCCACCAGCGTGTGCATGGGCAGCGCCTGAGAGACCTTCTGCCCCAGCTGGGAAGGGGTGGCGGGGGCGTCGCCGCTGCGGAGCAGCACGCTGAGCTGACCGTTGGTCTCCAACTGGGCAAACTGCACCTGCCGCAGGTCGAAAATGCCGTTGAGCCGCAGATCCTCCAGCAGGTCGTCGGTGCTGAGGCGAAGCTTTTTCAGGGCGTTCTGGTCCAGCCGGCCGCTGCAGATCACCGGAACGGGCTTGCCGGCGAGCAGCTGGCGCAATCGGCTGTTTTTCAGCGTCAGGGCGGAGATGAGTACCTCCGCCGCGATCAGCGTCAGCACGGGCACCAGACCGTGGGAGAGGGGGATGTCGATGTCCTGCATGGGGACGGAGGCCACCGCCGAGACCAGGATCGTCACCACCAGCTCGCTGGGCTGCATCTCGCCCACCTGCCGCTTGCCCATGAGCCGCAGGGCCAGAATGATGGCCAGATAGAGGATCAGCGTCCGCGCAAAGGGGATCAGCATAAAGGGCCTCCTTGCTTTTTTTCTTAGTGTTTCAGAAACATGGAGGATTATTCCTGCCGGCCTTGCGCCGGGCGCGGCTTTTGTGATAAAATGGCGGCAGTCTGAAGCGGGGAGGAAGCGAACATGGAGCTTGCGGGAATGATGATCCGGCGGGAGCGGCTGCGGCGGGGCTGGAGCCAGGCGGGGCTCTGCCGCGGGATCTGCGCCGCGTCCTATCTTTCCAAGCTGGAGCAGGGAAAGGCCCGGCCCTCGCCGGAGGTGCTGGCGCTGCTGTTTGAACGGCTGGGGCTGCAGTGGGCGCTGGAGCCGGAGGTGGAAGCCCTGCTGGCTCGCTGCCGGGCGCTGCTTTTGGAGGGAGATCAGGCTGGCTTTCGCCGGAGCTTTTCGGCACTGCAGGCCCGAGAGCAAACACTGATGCGCAGCCGACAGGCGATGGATTTCCTGCTGCTGCAGGCCTTTTATGCAGACGAGCACCGCCCCCTTCCGGAGGACTGCGAGCCCTTTATGACGCCGCCCCAGCGGGCGCTGCAGCTGGCCCTGAAGCGGGACTATGCCGCGGCGACGGCGCTGGAGCCTGCGCCCTTTTACCGGATGATGGAGGGCGTGGACCGATACCGGCAGGGGGAATATGCCCTGGCCATGGAAGCGCTGCAGCAGGCCTATGACCGGGCGGCGGAGCAGGGGCTGGTGCGGCTGATGCTCCTTTCCAGGACCTATCTGGGCAACTGCTGCTCCGATCTGGGCAGCATGGAGCAGCTGCGGCAGCATTATGCCGTGGCCCGGCGGCTGGCGCTGGCGCTGGGAGACGATGGGCTGCGGACGACCATTGATTATAATCTGGCCTCCAGTCAGCTGGAGCAGGGGGACGCCGCCGCGGCCTACGCCTATTTTTCCGGGCTGGAAGCGCCCTCCGTTTTGGCACTGCACAAGCTGGCCATCTGCTGCGAGCAGCTGGGAAAGCGGCAGGAGGGGCTGGCTGCGCTGGACCGGGCGGAGACAAACGCCGCGGCGGGGGAGATCGCGCCGGAGCTGGCGCAGGAGATGCTGGCGCTGGTGCGCTTCCGGCTGGAGCAGCCGGACTTTTTGCAGCGGCCGGAATATGGCGCCCGGCTATTGGAGACCTTTGCCCACATCCGGGCGGAGCTGCCCATGGGCTATGTCCGGTTCCATCTGCCCTATGTATTGAAATGGTATGAGGCGGCCCGCCAATACCGGCAGGCCTATCTCCTGCGCTGTGAATTTTCCTGAAAAGTGCGATTCAATGCGATTTAACCCCTTGTTTCCGGCGAGATCTTCCCGGAACAAGGGGCTTTTTTCATGAAGAAGCCTATGGTATCATAAGCCGGGAGGTGAGGAGCATGAAAAAAACGCTCTGGACACGGGATTTTATCCGCATCACCTGCGCCACCGGGCTGGGGGCGGCAGGGGGCATCCTCAGCGGCTTTGCTTTGTCCTTTCTGGTGTTTGACGAGACGGGGAGCACGCTGGCCTCTGCGCTGGTGCTGGCGATCCAGCTGATCCCAAATGTGATCCTGCCGGTCTTTATCGCGCCGCTGATGGACCGGCTGCCCCGCAAGCCCTTTCTGGTGGGCGGCGATGTGGTCAATGGGCTGCTCTATGGGGCGGCGGGGCTTTTGCTGCGGCGCTTTGCCTTTTCCTATGGGGGCTATCTCTGCTTTTCGCTGGTGCTGGCCTGTCTCAGCGCCTTTGACGAGCTGGCCTACGGCAGCTTTTATCCCCAGGTCATCCCCAAGGGGATGGAGGAGAAGGGCTATACGGTCTCATCCATGCTCTATCCGGTGCTGAAGGTGACCATGACGCCTGCCGCGGCCTTTCTTTATGACAAGCTGGGCGTTGCGGATCTGCTGCTGATCCAGGCCGGGCTTTCCTTTTTGGCGGCGTTTATCGAGAGCCGCATCCGGGTGCGGGAGACCCGCCGGCAGGATGCGCCGCTGTTTTCCCTGCGGACCTGGTGGAACGATCTGCGGGAGGCGGCGGCCTATCTCCGGCAGGAGCCGGGTCTGCGAAGCCTGTTTGACTATATGGCCGTTACCAATGGGGTGGCCATGGGCGCTTCGCCGCTGCTGGTGGCCTTTTTCCGGACGGCGCCGGGCTTTACCGCCGCCATGTATTCCTTCTTTTCCGTGGCGGAGTTTGCCGGGCGGTCGCTGGGCGGGGCCGTGCGCTACCGGCGGAGCGTCCCCCGGGAACGGCGCTTTGCCTTCACCTTTCTGGTCTATCAGGTCTATGAGACCATGGATGCGCTGCTGCTCTGGCTGCCTTATCCGCTGATGCTGGCAAACCGGGCGGTCTGCGGCTTTCTGGGCATCAACAGCGCCGCCATCCGGCAGGCGGCGGTGCAGCGGTATCTGCCGGAGCAGCTCCGGGCGCGGATGCAGGCCTGGCAGGGCGTTTTGATTACGGCGGCGGGCAGCCTGCTTTCGCTGCTGATCGGGGCGCTGGGCGAGGTGATCTCTTACCGGCTGTGCATGACCGTCTGCGGGCTGTTTGCCATGGGCTTCTGCTGGCTGACGGTGTTCCGCCGCAGGAGCGCCGTCCGACAGGTCCTGGAGGGGCCGGAGGAGGCGGAGGAATAAACGCGGATCAGAGATAAAAACCCCGCCGCCCGGAAAAGCTCCGGGCGGCGGGGCCGCATACATAATAAATAATAACAGAGGATCAGGCTTCGCTCACCAGCAGGCCATACCCGCCGTCGTTGCGCTTATAGACGACGCAGTGCTTTCCGCCCCGGTCGGTATTGACGAAGAAGAAGAAGCTGTGCCCCAACAGATTCATCTGCAGGATGGCGTCTTCAATAGACATGGGCTTTACCTCCAGCGTCTTTTCCCGCACCAGCTGGAAGTCCTCCTCGTGATAATCCGTCATGGCGTCCACCGACTTGGTGAAGGCGTCGGTATGCAGGCGCTTGGCCAGACGGGTCTTGTTTTTCTGGATCTGACGGTCGATAGAAGCCACCGCGCCGTCGATGGAGGCATACATATCAGAGGTGCGCTCCTGTGCGCGGAAAAACAGGTTCTTTACGGAAAAGGAAATTTCCACGGTCTGCATCCCTCTCTCGCTGGAGAAGGTGATCTGCGCCGCAGGCTCGTCGCCGAAATATCTGCCCAGCTTTTCCATCTTGCGGACGGCATAAGCCTCCATTGTGTCGGATACGGTCATTTTTCTGCCATAAACCTCGATCTTCATGTGTGACACTCCTTTGCTCATTGCTCAGATCTTTCTTCCGGCAATTTCAGTATACCACAGGCTTCGGAAAAAAGGAAGAACAATTTGTAACTTTTCTCCAAAGCCGCGAAAGGGCTGCCGCGGCAAATTGTGAAGATTTCCGATTCTTCCCAGACGGATTCCGACGGATTTCGCCCGGTGGCCGTGGTATACTGAACATGCTGAAGGGCTGGATCACCCTTCAGGCGGACGGATACCGTCCGGCACCGTTCATATCTTTATCCCCACAAATCCGGCAGAGGACCTCTCCGCCGGAGCTGGCGCCCTTCGGGGCGCCCTTTTTGTTATTTGCCCAGGGCTTCCTGCTCCTGCTGCACGATGGCGATGCCGGCGGAAGCGCCGATCCGGGTGGCGCCTGCGTCCAGCATGGCCTTTGCCGTGGCATAATCCCGGATGCCGCCGGCCGCCTTCACGCCCATCTCCGGGCCGACGGTCCTGCGCATCAGGGCCACATCGGCCACGGTTGCGCCGCCGGTGGAAAAGCCGGTGGAGGTCTTGACGAAATCGGCCCCGGCGCGCTTTGCGATCTGGCAGGCCAGGATCTTTTCTTCCTCCGTCAGCAGACAGGTCTCCAGAATGACCTTCAGAATGGCGTGGCCCTCCACGGCGGCGGCCAGCGCCTGGATCTCCTGCTCGATGGCACGGGTGTTGCCGGATTTCATGGCGCAGACATTCATGACCATATCGATCTCCTCCGCGCCGGACCTGACGGCCTGCAGCGTCTCAAAGACCTTGCTTTCAGTGGTGGTGGCGCCCAGCGGGAAGCCGACCACGGTGCAGACCTTCACGCCGGTGCCCTGAAGATGCTTGACGCAGCGGGGCACATACCATGGATTCACGCAGACAGACGCAAAATGATACTGCGCCGCCTCGGCGCAGAGCCGGTCGATCTGCGGGGCGGCAGCGTCCTGCTTCAGCAGGGTATGGTCGATATAAGCGGCGATAGACATAAAAAGGACTCCCTTTCTTCGCGGTTTTATAAGGATGTTGTTTTTTCTTATCTTAACGAAGATCCGGGGCTTTGTCAATGCTTGCCCTTGGTTGACGCCGCCGCCGGAATGGTGTATAATAACGCTGTTTCCATGCGGGTATGGTGAAATTGGTAAACACGCTGGTTTTAGGTACCAGTGCTTTCGCTTGTGGGTTCGAGTCCCACTACCCGTACCAGAATATCGCCGGACGAGCCCGAAGGCCGTCCGGTGATTTGCTTTTCCGAACGGTCAAGCGCTTCATTGTTTTGGCATCCCCTTAACAAAAGGGTCCTGCGGGGTTAAAATGGTATAAAAACAGGACTAATCTTATTTCGTACCGGGAGAGATGCTTATGGACGATACGGTGGGCAAGTCGATCCGCGCTTACTGCGCCTGTCTGCATGCGTGGAACGCATCCTACGAGGACTATGCAAAGTCCGTGGGGCTGAATTTCACCAGCCTTTCCATTCTTTCCGCCATCTATGAAACGGAAAACTGCACGCAGAAAATGCTGTGCGAGCAGTGCTTTCTGCCAAAGCAGACGGTCAACTCTGCAGTAACGGCCTTTTACAAAAGGGGCTGGATACGGATGCAGGAGCTGCCGGAGGACCGGCGAAATAAAACCATCCATTTTACCGAGCAGGGCCGGCACGAAGCCGCGTGCATTTTACAGAAGGTGCAGGAAAGTGAACGGACCGCCATGGATCGGCTGAGCAGGGAAGAGCAGGATCTGCTCCTTTCCCTGACCCGGCGCTATGTGGACGCCTGCAAAAACACGATGAAAGGGCTGTGAAAGGCCCTTTCCTTTTGGGTAATTCGTCCGATTTTCAAACAAAAAGAAAACAGAACCAACAGAAAAGGAGACTATTTTGGAAACGCAAATGAAACTGGAGCACAGGATCGATTTCCGCTGGCTGATCCTGTTCGCTCTGCCGACGATCTTTTCAAGCATTTTTGCAAATTTGTATTCCACGGTGGACGGCATCTTCGTGGCCCTCTATGTAGACACGGACGCCCTGTCCGCCATCAATATCACCATGCCCATGACCTATCTGGCGTCGGCGTTGGGCATGATGTTCGGCAGCGGCGGCAATGCCCTGGTGGCCTGAAAGATCGGCGAGGGCAGACATCAGGAAGCCCGGGAGGATTTTTCCCTGATGATGGCGGTGGCTTTTGGCTTCAGCGTGGTGCTGACGGGGGCCGCCATTGCGACCAGCATCGGCTATGCCGTGCCGTCCATCGTGGGCGCGATCTTCTTCTGCACCAGCCGCAAGCAGGTGCTTCATGTGGTCCGGCCCAAATGGCGCGGGAAAACCATCACGGACAGCTGCATCAACGGCTCCTCCAAGATGGTAAGCGTGCTGGCCTTTTCGGTCATTACCATTCTTTTTAACCGTATTCTCATGAGCCTCGGCGGCTCAGACGGCGTGGCGTCCCTGTCCATCATCTGGTATGCCCAGGGCCTGTTCGGCGGTCTGTTCCGGGGCTATGTCAACGGCATTTCCTCCGTAGTCAGCTATAATCTTGGGCGGGGCGACAGGGAGCGGCTGTCCCGGCTGTTCCGCATCAGCGTGATCACTCTGCTTGTAACTTCTGCCGTCGTGACGGCAATCAGCTATTTGCTGGGCAGCTGGGTCGTCGGCTTTTTCGCTAAGGGCAATGCCCATGTTGCGGAAATTGCTCTACATGGTTTCCATATTGTCGCCACCAGCTTTACCATGACGGCGTTCAATGTGTTTGCATCCGGCTGGTTCACGGCGCTCAACGACGGGAAGACCTCCGCCATTCTGTCGTTCTGCCGCACGATCGTCTTCATGGTCCTTCCGGTGCTGGTGCTGCCGCGCATATTTGAAATGGACAGCGTATGGCTGTCCATCACCGTGGGTGAGGTGCTGAGCCTTACCATGAGCATTTACTATTTTGCGAAATTCAGGGATATGTGGGAAATGCCCGCAAGGGAGCAGGAGGAAAGATAGGCAGCGGGACCGCTGCGCGATCCGTCCCGCTGAAATGGGGCGGGCGCCGCTTCTGAGGGATAATTTTACTGCCAGCGCCGCCGGAAGCTGCACGGATCCGGCGGCGTTTTGCTGGGGGAAAGCGCTTGCATTTCCCCGGCGGCGGTGCTATAATAGCGGCGTCATCAAGCATGGCGGGATCTTCGGGCGGTGCGCCGCCTGTTTTTTACGGCGGATAGTTAGAGAACTCTAACCGCGCCAAAAGCGGACCCGGAAGGATCCCAATCAAAATACAGAAGCAAAGGAGATTTGCGCATGAGCATTGCAAGGATTGGAAACTGCAGACGCGGGCACGCCGCGGCCCCTGGGACTCCCTGGCGGATGCGAAGCGAAGCGAGGGGAGGGAGCGGCAAATGAACAAAAACGCTGCGCAGAAGCGTTCCGCGGCCTCGTGGCTGATGGAGCTGGCGGAGGGAAGGCGGGGGGAATATGCCCTGAGCATTCTTGCGGCCCTGCTGGGCGTGGCCTGCTCCCTTGCGCCGTATTTCATTATGATCCGGATCATCACCGGACTGGTCAACGGCACGGCGGAGCTTTCCCGGTGCCTGACGCTGTGCCTTTGGATGGCGGGCTTTTGGGCCCTGCGCTATGTGCTGCACAGCATTTCCACCACCATCTCCCACCACGCCACCTTCCATGTGCTGGCAAAGACCCGCATCCGGCTGATGGATAAGCTGGCGACGCTGCCGCTGGGGACGGTGCTGGAGCGCTCTTCCGGCTCCTATAAAAATATCATCGTGGAGCGGGTAGACGCCATCGAGACCACGCTGGCGCACCTGCTGCCGGAGATGACCACCAATATCGTGGGCGCGCTGGCGGTGCTGGCGCTGCTGTTTTCGGTAGACTGGCGGATGGGCCTTTCCATGCTGATCGTGGTGCCGCTGGGCGGCGCGGACATCCGCACCTTGCCCCTTTCGGAATGCACCAAACGCATCGCCTATGTGTCGCAGGACAACTATCTGTTTGACCTTTCCGTCATGGACAACATCCGTCTGGGCAGACAGGGGGCCAGCGACGAGAAGGTCATTGCCGCCGCCAAGGCCTGCGGCTGTCATGCGTTCATTATGAGCCTGGAAAACGGCTATCAGACGGTCTGCGGCGCCGCCGGCGGACATCTTTCCAGCGGCGAACGGCAGCGGATCTCCATCGCCCGGGCCATGCTGAAGGACGCGCCCATCGTCATTCTGGATGAGGCCACCGCCAATGTGGATCCGGAGAACGAAAAGGAGCTGATGGAGGCCGTGGACGAGCTGACCCACGACAAGACGGTGATCCTCATCGCCCACCGGCTCAAGACCGTGCGCAATGCAGACCGCATTTTCGTGGTGGATCATGGCCGGATCGTCCAGCAGGGCACCCACGACCAGCTGGTGGCCGTGGACGGCCTTTATCGCCGCTTCGTGGTGGAGCGCCGGCAGGCCGCAGGCTGGAAGGCCTGAAAAGCAGCGCAGCCAACAGAAAAACAGCCCGTCCCGGCCAGATCCCGGGACGGGCTTTGCCGTCTCCCGGCGGCACGGAAAAGCGCAGAACGGAATGATCCGCTCTGCGCTTGAAAAATCGGAGGGGTTTGGATGGGGTCAGGTTACAGGATCGGCGTCCAGGCCAGCTCCAGGACCTCGTCGGCGTTGTCCATGGAGGTGATCAGACCCAGCCGGATATAGCGCTGAATGAAGTCCTTCAGGGTGTTGCCGGTGAAGTCATCGGAAAGGCCGAACTGCAGAGAATTGTTGATCATGATGTTCATCTCATAGTTGCCGCCGTTCCAGCCCATGTCCATCAGGACCTTGGTAGCTTCCTCGGAATTGTCGCGCATCCAGCTGTGGGCCTTCTGAACGGCCTGAGCCACCTTCTTGGCGATGGTGGGGTTCTCCTTGACGAAGGTGCCGTTCATGGCCATGACGCAGCAGACCCGGTCCGCAAAGTCGGTGTCCAGCTGGGAGCGGATGCACTTCAGCTTACCGTCCTTGACCATGGAGTAGGCAAAGGTGTCGCTGAGCAGGGCCGCAGCGATCTCACCGTTTTCCATGGAGGTGACGCAGGCGTCGGCAGAGACCTGGACCAGCTCCACATCAGAGCTGTAGTTGATGCCGTCGGCGTCCAGCAGCAGAGCGGTGATGTTGTAGTCAGATTTGCCGATTCCGTTGGGGACGGAGATCTTCTGGCCCTTCAGGTCGGCAGTCGTGGCATAGGCGCTGTCGGCCAGAACATACAGGGACTTGCAGCCGATATGGGCGCCGCCCACGAAGGTGATGTCCACGCCGTTGGTGATGGGGACCAGCATCTTGGCCATCATGCCGGTGGCAACATCCACCTGATCGGTGCCCAGCGCTTCCACATCGGAGCTGCCCTTGACGCCCTCGGCAGTCAGGCCGGCTTCTTCATAATAGCCCAGATGGTCCGCCATGGTGGGGCCGGAGGTGCAGCCGTCGGACATGAAGTAATGGATGGGGCGGCCGTAAGCGGGCTCGTTCTTCATGGCTTCCAGCTCTTCCGCGGTGGGGGTCAGGTCAAACTCGGCCATATCGATGGCGCGGCCTTCGATGTCCACGGGGACGAACAGCGCTTCCCACTTGCCGGAGGCAGAGGCATCGGCGGCGTCCAGATGCTCGCTCTGCTGGTTGACTTCCACATCGTCCACGGTGCCGACCTCGATCTGGCCGTCGTTGTTGGAATCGACGATCACATTGGATTTCTGGGCTCCGCCCTGCTCGTCTTTGTCGCTTGTGTTGGCACAGGCGCACAGAGACAGCGCCATGACCATGACGAGCAGCAAGGCAATGACTTTTTTCATGGTTTTCGTTCTCCTTGTATCTTTTTTTATTTATCGGCAGGCTCTGCCGGATAAATCAATGGTTTTTGCCGCCAAAATGCAGCTTGTTCAGGATCTCGTTGCGGTATTCCACAAAGCTGGCGGAGGAGCGGTCCCGGGGGAAGCGCTCGTCGATGCGGATATCCGCCACGATCCGGCCGGGGTTGGCTTCCATCACCAGGACCCGGGTGCCCATATAGACCGCCTCGTCGATGCTGTGGGTGACCATCAGCGCCAGCTGCTTCCGCTGGGACCAGATGTTCAGGATCTCATCCTGCATATTCATCCGGGTAAAGGCGTCCAGCGCGCCCAAAGGCTCGTCCAGCAGCAGGATCTCCGGCTGGTTGATCAGCGTGCGCACCAGAGCCACCCGCTGGGCCATGCCGCCGGAAAGCTGGGCGGGATAATCGTTTTTGAAGCGCTCCAGACCGGTGATCTCCAGCATATGCCGGACCTTTTCGGCCTTGTCCTGCCGGTCGCCCCGCATATCCAGACTGAAGGAGATGTTTTTTTCTACCGTCAGCCAGGGGAAGAGCGTGGGGTTCTGAAAGACCAGCCCCCGCTGGGGAGAGGGGCCGCTGACCTCCGCGCCGTCCACCGTGACGCGGCCCAGCGTGGGCGCGATCAGCCCGGCCACCAGCCGGAGGATGGTGGATTTTCCGCAGCCGGAGGGCCCCACCAGCGAGACAAACTCGCCGCTGGTCATGGATACGCTCACATCCTGCAGCGCGTGGGTGACCTGATCGCGCTCTACCTTGGCAAAGACCTTGCTGACCTTTTCCAGCTGCAGGGAGACGGGTCTCATTTCGTCAGACATCATTTTTCAGCTCCGTTCTGCCATCTGAGCAGATAGCGCTTGATCCGCTCCAGACCGTTGGTGACCAGCGTGAAGATCAGGCAGATCACAAACAGGGCGGCAAAGGATTTGTCATAACTGGCCCAGCCGGTCTGCCAGGTCATGTACCAGCCCAGACCGGACTTGACGCCCAGCATCTCCGCGATCATGATGGCCACACAGGAGGAGCTCATGGCCTGTGTGCAGCCCTGCAGAATAGAGGGCATGGCGTGAGGGATGGCCACATGGAACACCAGCTGCCGCTCGGTGGCCCCCAGCGTCCGCGCGGCCTCGAAATATTCTTTGCCCACATTGGAGATGCCCGTCAGCGAAGCCACCGTCACGGCGAACCAGGAGCCCAGCGCGATGATGAACACTGCGCCGCTGAACAGGGAGGACGCCACCACCATGATGATGGGGATCCAGGTGGAGGTGGGGATGGGGCCGAGAAATTTGATCAGCGGATCCAGCCAGTAGCGGGCCCTTTTGGAATAGCCACAGGCGATGCCGGTGATCAGGCCGAGGCTCACGCCGATGGAATAGCCCAGAAACAAAAGCTTCAGGGTGTTCAGCGTGCAGTCGGCCAGCAGCCTGTAGTCCACCAGAAAGGCGTTGATGATGGAATTCATGCAGGGGACGAAGGGCTGGGTCAGGACGCCGGTCTTCAGCGTAAGGTAATCATACAGGGCCAGAAACAGAAACAGCGCGGAAACATGCGGCGCACGGTAGCGCAGCGTTTCGTAAAACGCTTTTTCGCCCCTGTTTTTCCGCAGCAGGGCCGCCAGCAGGCAGACCAGATAGAACAGGACGGCCGCGCCCAGCACCCATACATAGCTCCAGGGTCTGGGGTTGCGGCTGTGGTTGGGCAGCAGCAGATATTCCGCCAGCGCCAGCCCGCCGCAGAGCAGCGGCAGCAGCAGAATGGCGGCCTCCGCGGCCTTCTGGGCCGGCGTTTTCCGCTTTTCCTCCAGCTCCTTCAGCTGGCGGCGGTTGAGACCGGACAGCAGGGCGGCGTCTGCGCCGCGCTCGTTGGTTGTCAGGGGTCCGTCAGACATGGAAGTATGACCTCTTTCCTTTCAGGCTCAAACAGCTTTATTATAAACAAGCTGCTGAAATTGTCCAATTGGACTTTTTGAACATTCGTGAAAACCATCGGATAGGACGATAAACGCGTTTTTCCTTTGCCCCTCATCATCGGCGGCGGGAAAAACAGTGGCGCTTTCGGAAAAAGCGTGATACAATACAGTCATCTTTAATCTTTGACCGCCGTCCGGCGGAATTTCAACGAGGTGAACGCTATGAAGATCATCAAGGCAAAAAGCTATCAGGACCTGAGCCGCAAGGCCGCCAACCTGATCTCCGCGCAGGTGATCCTGAAGCCGGAGTGCGTCCTGGGTCTGGCCACGGGCTCCACACCCATCGGGACTTACCGTCAGCTGGTGGAATGGTATCAAAAGGACGATGTCGATTTTTCACGGGTCACCACCTTCAATCTGGACGAGTATGTGGGCCTTTCGCCGGAGAACCCTCAGAGCTATCATGCCTTTATGCGGAGAAATTTGTTTGACCATGTAAATCTGGCGCCAGAGCGATGCCATGTGCCCGACGGCTGCGCCACCGATCTGGCCCGGGCCTGCCGGGAATATGACGCGGCCATCGCAGAGCGGGGCGGCATCGACCTGCAGCTGCTGGGCATCGGCGGCAACGGCCATATCGCCTTTAACGAGCCGGGCGAGGCCTTTGAGAAGGATACCCATATCGTGGCCCTGAAGGAGAGCACCATCCGGGCCAATCAGCGGTTCTTTGCCTCGGCAGACCAGGTTCCCCGGCAGGCCATTACCATGGGCATCCGTCTGATCATGCAGGCGCGTAAGATCCTGCTCATCGCGGAGGGGCCGGCCAAGAAGCAGGCGCTGGAGCAGGCGCTGTTCGGGCCCATCAGCGCTCAGGTGCCCGCCTCTATCCTGCAGCTGCACCCGGATCTGACGGTGATCTGTCATGTGGAGGAATGACGCGCGGATCGCGGTGCTGGACATCGGGGGGACCTCCATCAAATCCGCCCTCTGGACGGAAAACGCCCTGACCGGACAGCGGGAGACCGCCACCCCCATCGTCTCCGCCCGGGCGCTGCTGGAGCAGGTCTTTGCTCTGCTGGACCGTATGGGCCCCTTTGAAGCCGTGGGCGTCTCCACCCGGGGCACCGTGGGGCGGGAGGGGGAGATCCTCTTTGACAATGTGCTCTCCGATTATACCGGCACGCCGCTGCGGGCCATGCTGGAGGAGCGCTACGGCGTTCCTGCGGCGGTGGAAAACGATGTGAACGCCGCGGCCTTCGGCGAAGCGCGGCTTGGTGCGGGCCGGGGCGCCGGGGATTTTCTCATGGTGACTTACGGGACCTGTGTGGGCGGCGCCATCGTCCTGGACGGCAGGGTCTATCGGGGCGCCAGCAGCTCCGCCGGGGAGTTCGGCGGGATGCAGCTGTTCAGCCAGCAGCCGGCGGAGGGCCCCTGGGGCGCCTTTTACGAGAACTTCGCTGCAGCCTCCTCGCTGGTGGCGATGGTGCGTCAGCGCCGGCCGGAGCTCACGGACGGACGGGCCGTCTGCCGGCATCTGGACGATCCGGAGGTCTCCGCGCTGGTGGATCAGTGGGTCCGGCGGGCGGCCTATGGCCTGAGCACGCTGATCCATATCTTCAATCCGCCGCTGATGGTCCTGGGCGGGGGCATCTTGCAGAACGAGGCGCTGTTCCGGCGCATCGACCGCTGCACCCGCAGCCAGATCATGCCGGGCTTTGAGCCGCTGGAGCTGAAGCCGGCCCTTCTGGGCAACGCCGCCGGCATGGCGGGCGCGGCGCTGCTGGCCGGGGAGCGGCTGAACGCATGAGCCTTTGGGGCTGCCTGCAGGGGCGGCCCCTTTTTTCTGCCCGGGGAAAATGGCGGGCAGGCCTTGCGCGGGCGCGGCGCTTGTGCTATGATAAATAATTGAACAAATCTTGATACTTTTTGTTGCAGGAGCGAGCCATTATGACTGACCGTTCTAAAATTCGCAATTTTTCCATCATCGCCCACATCGACCACGGCAAATCCACGCTGGCCGACCGGCTGCTGGAGCTGACCAACACCGTCTCCCAGCGGGAGCTCCATTCCCAGATGCTGGACAACATGGAGCTGGAGCAGGAGCGCGGCATCACCATCAAGGCCCGGGCCGTCACGCTGAATTATCATGCGGACGACGGCGAGACCTATGAGCTGAACCTGATCGATACGCCGGGCCATGTGGACTTCAACTACGAGGTCTCCCGCAGCCTTGCCGCCTGCGAGGGCGCCGTGCTGGTGGTGGATTCCACCCAGGGCGTGGAGGCTCAGACGCTGGCCAACACCTATCTTGCGCTGGACGCGGATCTGGAGATCCTGCCGGTGTTTAACAAGATCGATCTGCCTGCCGCCGATCCGCAGAAAGCCAAGCAGGAGGTGGAGGACATCATTGGCCTGCCGGCGGCAGACGCGCCGGAGATCTCCGCAAAAATGGGCATCAATATCCCCGCCGTGCTGGAGGACATCGTGAAGCATGTTCCGCCGCCGGAGGGCGACGAAAATGCGCCGCTGCAGGCCCTGGTGTTTGACAGCCAGTACGATCCCTATCTGGGCGTCATTGTTTATTTTCGCATCAAGCAGGGGACCATCCGTCCGGGCATGACCATCCGCCTGATGGCCACCGGGGCCCAGTATCAGGTGCTGGAATGCGGCTATCTGGAGCCCTTCGGCATGCGCAAGGCGGAGGCCCTCAGCGCCGGCGAGGTGGGCTATTTCACCGCGTCCATCAAGACCGTGAAGGATACGCAGGTGGGCGACACCATCACCGAGGCGGAGCGTCCTGCGGCAGAGGCGCTGCCCGGCTACCGGCCGGCTCAGGCCATGGTCTACTGCGGCATTTATACCGAGGACGGCTCCAAATATCCCGACCTGCGGGACGCGCTGGAAAAGCTCCAGCTCAACGACGCCTCCCTGACCTTCGAGCCGGAATCCTCCGTGGCGCTGGGCTTCGGCTTCCGCTGCGGCTTTTTGGGGATGCTCCATATGGAGATCATCCAGGAGCGGCTGGAGCGGGAGTTTGATCTGGATCTGGTGACCACGCTGCCCTCCGTCATTTATCTGGTGGACAAGTCCGACGGCACCACCGTCCGGGTGGACAACCCCCACAATTATCCGGATCCCGGCGTGATCACCGAGGCCCGGGAGCCTTATGCCAAGGTCTCCATCATCTCTCCGCCGGACTATGTGGGCAACATCATGCCCATGTGTCAGGAGCGGCGGGGCATCTTCAAGGATATGCAGTATCTGGATACCCATCTGGTGGAGCTGCATTATGAAATGCCGCTGAATGAGATCATCTACGATTTCTTCGATGCGCTGAAGGCCCGCACCAAGGGCTATGCCTCGCTGGACTATCAGATCTCCGAATACCGCCCCTCCGATCTGGTGAAGGTGGACCTGCTGCTCAACGGCGATCAGGTAGATGCCCTGAGCTTCATCGCTCACCGGGAAAAGGCCTACAGCCGGGCCCGGCGCATCTGCGAGAAGCTCAAGGAAAATATCCCCCGCCAGATGTTTGAGATCCCCGTGCAGGCGGCCATCGGCGGCAAGATCATCGCCCGGGAGACCATCAAGGCCCTGCGCAAGGATGTTTTGGCCAAGTGCTATGGCG
>USML01000017.1 GCA_900555855.1 uncultured Eubacteriales bacterium | reverse complement strand
GTTCATCTCCTCGCTGATCTCCTCGGGGCTGGGATCGTGGCCCAGCTCCTGCAGCAGCTGGCGGGAGACGCGGATGACCTTGTTGATGGTCTCCACCATGTGGACGGGGATGCGGATGGTGCGGGCCTGGTCGGCGATGGCCCGGGTGATGGCCTGGCGGATCCACCAGGTGGCATAGGTGGAGAACTTATAGCCCTTGGTATAATCAAACTTTTCCACGGCCTTGATCAGGCCCAGGTTGCCCTCCTGGATCAGATCCAGAAACTGCATGCCCCGGCCCACATAGCGCTTGGCGATGGAGACCACCAGACGGAGGTTGGCCTCTGCAAGGCGCTTCTTGGCGTTTTCATCCCCCTCCAGCATCCGCTTGGCCAGCTCGATCTCCTCCTCCGGAGAGAGCAGATCCACCTTGCCGATCTCCTTCAGATACATACGGACGGGATCGTCGATGGCAAGGCCGTCGGCCATGGCAAAGGTCTCGTTGATCTCGTCCTCCGTGACCTCCTCCACATCGTCGAAATGCTCCTCGCTGGGGCCGGCCAGCTCATCGGTCAGCTCCTCCTCGTCCATGGCGATCTCCACGCCCATCTTGTCCAGCGCGGCGTAGAATTTGTCCTGCTGATCCGCGTCCAGCTCCAGCGTATCGATGGCGTTGTTGATCTCCTTTGTTGTGATCTTGCCGTGAGCCTTGCCATATTCCAGCAGATCATGAAGCACCTGCTGCTTGTTTTTGGTTTCCTGTTCGGCCATGTTCATTCCTCCTTATCCTGCTTCCGCCGCAGGGCCTCCCGCAAAAGCGCGGCGTCGTCCCCGGCGGCTTCTCTTTTTCTTGCGTCATATGCGATCCTGCTGATGCAGTCCCGAAGGGTTTGCTCGTTGCCCCGGGCCCGTTCTCCCGCGGCAAGGATCGTGGAAAGCTGCCGCAGCTCCGCCTCGGAAAGCCCCGTCATACAGGCGGCGGGATCCGGCTCCAGCCCCTGGGCCAGCCGGTCCAGCGCCATGCGGTAGACCCGGCCCAGAAACTCCGAGGAAAACTGCTCCGGCCGCAGCCTGACCGCCGCATATTCCAGCAGCTGCCGGTCGCCCAGAACGGTGGAGAGCAGCCGCTGCTCCGCCGCGGCGGAGCCGATATCCTGATAGCGCAGCGACCAGTCCTTGGGCTGCAGCAGCTGCTCCGGCTGCAGGGCCTGCTGCTGAATGCGCCGTTCCTCCCGGCGCTGCCGCTGCCTTCGGCTCCGTTCGGCCTCCGTCAGGATGCTCTCCGGCGAGACGCCGGCCTCCCGCGCCGCATTGTGGGCATAGATCTCCCGCTCCACGGCGGAGGCGACCCCTGCGATGTATTGAACGGCATCCTTCACATAGGCGATCCGCTGCTCGTCGTCGGAAAGATCGGTGTATTTTTGCCGGATCTCCCCCATGCGATACTGCCCGTCGGTCTGGGGCTTGTCCAGCAGCGACTGAAAGGCGTCCGCCCCGTTCATGCGGATAAAATCGTCCGGGTCCACCTTCATGGGGCGGCCCTCGCTGTCCCGAAGGATCCTTCCCTGGGCGTCCCGCCGGGGCGGCAGACGGAGCACCCGCACCGCAAGCCCGTTGCCCTTGAGGATGTCGATGGCCTTTTCCGTGGCCTTCTGCCCGGCCGCGTCGGCATCGTAGCAGATCACGACCTCCTGGGTATATTTGCCCATGAGCCGGGCCTGGTCGGCGGTGAGGGCCGTCCCGCAGGAGGCCACGGCGCTGTCAAAGCCTGCCTGATGGAGGGCGATCACATCCACATTGCCCTCGCAGAGGATAAAGCGGCTGGCCTTAGTCTTTTTCGCCAGATTCAGCGCATAAAGATTGCGGCTTTTGCTGTAGACCGGGGTGTCCGAGCTGTTGATGTATTTCCGTCCGTCCCCATCGCCGTGGAGGATGCGCCCGCCAAAGGCAACCACATCGCCCCGCACATCAATGATGGGAAACATGATCCGGTCCCGGAAGAAATCGTAAAGGCTCCCCCGCTTGCCGCGGGCCGCCAGCCGGGCCTCCTCCAGCTCCTGCTCAGAATAGCCCTTGCTGCGCATGGCCCGGGAAAGCCCGTCCCAGCTCTGGCCGGCATAGCCCAGCCCAAAGCGGACGATGGTCTGGGGCGTCAGGCCCCGCTTTGCCAGATAGGCCCGGGCTTCCCCGCCGGCGGGCCCTGCCAGCGTCTCATAATAATAGCGGGCGGCGTCCCGGTTCAGATCCAGCAGCCTTCGGCGCTGGAAGCGGCGCTTGCCGCCGTCCTCCTCCTGGGGCATCTCCATGCCCGCCCTCTCCGCCAGCTTCTCCACCGCGTCGATATAGGGCAGGTTTTCGATCTTCATGAGAAAATGGATGGCGTTGCCCCCCTCGCCGCAGCCGAAGCACTTGAAAAACTGCTTGTCCTGCGAGACGGAGAAGGACGGCGTCTTTTCGTGGTGGAAGGGGCAGCAGGCCCAGAAGTTATTGCCCTTCTTTTTCAGCGGCACATACCGGTTGATCAGCTCCACGATGTCCGTCCGGGCGATCAGCTCGTCCAGAAACTGCGGCGGCAGCGACACGGCGCTCCCCTCCCTTCCCTGTTCTCTCTTTCTGCTGGATCCGGCTCAATATTTGCTCCAGTTTTTGGGGACGGTGATGTCTTCAAACACCGCCACGGCATACCGGTCCGTCATGCCGGCGATATAGTCGCAGACGGCGGCGTCCTTGCCGTCCCGGTCGGCGATGAGCAGATATTCCCCCGTGAGCTTTTCCGGATGCTCCATAAAATGACGGTAGAGGAAGCGGACGATCTCCTCGCACTTGCCCTCCTCCCCCTTGGCCACGGGGTTGCGGTAAACGGCCTCATACATAAAATCATGCAGGGCGTTCATCTGGGCCGCTATCTCCGGCTCCATGCCGATCTCGCCGGTGCGCTGACCGTATTGGATCAGGGCGTTCACCAGCGCGGCGATGCGGCGGCTGTGGGTCACGCCGAGGCCCAGGCGAAGCTCAAAGGGGATATCGTCCTCGCTGAGCACCCCCGCCCGGACGGCGTCGTCAATGTCGTGGTTGATGTAAGCGATCCGGTCCGCATAGCGGACGATGCGTCCCTCCCGGGTAAAGGCTTCCGTGCCGCTGGTGTGGCAGAGGATGCCGTCCAGCACCTCCCGGGTCAGATTCAGGCCCTTGCCGCTCTTTTCCAGCAGACGCACCACCCGCACGCTCTGCTCATTGTGGCGGAAGGGGTGGCCGCAGGCGTCGGTAAGGGCCCGCTCGCCCGCATGGCCGAAGGGCGTGTGCCCCAGATCGTGGCCCAGCGCGATGGCCTCCGTCAGATCCTCATTGAGCCGCAGCCCCCGGGCCACGGTCCGGGAGATCTGCGCCACCTCCAGCGTATGGGTCAGGCGGGTGCGGTAATGATCGCCCTCCGGCGAAAGAAAGACCTGGGTCTTGTGCTTCAGGCGGCGGAAGCTTTTGCTGTGGATGATCCGGTCCCGGTCCCGCATATAGCAGGTGCGCAGCTCGTCCGGCGCTTCCTCCCGCTCCCGGCCCCGGCTTTCCGCGGCCAGCGCCGCCTGGGGGGCCAGCAGCTGGCGCTCGGTCTCTTCGATGCGCTCCCGAATGGTCATAGGCTCCATGATGTGCTCCTCTTTCCTTTGGTTTCCACAGAAGTAATACGGCAAAAACCTGCGATTTCCTCTTTTTTCGCAAATTTTTTATGTTTCCTCCGGCCGCAGCTCCGCGCAGACCAGCTCCGGCGGGTTCCAGAGCCGGGGCACGCCGTGGGAGCCGGTAAAGCCGGAGGTGATGAGCATCCGGTCGTTTCCCAGCCGGTGCAGCCCATAGCAGAGCCGCGGGAAAAGGCCCTGCTTCGGGGCATAGAGCCGCCCCAGCACCGGAAGGTCGATGAGCCCGCCGTGGGCGTGGCCGCTGAGGATCAGATCCACCGGCCAGGCCTTCGCCGCTTCCGGCGGGAGAAAGCTCTCCGGCCGGTGGCAAAGCAGCAGCTTCAGCCGGTCTGTTCCGCAATATTCCTTCAGGAAGTCATACGCGCCGGTGTTGTCCTCCGGGGAGAGATTGCGCCAGGCCAGCCGGCTCAGGCCGCCGATGCGCAGCGCCGTCCCGCCCACGGTGATCTCCCGAAAGCTCTGGTCCAGCAAGATCGCGCCCGTCTGCGCCAGCGCCGTCCGCAGCCCCGGGCCGTTGTGGGCGAGATAGTCCTGCTCATGATTGCCCAGCGAGAGATACACGGGCATGGCCCCGGCCAGCGCCGCCAGCAGCTTGCAGACCCGCTCCACCGTCTCCGGCGGGCTGTCCCGGGAGATCAGGTCGCCGGGCAGGGCGGCAAAGTCGGCCCGCTGGGCCAGCGCCAGCTCCAGAAGCTGCCGGTTGCCCTCCCCAAAGCTTGCGCCGTGGAGATCGGAGAAAAATAGGATCCGCACCGGCGTCCGGCAGGCCCGGATGGGGATGCTGTAGCGGACCGCCGTCAGCTCCCTGGCCCACATTTTCTTTCCGTTCAAGGACAGTCCTCCTTAATTATTATAAATCATAAAGCGGCTCAGAGCCGGTCCATCTCCTGCTGATAGGCCCGGATGATCTCGTCCAGGATCTCCGAATGAGAAAAATCCCGATTATAAACGATGCGGGTCTCCCGCACCATGCTCAGGTTCTCGATGGGCAGCGCCGCCAGCTTTCCCTTGCGCAGCTCATCCATGCAGGCGCTGCGGGGCAGGATGGAAACGCCCAGATCCTTCCGGATCAGGTCCTTGATGGTGGCGATATTGTCCACCTCCACTGCCACATGAAAGCTCCGGATGGATTCTCCGTTGCGCTCCAGCGCCGATTCAAAGAGCATCCTCGTGGCGGAGGAGGGCAGCCGCAGGATCATCTGCTCCCGCTTCAGCTGACCCAGCGTCACCGCGCCGCGCCGCGCCAGAGGATTGCCCACCGACATGACGCACACCAGATAATCCGTATCCAGCATCATGGAGGAAAACTGCGGGTCGGTCATGGGGCCCTCCACGATGGCCAGGTCGATCTCGTAATTGCCCAGGGCTTCATAAAGATTTTTTATGGTGTCCGTAGTGATCGTTATGCTCAGGCCGCGGTGCTCGCTGCTGCATTTTGCCAAAACGGCGGTGGTGAGATTGCTCTCGGAGGTGTGCGTGATCCCGACACGAAGGCTTGTGCGGCCCGTCTCCGCATTTTCCAGCTCAAGATGGAGCTTTTCGTCCAATGCCTTCAGCCGCCTGGCGTATTTTACCGCAATTTCCCCCTGTGCTGTCAGCCGCAGGCCGGTTTTGCTCCGGACAAACAGCGGCGCGCCCAGCTCCTCCTCCAGCTGCTTGATATGGTGGCTGACGGCGGGCTGCGTCATGGAAAGCGCCTGTGCCGCCCGGGTGAAATTCTGCGCCTCCACCACGGCCAGCAGCGTCTGCATTTTGGTTCCCAGCATAGCTCATCATTCCGTTTCTTTATCATGGTCAAAAATAATATGATTTGCTTTTATCCTGCCAACAGCATATCATACGGGCAAGGAAATTGCAAGGCCCCGCGCCTTCCAAAAGAAAGGAAGATCCCCCTTGGAACAGAAGCGTCTGAACCGAAAAGCCCTGTTTGAGACCCTGCCCGTCTGGCAGGCGATCCTGAAGCTGGCCCTGCCCTCCGTGGCAGGGCAGATCATTCTGGTGATCTACAACATGGCGGATGCCTTCTTCGTTGGGCTCACCGGCAGCGACGAAAAGATCGCCGCCGTCACCCTCTGCATGCCGGCCTTTCTGGTCCTGTCTGCCCTTGCAAATCTTTTCGGCGTGGGCGGCGCCAGCATGATCGCCCGGGCCCTGGGCGACAGACGCCACAGCCTTGCCCGGCACACCGCGGCCTTTTCTCTGGCGGGCTGCGCGGCGTGCTCCGTCCTTTACGGGCTGCTGGTCTGGCTGCTGGGCGGCAGCTTCATCCGGCTGCTGGGCGGAGCGGATCCCGCCGTTTTAGGCTTAGCGCAGGATTATCTTTTTTATACCGTTGTGCTGGGCGGCGCAGCCACGGCGCTGAACACGCTCTTCTCCCACCTGCTGCGGGCGGAGGGCCGGTCGCTGCAGGCCAGCCTTGGCATCGCGCTGGGCGGCGTTTTGAACATCGGGCTGGATCCGCTGCTGATGTTCCGCCTTCTGCCCGCCGGGCAGGAGACCCGGGGCGCGGCCATCGCCACCATGCTTTCCAACCTGATCTCGCTGCTCTATTACGGGGCGGTGCTGTTTTTGGGGCGGAAGCATTCCGATCTCTCCTTCCGGCCCTGCCGGGCCATGCTGGAGGACGATATCCCCCGGGGCGTGCTGTCTGCCGGGCTGCCCGCCTGCCTGATGACGCTGCTGGAAAACCTCTCCTTCGCCGTGCTGGAGCATCTGATGTCCCTGCAGGGGACCGCCGTTCAGGCCGGCGTCGGCGTGGCAAAAAAGGTGAATATGCTGGCCCACTGCATCGTCCGGGGCATGGCCCAGGGCGTTTTGCCCCTGATCGGCTACAGCTATTCCTCCGGCGACCACCGGCGAATGCGGGCGGTGGTGGCGCGTTCCGCCGCTTTTTCCGTGGCAACAGCCAGCCTCTGCACCGTCGCCTGCCTCCTGTTTCCAAGGGCTCTTTGCGCCGTGTTTCTGCGAGGAAGCTCGTCTTCGCTGGATTATGCGGCCCGTTTTCTGCAGATTCTTTCGCTGGGAGCCCCCTTTTCTGCCTGGGCCTATCTCTGCGTCTCCTTTTTTCAGGCCGTGGGCCAGGGCCGCCGCTCCTTCCTGCTGGCCAGCTGCCGGAAGGGCCTTGTGGATATCCCCCTGATGCTCCTGCTGCGGCTGGTCTCTCCGGTGTTCGGCCCCTGCTGGGCGACGCCCGCCGCAGACCTTCTTTGCTGCGGGCTGGCGGCGCTTTTGTTTTTCCGCTTCCTCCGCGGGCTTGCAAAGAAACCCGAGCTATGTTATGCTGAAAATAAGACTTCACATATCGCAGAGGAGACCACGCAGCATGAAGCCTGATTGGATGTTTTCCGATATCCCCTATACCCGTCCCGATGCCGAGGCCCTTCAGGCCCGCTATGACGACCTGAAGAGCCGGGCCAGAGCCGCCGCCTGCCCGGAGGAGCTGCTGCAGGTGGTCCGGGAGCGGGACGCCCTCCAGCAGGAGGTGGCCCTGTGTCAGAGCATCGTCACCATCCGCGCCTTTCACGATGTGACCGACGCCTTCTATCAGAAGGAATATCAGGAGACCCTGCCCCGGCTGGAGCTGCTGGACAGCCAGTCGCTGGCAACGGCCATCGCGGAAAGTCCCTTTGCCCCGGCGGTGGACGAGGCCTTCGGGCCTCAGCTGCGCGCCCTGCTGACGCTGGAGCACCGGCTCCGCACCGGCGGAAAGGAGCTGCAGGCCCGCATCGCCCAGCTGACGGCCCAATATCAGCAGCTGGCGGCCTCCGCCAAATATTCGGTCCAGGGCAAGATGCTCAGCGGCGGTCAGCTGCGCGCCGCCCTTGCAAGCCCAGACCGGGAACGGCGCAGGGCCGCCTATGAAGCCCAGCAGAAAACCGTTTTGGCGCAGGCAGACGCCATGGAAGCGCTGCTGCGGGAGCTGGTCTGTGCCAGAAACCAGTTGGCCCGGGCCAATGGCTTTGAGCGCTTCGCCGATTACGGCGATCTCAGTATGCAGCGGCTGGGCTATGGCCGGGCGGAGCTGGACGCGTTCTGCCGTCAGGTGCAGATCCATATCGTCCCGCTGTATCTTCAGCTGCAGGAGGAGCAGCGCCGGCGGCTGAGCGTGGAGAAGCTGATGCCCTACGACCGGATGCTTGTGTTTCCGGAGGGAAACGCCATACCTGTCTCAGCAGAGGAGCTTCCCCGTGCCGCCGACCGGATGTATCACGCGCTGAGCGCAGAGGCCGGACAGTTTTTCGACGAGATGATCCGCCACGGGCTGCTGGATGTGGAGGGCTCTCCCAACAAGATCGCCGGTATGGGCTTCTGCGATATGCTGGGTGCGCCCTACCGGATGCCCTTTGTCTTCGCCAACTGCGACGGCACCTCCAGCGATGTGACGGTCTACACCCATGAGCTGGGCCATGGGCTGCAGGGCTATCTTTCCATCCGCGCCCAGCCGACCACGGATTATGCTGGCCTTGGCCCAGACCTGGCGGAGATCCATTCCAAGACCATGGAGCTTCTTAGCCTACCCTACGCCCGGGATTTCTTCGGCGATCAGGCCGGCCAGTTCCGCACGGAGCACTGCTACGGCTTTGTCAAGGAGCTTTGCGCCTTCTGCTCCATCCACACCTTTGAAACCTGGCTCTATGAGCACCCAGAGGCTTCTCTGGCAGAATGGGCTTCTGAAGCTGACCGAATCGAAAAATCCTTTGGCCGCGCCCTGAACAACGAGCCTTGGCGGCAGCAGGTTCTGGCCGGCTGCGATCTTTTTTCCAATATGGCGCTTTATATGTTTCCCCGTTATGTGGTCAGCTATGCCCTGTCCATCGTCTGCGCCCTACAGCTAAAGGCAGATTATGACGCCGATCCCGCTGAGGGCTGGGCCCGGTATCATGCCCTGTGCGCCTCCGGCGGCAGCAAGCCCTATGCCGAAACGCTGTCCGGCGCCGGTCTGCCCCTGCCCTATGCGCCCGGCGCAGTGGAGCGCGCTACCGGGCTGCTGCGCCGCCTGATGGCGGAAGCCCGGGGCTGAGAAACGGGAGCCCTGCCATGAAGACCCTGTATATTTTATTGACTCGCGTCCCAACGGCGGCCTCCCGGGTGATCCGTCTGGCCACCGGCGATGCCTATACCCATGTGGCTCTGGCCTGGGATCCTGCGCTTTCCACGCTGTGTAGCTTTGCCAGGCGCTACTGGCGCTTTCCCATCCCGGCAGGGCTTGTGCAGGAGGATGTGCGGGCCGGCAATTACATCCGCCACGCCAATATCCCCTGCGCCCTGCTGGCGCTTCCCGTCTCCGACCGGGTCTACGACGCCGTCTGCCGCAGAGCGGCGGCCATGCTGGCGGAAAGGCACCGTTACCGCTACGATTATGCCGGCCTGATCTCCTGCCGGCTTGGCATTCGCCGACAGAAGGCCTACGCCTATTTTTGCTCGCAGTTCGTGGCCGATCTTTTGCAGCAAAGCGGTGCGGTGCGGCTTTCTAAGCCGCCCTCACTCATGCGGCCCCAGGAATTTCTGACGCTGCCGGAGGTGACTTGTCTCTACCGAGGCACCATTGCCGAGCTGAACCACAGGCTGGCCTGCGGCCTTCCCCCCAAGCCGACCCACGCCTGCTGACCTCCAAAGCATCAAAGGATCAAAAAAGCCGCCGGACGCCCCCCCCCCAGGGGTCCGGCGGTCTGTTTTTTTTTCGCTTCAGCAGCGCCACTGGCAGGCATCCATGTCCACACAGCCATTGCGCCGGAAGACTACGCCCTCCTGCAGCAGACGCTGCCGCTGCTCCGGGAAATGGGGCGCCAGCCGCCCGGCGTGGTTGACCACCCGGTGGCAGGGATAGTCGCCGTAAGTCTCTGCCATGCTCAATACTCTGCCCACCAGACGGGCGCTGCGCTCCCGGCCGATGAGCCGGGCGATCTGCCCATAGGATGCCACGCATCCCGCAGGGATCTCCTCCACCAGGGAAAGGATCTCATAGATCAGCCCTTCCTCCAGCCTTACCGTCATGGCGCTCCCCCGTTTCTCCGAAAAAAGCGCGCCCCCGGAACGCTTCCGGAGGCGGCCCGCTTTCCTTTTCTTGCCTGTTTATTTCTTGGCGATGACCTCGATCTCCACCAGGCCGCCCTTGGGCAGGGCCGCCACCTCCACGCAGGAGCGGGCAGGCAGAACATCGCCGTGGATGTATTCCGCATAAATGGCGTTGACCTTGCCAAAGTCGTTCATATCCTGAAGAAAGACCAGCGTCTTGACGATGCTTTCCATGGTCAGGCCGGCCTGGGCCAGAATGGCCTTGACATTTTCCAGCGACTGACGGGTCTGGGCCTCAATGCCCTCTGCCAGCGCGCCGGTGGCGGGGTCGATGCCCAGCTGACCGGAGGTATAGACCACATGATCGATCTCCACTGCCTGAGAATAGGGGCCGATGGCGCCGGGCGCCTTTTCCGTATTGATCTTCTTCTGCATAAAAGCTTCCTCCAAATCCCGGCGCAAACGCGCCTTATTTGGCCTTATTATACGGCATTTCCCCCGAAAATTCCAGCCTTTTTCCAAAAAAAATCACCGCAGCGAAAGCTCATCCATGGCCTGCTCCAGCGCGCGGCGCGCCGCGGGGCCAAGGGTCGTCAGGGGCATGCGCACGGTCTCCTCCATGCGGCCCATGGCGGCTAGCGCCGCCTTCACGGGGATGGGGTTCACCTCCAGGAAAAGCGCCTGGATCAGCGGCTGCAGCCGCAGCTGGATGGCTCTGGCCTCCGGCAGATCGCCCCGGAAAAAGCTGTCGCACAGGGCGTGGAGCTCCGCCGGGACCACATTCGCCGCCGTGGAGATCACCCCAAGGCCGCCCAGCGCCAGAATGGGGACGATCTGATCGTCGTTGCCGCTGTAGAGGGCAAAATCCTCCGGGCAGAGGGCTCTGGTCCTGAGGATCAGGCCAAAATCGCCGGAGGCTTCCTTGACGCCGTAGATATTGGGATGCTCCGCCAGCGCCGCATAGGTCTCCGCCCGGAAGCTCATGCCCGTCCGGGAGGGGACATTGTAAAGGAGCATGGGCAGCTCCACCCCCTCCGCCAGAAACAGATAATGCCGGAGCAGGCCCTGCTGGGTGGTCTTATTATAATAGGGCGTCACGGTGAGGGCAGCGTCGGCGCCCAGTGCTTTTGCTTCCTGCCCCAGCCGCAGGGCGTGGATGGTGTCGTTGCGGCCGGTGCCTGCGATGACGGGGACCCTTCCCGCCGCCCGCTCCACGGCAAGAGACACCACCCGGCTCCATTCCCGGTCGCTGAGGGTGGCGCATTCTCCCGTGGTGGCGCAGACCACCAGCGCGTCTGTCCCGCAGCGGAGCTGCCAGTCGATCAGGGCAAGCAGCGCCGGCTCGTCCAGCTCGCCCTGCCGGTCGAAGGGGGTGACCAGCGCCGTAGCGCTGCCTTTGAAGATCGGTGTTTTCATAGCGAATCCTCCTGTGCATAAGATCAGTTCATCCTATGCACGGCGGCGCGCCGTCATGTCAATCTCGGATGGCTGCGCTCTGCCGCAGGGCGCGGCGGCGCTTTGCCCGCCGCAGAAGCAGCGCCAGCAGCGGCGGAAGGATCAGGACTGCGGCGGCGGCTCCGCTGGCCGGCAGACGCCAGCTCCGGGGCAGGGCCTGCAGATCCATGCAGGAAAGCCCTCCCGCCGCCGCAGCCAGCGCCGCAGGATACCAGAAGCGTCCCTGCGGCCGCCAATGGACCAGACATTCCTGCACATACCGCAGGCACAGGGCCACCCGGAAGGGCTGGCTCAAAACAAAGGCGGTGGACACCAGCACCTCGCTGTGGTGGAAGGTGTTGGCGGCCATGTAATCCGGGAAGCGGAAGACCGACATCAGCGGATAGCCCAGCACCAGCGTGTCCCGCAGGGACATCACCGCCAGAAACAGACAAATCACCAGCCCCGCCCGCCAGGCGCTTTTTTTCCATGGTCCGCGCACGGTGCCGCCGATGGTAAAGATGGGAAACACGGCCGGCAGCAGCGTCCGGGCCAGACTCACGGTCATTCCCTCCAAAAGCCGCTCTCTGCCCTCAGCAAACAGAGGCAGTGCCCGCTCCAGCCGCGCGCCGGAAATGGTCAGCCCAAGGCTCACCAGCATCAGAAGGGCGATCAGCGGCTGGGTAAGCCAAGCAGCCTTGCCAATGGTCTCCATGGAGCAGAGCAGCAAAAGCACGGAAACCGCCAGCAAAAACGCGGAGTTCCCTATAGGGCCCGCGTTGTTCAGGTCGTTGATGACAATAAAATCGGAGAAGGTCCGCACTGCGTCGCCGGCCAGCAGCAGAGCGAAGGCACAATAAAGCGCTGTCATTCCGCCACCTGCCGCTTTGCCGAAGGCCGCCGGAAAGATCTCCCAGGCGGTACAGTTTTCGGCGGCGGATGCATAAAGCAGCAGCAGCGGCACCGCTGCCGCCGCAAGCATCAAAAAGGCCAGCCATCCGGTAGGCAGCGTTTTTGCTCCATGGTTCACCACCAAATTTCCCGTAAGAAACAGCGTCAGCATGAAGAAAACCTGCCGCGCCGTAAGCCCCTCATTTTCCATGGCCCTCGCCCTCCCATTCCTCAAGATTTTTTGCGTTCCAGACCCGGCCCCAGCGCATCTCACGGATCTTCACCCGCACCTCCATGGGATAATCGCCAAAGACCTCCGGCCAGTTGTCCTGCACCTGCCGCCACAGGGCCGGATGATGGCGATATATACTGCTTCCTATGCCTATTGCATCGCACTGCTGCGCCTGCAAAATGGAAAGCACCGCCTGACACTGCTCCGCCAGAAGCCGCCTTGCCTCCTCCTCCAGCTCCGCCTGCCGCCGCTGGTCGGCCTGGGTTTTGAGGGTCACGGTCAGCGTCAAAACGCCGCCCTCCCGGCCGGTGTCGATGTGCCGCTCCAGCTGCTTCATCTCAAAAATGGCGGTATCACCGATCAGGCTCCCGCCGGGCCGGCCCAGCATCCACAGCAGCACCCGGCTCTCCCAGCCATCCAAAACGCTCAGCAGCTTCATCCCCCGGAACAAAGCGCAGCCCGTCACCTCCCGCACCATGGTCTCGCCGTTTTGCCGCAGCTCCACAAAGGGCAGCACAGGCTCTGCCCCCGGCCTGCAGGCCCGCTGATAAAACTCCGAGGCGGTCACTGCCGGCGTCCGGCATTGATCCTGCCCCTCCTGCAGCATGGTATCCAGCTCTATGCTGCCGATATCTCCCACCACAGGCTTGGTGCGCATAATCTCCTCCGCGGAGCCCTTGGCGATGGCCAGCTGCATGGAGACGGGGTATTGGTTCTGCCGCAGCAGGTCATCCAGCACCGGCTCCAATCCGGCCTCCGCCGTCTCCCTGCTGATCACCAGTACCTCGGCATGATTGCTGTGCAGCCGCCGGCCGGTGATGGCGACGGTATTGAGGATGCTGTCGCTGAGAGTGACGCCGTCTGCATGGAGCAGCACCCGCTGGCCGCCTTCCTGGGTCTGGGTCAGCTGAATGGCCTCCACCGAGACCCGGCATTCCCCCGGCAGCCCGTCCAGCCCGATACCCGTGACCACCGTCAGCGAGGAGGCTTCCATCCCGGATTGGCAGCCGGAAAGCAGCAACAGCAGTGCCAGCAGCGCCGCTGGCAGTCTTACACGCTTCATCGCCGTCCCTTGCCCTTTCCCGCCAGAAAGCGTCCATATTTCCGCATCAGCCAATAAGGCGTGCGAAGGATGCTGTCCTCTGCGCTATCCGTCTGCTCCAGAGGCAGCCCTGCCAGATAATTGATGCCGAAGGAATGCTGCCGGGAAAGCAGGGCCATCAGCCCCAACATCCCCAAAAGATAACCGTAAAGCCCAAAAGACACGCCCAGCACCATTAAAGCTAACCGGCAAATCACCACAGCAGCCTTCAGCTTCGGTGCGATCAGGGCGCAGATGCCGGAGATCGCGACCACGATCAGCACCGGGACAGAGACCAGCCGGGCATCTACTGCCGCTTGCCCGATGACCAGTCCACCCACCACGGAAAGGGTCTGTCCGATGGTGGAGGGCGTTCGGACGCCGGCCTCTCGCAGGATATCAAAGGCCAGCAGCAGAAGGATCGCCTCCATCAGGATGGGAAATGGGATGTCCTGCCGGGCTCTGGCGATGCTCAGGATCAGCGACAGAGGCATGAACGCCTGATGAAAGGTCACCAGCGAAAGATAGATTGGCAAAATGGAAATGGCCACAAAAAAGCCCGCCACCCGCAGAAAGCGATTGATGCCCGCAAAGCTGTAGGACACATAATAATCCTCGCCGGACTGAAAATGCTCCAGAAAAATAAATGGCACTGTCACAGCCACCGGGCTTCCGTCTACCAGAATCGCTGCTCGCCCCTCCATCAGCTTGGAAGCCACGATATCCGGTCGCTCGCTGGAGCCGGTAGTCCGGAAGAGCGACCAGCGATGGTCCCGCACCAGCTCCGCTACATAATTGCTGTCCAAAACGCCGTCTATCGCAATACGCGCCAGCCGCTGCCGCAGCAGAGACAGCATGGCCCGATCCACTGCGCTATCCAGATAGCAAAGGCAGCAGTCCGTTTTCGTGGTGGTGCCCAGAGTAAAGTATTCCAACTTCAGATCCGGTGTCCGCAGCCGTCGGCGAAGCATGGCCAGATTGTGCAGCAAAGGCTCCACAAAGCCCTCTCTGGGGCCCTTGAGATAGGTCTCGCCGGAGGGCTCGGAAACGCCGCGGATCAAAAAGCCCTTGGTCCCAAGCAGCAGCGCCCTGCGGCAGCCCTCTACAAACAAAACGCTGTCACCATAAAGCACCGCCCGCAGGATTTCGGCATATTCTGTCGCTGGCTTGCTCTCGCAGCTCTGCAACACCTGCCGCTGCAAAAACTCCGCCGCGTCCTCCCCCGGCTCCGGCCCTCTGGAAAGGAGCGTCACCGGCCGCAGCACCGCGTTGTTGATGGCTTCGGAGGAGACCATGCCGTCGATGCAGAACAGGCAGCAGCGCAGCCCGGGAAGGCTCCTGGGCGCAAACTCCCGCTGGATCAGGGTATTGTCGCCGGGAAGGCTCTTTTTCATCTCCGCGATATTCTCGTTCAGGGTGGGATAAACCTGTGCTTTCAAACGATCACCTCTGATCCATAGTCTTTCCCGCCCCCGGCGAAAATAACCGGCGCAGGAAAACCCGGCCGTTTTTTCCGTTTTTTCCGCCGGCCGGCTCTGTGAAACGGCCAAAATGCAAAAAAGAATCTGTGTTTTCCACAAAATCCTTTGAAAAAAACGCCCGGAATCTGCAAAAAGGGAGAAAGAAAGGCGAAATGTTAAGAGCTGGGATAAACCCGCTTGCTTTTTTTCGTAAGAAATGATAATATAGCACATGGTATCCGAGCATATTCCGCATAGGATGCCAGCCGTACATTCGTACAATGAAAGAGGAGGAAACAAAAAATGAAAAAGTTTCTGGCACTGCTGCTTTCTGCCATGATGCTTCTTGCTCTGGCAGCCGGCTGCGGCGAAAACAACACCAATGGAAACAATGGTTCCAACAAGACCGTCAGCGCCGACGACATCCCCGATGAGATGACTTCCGAGGACGGCAAGTACGAGATCGCCTTTATCACCGATGTGGGCGAGCTGAAGGACAAGTCCTTCAATCAGGGCACCTTCGATGGCGTCAAGCTCTATGCCCACGCCAACAACAAGACCTATAAGTATTATCAGCCCGCCAACGACGCCCAGGCCACCGATGACGACCGTTACGACGCCATGGCCGCCGCCGCCCAGAACGGCGCGAAGGTCATCGTCTGCGCCGGCTTCATGCAGGCCAACGCGCTGGTCAAGGCCGCTACGGAGTTTACCGATGTGGACTTTGTCTTCATCGATGCTTCCAATCCTGTCGCCGACGCCAATGGCAATATTCTGAACAATGTGGCTGCCATCGCCTTCCAGGAAGAGCAGTGCGGCTATCTGGCCGGCTATGCCGTGGTCATGGAGGGCTATAAGGCTCTGGGCTTCGCTGGCGGCGGCGGCGGCGACAACCCCGCTTGCTGCCGTTACGGCTATGGCTTTGTGCAGGGCGCCAACGACGCTGCCAAGGCTCTGAACGAGACCGTCACCATGAACTACACCTGGCAGTACGGCGCTACCTTCTCCGCTTCTCCCGAGCTGCAGGCCATGATGAATGGCTGGTATGAGCAGGGCACCGAGATCGTCTTTGCCTGCGGCGGCTCTATCTTCCAGTCCATCACTGCTGCGGCCGCCGAGAATGAAGGCAAGGTCGTGGGCGTGGATGTGGATCAGTCCTTTGATTCTGCCACTGTTGTGACCTCTGCCATGAAGGGCCTGGCCTCTTCCGTGCAGTGGGCTCTGGACAAGGTCTACGCCGAGAAGTTTGCCGATATCGCCGGCAAGCTGACCTCTCTGGGCACCAAGGACGATTCCGTCGGCCTGCCCACCGCCACCTGGTCCCTGACCAAGTTCACCGTGGATGATTACAACAAGCTGTTCCAGGATATCGTGGACGGCAAGGTCGCCATCGACAGCACCGTTGTCAAGGCTGGCGACATCGCCGATGTCCAGTTCTCCAACCTGACTGTGAACTATCAGTAATCCATCGCTTCCCTGCCCCGCCTGTCAAACGCAGGCGGGGCTTTTTTTCTTTCCCAAAGAAAAAGAAAAAGCACCGGAAACGATGTGTTTCCAATGCTTTTCGCTGGTCCGAGTGGCGAGACTTGAACTCACGGCCTCTTGACCCCCAGTCAAGCGCGCTACCAGCTGCGCTACACCCGGTCAACGAAACTTATATTATCATACCTTGTCCCATTTTGCAAGTGTTTTTTTCATATTTTTCAAATTTTTCTCATAGACTGCAGCATGAGACGAGCAAAGCTGTTTTTGAGAAACACATTGCTGCTGACAGCCTCGGCGCTGCTCATGCGGCTGCTATCCATGGGCTTCCAGGCGTGGCTGGGCAAAAAGGTCGGCGCGGCGGGCATCGGCCTGTATGAGCTGCTGATGTCCGCCTATGGGCTGGCGGCGGCGCTGGCCATTTCCGGCGTGCGGCTGTCCACCATCCGCCTGCTGATGGAAAACGAAGCCTCCCGCCGCAGCTCCCGCAGCGGCGTGGTAAAGCTCTGCCTGACCTATGCCCTGCTGCTGGGGTCGGGGGCAGGGGTGCTGCTGTGGTGCTGCGCAGATCCGGTGGCCGCCCTCTGGCTGGACCGGCCGGAGCTGACGGAATGTCTGCGGATCCTTTCCGCAAGCCTGCCCTGCCTGGCGCTCTCCTCCTGTCTGGACGGATGCTTCTCCGCCCTGCGGCAGGCGGGCCGGATCACGGGGATCCAGATGGGCTCCTTTGCCATCCACGCCCTTTTGACGGCGGCGGCGCTGCTGCGCTTTTCCGGCGACGACCCGGTGCGGGCCTGCACGCTGCTGGTCTGGTGCGGGTGCCTTTCCGATCTGGGCTCGCTGCTGTTTTCCTGGCTGACCTTCCGGCGGGAGCGATGGCGCCAGAGCTGTCCCCTGCCCCTTTCCATGACGCCCCGGCTGCTGCAGATCGCGCTGCCTGACGCGGTGGGCTCCTGGATCCGCTCCGGTCTGGTGACGGCAAAGCATCTGCTGATCCCAAAGGGCCTGCGGCGCACCGGCGCCAGCGCAAACGCAGCGCTGGCCACCTACGGCGTGATCCAGGGCATGGCGCTGCCGGTGCTGGGCTTCCCTGCGGTCTTTTTGGGGACGGTGGCGGGGCTCCTTGTCCCGGAGGTGGCGGAAAATCACGCCAAAGGCCAGACGGCCCGGCTCCACGCCATCCTCCAGCGGACGCTGCACCTGACGCTGCTGCTCTCCTTCTTTGCCGCCGGCGCGCTCTATTGCTACGGGGGAAAGCTGGGCCTTTTGCTTTACCGCTCCGGCGACGCGGCAGACTATATCCGCCTGCTGGCGCCGCTGACGCCGCTGATGTATCTGGACAATACCGTGGATGCCATGCTCAAGGGCATGGGCCTGCAGACGGTGAGCATGCGCATCAATATGCTGGACGCCGCCGTGAGCCTGCTGCTGGTGTGGCAGCTGATCCCCCGGGTGGGCGTCGCCGGCTATCTTTTTACGATCTATGTGAGCGAGACCCTGAACTTTCTTTTGAGCTACCGCCGCCTGAACCAGACGGCGGGCCTGCGGCTGGCCCTTTACCGCAGCGTGCTTGCGCCCCTGCTGGCCTCCTGCGGGGCCATGCTGCTGCCCCGGCTGCTCTTTCCGGCGCTGCCGGACGGGATGCTGCTGCTCCTGTCCGTGCCCTTTTATGGGCTGCTTCTACGGCTCTTGGGCAGCGTCAGCAAAAGTGATCTCCGCTGGTTCCGGGGGCTCCTTCGCCCGTGACCCGGCAAAAAAAGCTCCTTCGCAGCCAGACGCGGCGCGAAGGAGCGGTTTTTTCCGTTTTTTCCTGTTTTTTCCTGTTTTTTCTCGTTTTTTCCTGATTTTTCCCTTATTTCTGCAGGGCCGCAAGGCATTCCTGCAGACCGTGCTGAACGCGGCCCGCCCGGCCGGTGAGGGTCTCTGCGTGCCAGAGGGAGCTGATGATGGCCTCCTCCACGGCCTCCGCGCTCATCTCCAGGACGGGATCGATCTTGTCGTCGTCCATCATCTGCATGGAGACAAAGGCCCCCTTCCCAAAATGGGGGACCCGGTTCGCCGTGGTGAAGGCGATGGCGATATCGCCGCTGCCGTTGCCGTAAAAGGAGCCTGTCCGGGCCAGACCCACGCCCGCCCGACGGCAGATTCGCTTCAGCTGCCGCTCGCTCAGGGGGATGTCCGTGGCCAGCAGCATGATGATGGAGCCCTGATCCTTCTTTTTGCCATCCAGCATGGCCTTGATGTCCCGGCCAAGGTGCCGGCCGTCTACGGTCAGGTTGCCGGCGGAGCCGAAATTGCTCATGACCAGCGCGCCGACGGTATAGTCCTTCCCGTTCAGCGCCACCACCCGGGAGGCAGAGCCGATGCCGCCCTTCAGGCCCAGACAGCACATCCCCGTCCCGGAGCCCACGGCCCCCTCCTCAAAGGTTTCGGAAGCGTTTTCCAGCGCCTGAAAAATATGCTCCTCCTGCACATGCAGGCCGCGAATATCGTTGAGCCGCCCGTCGTTGCATTCGCAGACCAGGGGATTCACCGTGCCGGTGGACAGGCCGATCTCCGGGTTCTGGGCCAGCATATAGCGGATCAGGGCGGTGGCCGCCGTGCCGATGCTCAGGGTGTTGGTCATAATGATAGGCGTCTCGATGGTGCCAAGCTCCTCCACCTGCACCAGACCCATGGTCTTGCCAAAGCCGTTGATCACGGCCGAAGCCGCCATCACCTTGTCCCGAAACAGATTGCCCCCGTGGGGCAGGATGGCGGTGACGCCGGTGTTGATGTCCTTGCCGTCCCGCAGGGTCACATGACCCACCCTGACGCCAGGCACATCGGTGATCAGATTGCGGGGACCGGGCTTGCCCTTGCCGATCCGGATGCCGGATTCCTGATTCAGACCCATGATAAAAGCTCCTTTATTTTATATAGATTATAAAACGGTCATCCCTTTGCCTGGGCTTCCTGCTGCAGGGCGGTGAGAAAGGCGCGGATGTCCCGGAAGATCCAGGTGGGCTTCACGGGGCTCTGCTCCGCATCCTGCAGGGTGGCTTCGCCGCTGAGCATCAGCGCCGTGTCGATGCCGGCGTTGACGCCGCTCTGAATATCGGTATAGAGCCGGTCGCCCAGCAAAACAGCCTGCTCCGGCAAAAAGCCCGTCTGCTCCAGCGCCAGAAGGGGCATGTCCGCCTGGGGCTTGCCCAAAACATGGGGCCGGCGGCCCGTGGCGCGAAACAGCATCTCGCAGACGCTTCCGCAGTCCGGAACGGAGCCGTACCATGTAGGGCAGACCCAGTCGGGATTGGTGGCTGCGAAGTCCACGCCCCGATTCAGCAGGATGCAGGCGTCCTCCAGCTTTTGAAAGGTCAGCTCCGTATCAAAGCCGCAGCAGAGACAGTCGATCCCCTCCTCCAGCCGGTCCGTCACCGGAAGGCCGGCCTCCGCCAGCTGCTGCCGGAAGGACGCCGTGCCGAAGGCATAGATCCTGCGATACTGCTTTTTCTGCAGATAGCGGGCCGTCACATGGACGGAGGTGAGAAAATCCTCCCGCTCCGCCCCGATGCCCAGCCGGGCAAGCTTTTCCACATAGGCGGAAACGCCCCGGGAGGAATTGTTTGTCAGGTAAAGGGCCCTGCCGCCGATGGCGCGGACATGGGCCAAAAAGTCCAGCGTCCCATCAAAAAGCCGGTCGTCCAGATAAATCGTCCCATCCATATCCAGCAAAAACAGACGCTTATCCGCCATCCGCCCCATGGTGCATCCCCTCCAATGATCTTTTTCTATTATGCCGCCGGGCCGCGTAAAAGTCAAGAAAAAAGGGCCGCAAACGCGGCCCGAATCAGAGGAGACTGCCTTCTCTTCCGATTATCGACTAAAGGGAATCAGGATCAGCTGGCCCGGCTTCAGGCTCCCCTCCTCCAGACGGTTGGCGGAGAGGATCTCCTCCCGGCGGGCGCCGTATTGCCGGGCGATACTCCAGACGGTCTCCTTTGGCTCGGCGCAGCGGAGCACCAGCGTCCCCGCCGGGGGAAGGGCCCGGGGCTTTTCCTTCTCCAGCGTGCAGGCGCTCACCTGGCGGCAGCTGCTGCAGACCTGCCCCCGCCCCTGCAAAACGGCCCGGAACCGGATGGAGATCCGCCCGTCGCTCTCCGCCTGACAGATCAGCTCCCGCAGACAGGCCCGCACGGAAAACTGCTCCAGACAGACCGGCTCCTCCGCCGTCACGGTAACCGTATGCTCCGCGCAGTGCAGCCGGCCCCGGGGGCAGCAATAGAGCACCCGGAAGGTATACTGCCCCAGCATCCGCCCCTCCTCTGCGCCGCCCCGGGCGCACCAGCGGCAGTTGACGATGCGTCCCGCCGGCTCCTCCGCGGCAAAGACCTGACTCACGGGGATGGCCGTCTCCACCTGCTGTGGCGCAGGGCAGTTCAGCACCTCCATGGTACATTCCGATTCGTAGCTGGTGCTGTAGGCGTCCTGCAGGACGGAAAACCGCTGCCGCCGCACCGCCTTGGCCCAGGCGCAGCCGGTGATGCTGCAGGAAAGCGTCGGCTGCTCCCCCTCCAAAAGGCTGACCTGGCTCTGCATGGTCTGATATTCCACCGTCACCGCGTCGCCGCTCTCCACGCTCTCACATTCCATCACCTGGGAATAGGGGATCAGCGCCTCCTGGACCCGGGTCTCCTGCCCATCCAGCAAAACGGCCCGCAGGCACACATTTCCCCGGAGCATCAGCTTGCCCGTAAGGATCCGCTGCTCCTCCTGCCGCCATTCCACCTCATACTGCAAGAGCCTTCCGCTGGCGTTCAGGCGGATCTCGTCCGCCGCCGTGACCTTTTTCTCCGCCACCGCCCGCAGGACCTCCAGCTCCACCTGCTCCGTCAGCGTCTGAACGCCCTCCTCCGGCGCGCCCCGCAGCCCTTCGGAAAGGGTCAGCTGCTGCCGCTGATACACTCTGGCCTGCAGGGAAAGCTGGGTCTGCAGCTGCAGCTTGCGGGGATTGCGCAAAAGCGCTTCCGCCCGCACCGGCTCCAGATGGACCTCCGCCACATCCTCCGGCCGGCAGCCGGGCAGGGCATATTCCTGCGAAAAGGGGATGCTGCCCCGGACGAACTGGCAGCTTTCCTCCTCTGTCAGGCAGACGGCCTCCATTTCCACAACGCCCTCCAGCAAAAGCGCGTCCTTTTTCAGGCTGCGCTGCTTGATCTGGCAGACGGCGTTTGCCGTAAGGACGCCATAAACATCCGCCAGCGTATCCGGCACGATGACCTCCGCGCTCTCCTCCCGGATCTGCTCCGTCTGGGTCAGCAGAACATACCGGTCATAGCTGTTTTTTACCAGTTCCATGCTTGTTCCTTCTCCTTTTCCACAGTGGTTTCTTGCTCCATCCTATGCGCCGGAGCAGGAAAATATGAAACCGGAAAAGGCCGCCCGCAGGCGGCCTGAGTTATCGTTTTCAGATCGTACCGAAGGAGATCGCCTCGCCCACGGGCGCGGGAGAAAGCAGCGATTCCACCAGAAAAACCTTCAGCTGGGCGATGCTTCCCCCGGTGTTGTCCACGGGGAGGGTCACCTTCAGCGTCATATCCTGGGGCATCTCCTCCAGCGTCAGCCAGAGCAGGCCCTGATAGCGGCCCCTTTCGTCATACTGTGCCAGCATGACGGCGCCACTGCCGCTTTCCTTCAGATGGCGGACGGTCACCGTTACCAGCAGCCGCTCCGCCGGAAGCTCCTGCAGCGGATTGCCCGCCCCATCCAAAACGGTGATGCCCTCCAGACGGAAATCCTCGTTTCCGCCCACGGCGGGAAGCCGGGTAAAGACGGCGGAGACCCTGTGGTTGCCCGTGACGGTGAAGGTATCGCCCGAAATTTCCGCCCCGTCCACATAGATGGCGCTCAGCGCATAGCCCCGGTAGGGCGTGGCCGTGACGGTGACGGTGTCCCCCGCCTTCACTGTATTGGCGCTCACGGCGACCCGTCCGCCCTCGCTGACCTCCACGGTGATGCGGCAATAATAGTCGTCCAGCGTGGAGTTATAATAGATCGTGGCGTTCTTCAGCGGGTCGTTGCCCGCGGCGATGGGCAAAGCCTTCCATTCCGCTTCGCTGCCGGCGTAAAAGACCTCCTGGATCTTCCTGCAGCCATAGAATGCGTTGGCCGCCACGCCCTTTAACCCCTTCGGCAGCGCCACGCGCCGGATGCAGGCAGCGTTGCGGAACAGCCCCTGGCGGATCACCGCTACGCCCTCCGGGATCTCCAGCGTCTCCACCAGTTCGCCATTCAGATAGAGGTTCTCGGCTTCATACAGCGGATTGGCTTCTTCATCGCCAAAAGCAATATTGCACCAGGCTACCAGATCGGTGATAGAAACATCAGTCAGCCTGCGGCAGCCGGAGAACGCGGAGTAACCGATGGCAGTGACGCCCTCCGGGATGGTGATACTGGTCAGCCTGCTGCAGCCGGAGAATGCTTCCTCGCCGATGGATGTGACGCCCTCCGGGATGGTGATGCCGGTCAGGCTTCTACACCAGGCAAACGCACTGTCACCGATGGCAGTAACGCTCTCCGGGATGGTGATACTGGTCAGGCTGCTACACCAGGAGAACGCGGAGTCACCGATGGTGGTGACGCCCTCCGGAATTGTGATACTGGTCAGGCTGCTACACCAGGAGAACATGGAGTCACCGATGGTGGTGACGCCCTCCGGAATTGTGATACTGATCAGACTGCTGCAGCCGTAGAACGCCCAGTCACCGATGGTTGTGACGCCCTCCGGGATCGTGATACCGGTCAGGCTGCTACAGCTGTCGAACGCGTAGTCACCAATGGTGGTGACGCTCTTCGGGATCGTGACCTGGATCAGATCCTTAAAGCCGTAAAAGGTGTAAGCCTTCACTTCTGTAACGCCCTCGGGAACGACGACGGAGACGAGTTTCTGGCCGTCCAGCCAGATATTTTTTGCATATTGCATGGGAGTCGCGCTGTCATTTGCAAAATCGATCCGGCACCAGGCCTCCAGATCGGTGATAAAAACATCGGTCAGGCTGTCGCAGCCGTAGAACGCGTACTCACCGATGGCAGTGACGCCCTCCGGGATGGTGATGCCGGTCAGGCTGCTGCAGTCGGAGAACGCACGATCACCGATGGTGGTCACGCTCTCCGGGATGATGACCTGGATCAGATCCTTGAAGCCATAAAAGGTGTAAGCCTTCACTTCTGTAACGCCCTCGGGCATGGTAACGGAGACGATTTTCTGGCCGTCCAGCCAGATATTTTTTGCATACCACATGGGAGTCGCGCTGTAATTTGCAAAATCGATCCGGCACCAGGCCTCCAGATCGGTGATGGAAACATCAGTCAGGCTTTCACAGCCCTGGAACGCGTACTTGCCGATGGTAGTCACGCCCTCCGGGATCGTGATACCGGTCAGGCTGCCGCAATCGTTGAACGCGCGCTCACCGATCGTGGTGACGCCGCTTTCGATCACCACGGCTTTGATGCTGTCGCAGCTTTGGTACCAGGGCGCACCTTTATAGCCAAAATCCTCCATCGCGCCGGTTCCGGAGACGGTCAGCGTGCCGGCTGCGTCCAGCGTCCAGGTGAGGTTTTCGCCGCAGGCGCCGGATTCCACCACGGCGCTCTCTGCCGCGGCAGAGAAGGTCAAAAGACCGCAGACCGCCGCCAGCAGGGCCAGCAGCGCAAGGGCTTTTTTCATGATGATTCGCTCCTTTGATCGATATTTTCCCAGATAATTCGATTATAGGCAGCATTTGGGGCGAAAACAATTAACTGGCTGCATAGTGTTTGGGGAAAATTTCAAAAAACGCAGCAAAAAGGCCGCCCGCAGGCGGCCTTTCAGGCAAGTCAAACCGGTTTTACCAGAGCTTCTGCCCGGCAACCTCTGCAAAGAGCAACTGATAGCTGCGGTAGCGGCTTGGGGCGATCTCCCCCTGCTCCACGGCCTGCCGCACGGCGCAGCCCGGCTCGTGGATATGGTGGCAGTCGGAAAAGCGGCACCGGCCGAAGCACCGGCCGATCTCCGGAAAATAATGCTGCAGGCTCTCCCGGGTGAGCTTTTCCATGCGCACCGCGTCGAAGGTGGAAAAGCCCGGCGTATCCGCCACAAAGCCGCCGTTTTCCAGCCGCAGCAGCTCCACATGGCGGGTGGTGTGGCGGCCCCGCTGGATCTTCTGGCTCATCTCCCCCACCTGCAGGGAAAAGCGGCCGTCCACCCGGTTGAGCAGGCTGGATTTCCCGATGGCGGAATTTCCGGTAAAGGCGGAGATTTTCCCCGCCAGCCGGGCCTTCAGGGCTTCGATGCCCTCCCCCGTAACGGCGCTGGCCCGCAATACCGGAAAGCCCGCCCGCCGATAGGCCTCCTCCAGCGCTGGGCTGGGGTCCAGATCGGCCTTGCTCAAGAGGATCACCGGCTGGATCCCCTGATACAGCGCCACCACCGTGACCTTGTCCACCAGATAGGGATCCGTCACCGGCGGCGCCTGGGAGCAGAGGATCACCAGCTGGTCGATATTAGCGATGGCCGGGCGAATCAGGCTGTTGCGCCGGGGCTCCCTCCCGGTGATATAGCCGCCGGAGGCGCTGCGCCGGAGGGTCACCCGGTCGCCGCAGGCCAAAACGCCCTCCTGACGCACTTTTCCGCCGGCCCGGCAGCGGACGGTCTCCGTCCCACAGGCAACATCATAATTTCCGCCCACGCCCTTTAATACGACGCCCTTCTCCAGCGCTTCCATCAGAAGGTCACATATTCCTGCGTCTGCAGGATGCCGTCCTGATACACCTGGATCTGGTGCTCGCCCTCCTCGCCGGTGAGGATCACCGTGGCCGTGATCTCCTCGGAGACATGGGTCCCGCTATAGACCCGGCCGCCGTCCTGATAGATCTCCACATCAATGGGGTTGGCCGACTGGTTCAGCGTCACCGTATATACATAGTCCACGATCACCGGCTCCGGCGGCAGCTCCCGCTCCTTGCTCAGCTGGAAGCTGACGCGGGTCCCCTTTTCCACCTGGGTGCCCGGGGCGATGCTCTGATAGATCACCAGATCCGGCTCTCCGTCGGCCTCGGTATAGACCGGCTCGTC
>USML01000016.1 GCA_900555855.1 uncultured Eubacteriales bacterium | reverse complement strand
GGCTCCCTGCGGCATGACGGCGGCACTCGCCGCCGAAGCCCGCTTTGCGGGCAGACAGCGCAGGCGCTGCGGAGTCTCTGCGCCCGCAGGCGCGGAACTTTTCCCACCCGCAGACACCGTGGGTCCCGGTTCCTTTGACCGTATCAGCCGCCGCACGCAGCGGCTCAGCTCCAGCCGTTATTATGGGAGTCGTGCTCGGCGCGGCTGGAGCGGCGGAACAGGCCTTCGATGACCTCCGGCAGCGGCTGCTCCCGGAAGAGGATATCATACATGGCTTCGCAGATGGGCATGGAGACCTGCTGTCCGGCGGTAAGCTCGTGGACCGCCCTGGTGGCGAAATAGCCCTCCACTACGGCGCCCACCTGCTGCAGGGCCTGCTGCGCCGTGGCGCCCCGGCCGATGAGCAGGCCGGCCCGGCGGTTGCGGGAATGCTGGGAGATGCAGGTGACAATCAGGTCGCCCACGCCGGAGAGACCCGCAAAGGTCTCCTCCCGGCCGCCCAGCAAAACGCCCAGCCGGGACATCTCCGTAATGCCCCGGGTCATGAGCATGGCCTTGGTATTGTCGCCGAAGCCATAGCCGTCGCTGACACCAACGGCGATGGCCATGATATTTTTCATAGCGCCGCCCAGCTCTGCGCTCACCAGATCCGGCGAGGTATAGACCCGGAAATAGGAATTGCTGCAGGCCTCCTGCACCAGCTCGGCGCTGGCCTGCCGGGGACAGGCGGCCACAACGGCCGTGGGGATCCCTCGGCTGACCTCCTCCGCATGGGAAGGCCCGGTGAGGGCCACCACCGGATATTCCGGCCCCAGCACCCGGCTCACCGTGTCGCTGAGCAGGCAGCAGCCATGGTCCAGATCAAAGCCCTTGCTCAGCAGGACCATGGTCTGGCCCGGGTGGAGGAAGGGGCGGAGCTTTTCCGCCGTCTCTGCCACCGCATAAGAGGGCGTCGCCAGAACGACAATGGGGCTTGATCCTGCGCCGTCCAACCGATCGGTAAACACAATATGCTCCGGCAGGGTCACGCCGGAAAGCAGCTTGGGGTTGCAGCGCTTTTCCCGGAGCAGCCGGGTGGTCTCCGGCCTGTGGCTCCAGACGGAGACGGCATGGCCCTTTTCCGCCAGCAGCTTGGCCATGGCCAGGCCCCAGCCGCCGCTGCCCGCAACGGTGATGTTCATAGGCTTCTCCTTTTCGCAATCACGGTCTTCGGCTCCTGCCCCCGGAGGAGCCGCCGGAGGTTGCTCCGGTGGGTGAAGATCAGCAGCGCGCCCAGCGCCGCCACAAACAGCTCCTGCACTGTTCCCAGCTGCAGCAGCAGGCAGCACACCGGCGCCGCCACAGCCACGGAAAGCGAGCCCACAGAGACCCGCCCACTCAGCAGCACCGCCAGCGCAAAGACGGCCAGCGAGATCAGAAAGACCCGCCAATCCAGCAGCGCCACCACCACAGCGGAGGATAGGACGCCCTTTCCGCCCCGGAATCGGTAATATACGGGAAAATCATGCCCCAAAACGGCGCAGGCTCCGCCCACCACCGTCCCCCAAGGCTCTGCCAGCAAAAGCCGGGCCAGCAGAACGGCAAGAACCGTCTTCATCGTATCAATGGCCAGCACCAGCGCCGCGCTGCGGACGCCGTAGGTGCGCAGGGCGTTGGTCATGCCGGCGTTGCCGCTGCCGTGGCGGCGGAGATCCTCCTTGTGTCGGGTGAAGGAGGCGATCAGCCCCCCGCTGACGGAGCCCAAAAGATAGGCGCAGATCGCCGCAGCGAGCCAGGCCCATATACTATGCGGAAACATCAATGCTTCCCTCCCGCTTTAAGCTCAGATCCGGGCAAGCCTGCCCGGATCCGGAAGAAGATCAGGCAATATCCGGCGGTCAAAGCTCCTCGCCCCGCTGGCGGATGACCATTTTTACCGGCGTGCCCTCCAACGGATAGGCCTGCCGTATCTGATTTTCCAGATAACGGACATAGGAAAAATGAAACAGCCGGGAATCGTTGCAGAAGCAGACGAAGGTGGGCGGCTGGATGCCGGCCTGGGTCATATAGAAGATCTTCAGCCGGCGGCCCTTGTCCGTGGGCGGCTGGACCCGGGCGGTGGCATCTGCCAGAATGGCGTTAAGATTGCCGGTGGTGATCCGGGTGGTGGAGGCCTCATAGACCTTCCGGATCAGGGCGAAGAGGTTTTCCACCCGCAGGCCCGTTTTTGCGGAAAGGAAGATCATGGGCGCATAGGGCATATAGGAAAGCTCCGTGCGGATCTTCTTTTCATATTCGCCCTGGGTCCCCGTTTCCTTTTCGATCAGGTCCCACTTGTTGACGGCGATGATGGCGGCCTTGCCTGCGTCGTGGGCCAACCCGGCGATCTTGGTATCCTGATCGGTGATGCCGGTGGAGGCATCGATCATCAACACACACACATCCGCCCGCTCGATGGCCATCTGGGCCCGCATGACAGAAAAGCGCTCGATGGCCTCGTCTACCTTGCTTTTGCGGCGGATGCCGGCGGTGTCGATAAAGGTATAAACCTCGCCGTCCCGCAGGATGCGGCTGTCGATGCTGTCCCGGGTGGTGCCGGGGATATCGCTGACGATGACCCGCTCCTCTCCGGTAACAAAGTTCACCAGGCTGCTCTTGCCAGCGTTTGGCTTGCCAATAACGGCTACCTTGACGCCCTCCTCCTGTGCTGGGCCCTCCCAGGCCCCTGCGGGAAGGTGCGCGAAGCAAGCGTCCAGCAGATCGCCGGTGCCGTTGCCGTGCATGGCGGAGATGCCTATCGGGTCGCCCAGACCCAGATTGTAAAACTCATAAAACTCCGCCGGCGGCTCGCCGGGGGAATCTATCTTATTCACCGCCAGCACCACGGGCTTCTTTGCCTTCTTCAGCATGGCGGCCACCTCCTGATCTGCAGCAGTCAGGCCGGTACGGATATCGGTGACGAGAATGACCACGCTGGCATGGTCGATGGCAATCAGTGCCTGCTGCCGCATGAACCGCAGGATCTGGTCATTGGACCGGGGCTCGATGCCGCCGGTGTCCACCACCAGAAAAGGCTTGCCCCGCCACTCCGCATCGCCATAGATCCGGTCGCGGGTGACGCCCGGGGTGTTTTCCACGATGGCGGCCTTTTTTTCTGTGATCCGGTTAAACAGCAGGGATTTTCCCACATTGGGTCTGCCCACGATGGCAATGACCGGTTTTTCCATGGTTTGTTCCTCCCTGTTTGTACTGTGCTCCTGCTATTATTTCAGGATACCGCTCTGAAATCAAGCGATTTTTGTAAAAAGTAAAAAGAATGGGTTCAGCGCTCGTTTTCCAAAACGGTATCCAGAAAAACGCCGCCGTCGATGTCTACCGTCTGCACCGTGACACCCAGCGCCCGGGCCAGCTCCTCCCGGGTCACATCGTCCAGAAAGACATCCTGCTTGTCCCGCAGCATGACGATGGGCAGCAGCAGCCGGTCTCCCAGCAGGTTTCCCTTCAGCTGGCGCATCAAGTCGCCGCCGGTGACCAGTCCGGAGACATCCACCGTCTCCCCGAAAAACTCGTTGCGCACGCCGATCACCCGGCACTGCAGGCCGGGGCATTTCCGGCGGATGTGCTCCGTCATGCGCTCCATAAAGGGAGCCGCCGCCATGCCGCAGGCAATCGTAAAGGGGCTGGGCGCCGGAAGCTCCGCCGTCTCGCAGGCCAGCGCGGCGGAAAGCTCCTCCTCAAACAGCGCCATCAGTCCTACGCCGTTGTCCAGCTGAAGATAACCCTCATAATACTCCGGCCCCGGCAAGGGCAGGTGGGCCTTGAGATAGAGCTCGTCTGCCGCAGAGACCACGCAGCAGCCGTACTTTTCCCGGTTGTCTGCCCGCTGGGCATCGATGATCCGCAGGATCTCCCGTGCATGAGGCTCCGTCACCGGCTCCAGCCGAGGCAGATGGGCCCGGTGCCGCGTCAGGCCCACGGGCACCACGGCGATGCTCTCCACCGCGGGATGCAGGGCAGAAAGCTCCGCCAGCGTTTTTTCCAGCGCTGGGCCGTCGTTCCAGCCGGGGCAGCAGACGATCTGGGCATGGATCCGGATGCCCGCCTTTGCAAAGGCATAGAGATGCCGCAGGCTCTCCCCACCTTTTGGGTTGCCCAGCATGCGGCTCCGCAGCTCCGGATCGGTAGTGTGGACGGAGATATTCAGCGGCGAGATGTGCATCCGGATGATCCGGTCGGCGTCTTCGTCGCTGAGATTGGTCATGGTAATATAATTGCCCAGCAGGAAAGAGAGCCGGGCGTCATCGTCCTTAAAATAAAGGCTGGGACGCATGCCCCGGGGCAGCTGGTCGATGAAGCAGAAGATGCACCGGTTGGCGCAGCCCTTCTGGGCGTCCATCAGATAGGTCTCAAACTCCAGCCCCAGATCCTCTCCCTCCCGCTTGCGCAGGTGAAGGGTGTGCTCCCGCCCGTTTTCCCGGCGAAGGGTCAGGGTCAAGTATGCGTCATAGGCATAGAATTTATAGTCCATCACATCGTGGATGGGATGCTCTCCGATGGACAGCAGCGTCTCGCCCACCCGGAGCCCCGCCTTTTCCGCGGGAGAATGGGGGTCGATATGGGTAATGACGGCAGACATGGGACGATCGTTCCTTTCCTCCGGGATGACAAAAAAGGGGCCGGACCGCCCGGCCCCTCGAAACAGCAAAAATGGAGAAGACGCTCGGCCCTCTCCATTTCTTATGCTTTATTTTTCCTCAGCGACTTCGAGGACCTTGCGGCCTGCGTAATACCCGCAAGCCTTACAGGCTCTGTGGGACAGGACAGGCTCGCCGCACTTGGGGCACTTCACCAGGCCGGGCAAAGCCAGCTTCCAGTGAGAGCTGCGGCGCAGATTACGGCGCTGCTTGGAAATTCGCGCTCTGGGTACTGCCATATTAGACACCTCCTTGACCTATGGAAACCATATATTTCAATTTTTGCGATCTTTTTTATCCTCCAGGATACGCTGGAGCACCGCCAGCCGGGGATCGATCTCGCGCCGGCTGCACCCGCATTCGCCGCGGTTCAGATTCGCGCCGCATTTGGGACACAGGCCCTTGCAGTCCTCCCTACACAGGACGGCCATCTCCATATCCAGGATAAGCTCTGGGATCAGGACCTCATCCAGCTCCAGCTCGTCTGACCGGATGGCCAACATATCGTCGGGAAGCTCCTGGTCCTCCTGCCCGGCAAGCTCCTTCACCAGAAGAAACTCCACCGGCGTCTCCTTGTCGTATTCCACCGGCTCGCCGCAGCGGGCGCAGCGGGTGGTGACATGGGCCTGTACGGCGGCGCGGAGGGTGACGGCGCCTGCGGCGTCCGTGATCTCGCCCGCCAGCCGCACCGGCTGACGAAAAGGATATTCAAAGCCCACTTCCTCTTTGGAAAGATCTGTGGTATAATCGAACCGGACCCGATGCGAAGGCGTCGCGGCCAGGTCCCGAAGATGGATCAGCATACAATCTCCTTTTCGCAATAACGCAAAATTTATTATAGAAAGCAATCGGGAAAAAGTCAAGGATTTTTTGTGTTTCCGGCAAAAAACCTTGCGTTCCTCCCGAAAGAGCCGTTTTATGAAGGAACTGATCATTCAACGCAACGACGCAGGCCAGCGGCTGGACAAATTCCTCACCAAGGCCCTGCCCGCGCTGCCCCCCTCCCTGCTGCACAAATATATCCGCCTCAAGCGCATCAAGCTGGGCGGCCGGCGGGTGGAGCTGAATTACCGCCTGCAGGAGGGCGACACGCTCCAATTATATATCAACGACGAGTTTTTTGAAAGCCCCGATCCGGAGGAGGGCTGGCGGCGGGTGACGCCCCGTCTGGATATCCTCTATGAAGACGAACACATCCTGCTGGCAAACAAGCCGGTGGGGCTGGTGGTCCACGAGGACGAGAGCCAGACCCCCAACACGCTGATCAACCAGATCAAGGCCTATCTCTATCAGTCCGGCCAGTGGGACCCCGCCCGGGAGCAGAGCTTTACCCCCGCCCTCTGCAACCGCATCGACCGCAACACCGGCGGCATCGTCATCGCCGCCAAGACGGCGGAGGCGCTGCGGGTGCTGAACGAAAAGATCCGGGATCGGGAGATCGCCAAGTATTATCTCTGCCTGGTCCACGGCAGGCTCTCCCCCGCCGCCGGGACGCTGAAAAACTACCTCCGGCGGGACACGGATAAAAAGCAGGTCTTTGTGGAAAAGAGCAGGACGAAGGACAGCCTGACCGCCATGCTCCGCTACCGGACGCTGGAGACCCGGGGCGGGCTCTCGCTGGTGGAATGTGAGCTGCTCACCGGCCGCACCCACCAGATCCGCGTCCAGATGGCCCAGGCCGGCCACCCGCTGGCCGGCGATACAAAATACGGCCAGGCAAAATACAATCAGGAGCTGCCCTTTTCCCATCAGGCCCTCTGGAGCTACCGCTTGCGCTTTGATTTTTCCACCCCCGCCGGCGCGCTGGATTATCTCCGGGGCCGGGAGTTTCAGGTGCGGGAGGTCCCCTTCCTTGCCTGGTTCCAAAATTTGCCCGAAAAACGCACCTGAGAAAGCCAGAGAAAAACAGCGATATTTTAAGGAAATCGGAGCTTTTTTCAAAGCCAACCGATTTCCTTTTGATTTTTGCAAAAAAGTTGCGAAAAATCATTGACAATTCCAGAATTTGTGCTATATTATGATTCGTTTTATGATATTAAAAACGGCGGTCTGTGCCGAACAGAAAAAACGCTTGGGGAGGTGTGTGAAATGGCGGATCGTCTGATCCAGCTGGAAAACATTCACAAGGATTATGGAGGCAAGGAAGTCCTGAAAAACATCAATCTGTATGTAAGGGACAAGGAATTTGTTACCTTGCTTGGGCCTTCGGGCTGCGGCAAGACCACAACGCTGCGCATCATCGGCGGGTTTACAACCCCCAGCGCGGGGGTGGTCTATTTTGATGGGAAAAAGATCAACGATGTCCCGCCCCATAAGCGGCCGGTGAACACGGTCTTTCAGCGCTATGCCCTGTTCCCTCATCTGAATGTGTTTGAAAATGTGGCCTTTGGACTGCGGATCTCCGGCGTGTCGGAGGCCTCCATCCGGGAGCGTGTTGGAGATATGCTCAAGCTGGTGAATCTTTCCGGCTATGAGCGGGTCTCCGTCAGCCAACTCTCCGGCGGCGAGCAGCAGCGGGTGGCCATCGCCCGCGCGCTGGTGAACCATCCCCGGGTGCTGCTGCTGGACGAACCCCTCTCCGCGCTGGACCTGAAGCTGCGCAAGGAGATGCAGCGGGAGCTGAAGGCCATCCAGCAGAGCGTTGGCATCACCTTCGTTTTCGTCACCCACGATCAGGAGGAGGCCCTCACCATGTCGGATACGGTGGTGGTGATGAACAAGGGCTCCATCCAGCAGATCGGCACGCCCACCGATATTTATAATGAGCCGAAAAACGCCTTTGTGGCGGATTTTATCGGCGAGAGCAATATTCTGGACGGCACCATGCTGAAGGACCGCCGGGTTGCCTTCTCCGGCCACACCTTCGACTGCGTGGACAGCGGCTTCCAGCTGAAGGAGCCGGTGGATGTGGTGGTGCGGCCCGAGGATGTGGATATCGTCCCGGCGGGCAGCGACCAGGCCATGCTCCGGGGCGATGTGACCTCCGTCACCTTTATGGGCGTCCACTATGAGATCATCGTGGATATCAACGGCTTTATGTGGATGATCCAGACCACGGATTATGTGGCCCCCGGGGCGCACATCGGCCTGTTCATCGAGCCGGACGCCATCCATATCATGAAAAAGTCTGAATATTCCGGGCTTTACGGCGACTATTCGCTGGATGTAGATCTGGATGCGCTGAATGCGGAAGCCATCGCCGCCGAGGAAGAGGCCATGGCGGAAAGCGAGCAGGCGAAATGAACACGCAGAACCGGAAGGGCCGCTCCCCCGCGGGCGCGCTGCTGGCCCCCTATTCCCTGTGGGCCGTCGTTTTCATTCTGGTGCCGCTGGCCTTTATCGCCTACTACGCCTTTACCGACAACAGCTTTCAGTTCACGCTGGACAATGTGACCCGCTTTTTCACCGCCACCTCCCAGGTGGACGGCCGGGAGACCCACACCTATCTGCTGATCTTCTGGCGTTCGCTGAAGCTGGCGCTGATCTCCACGCTGATCTGCCTGCTGCTGGGCTATCCCATCGCCTATATCATCTCCCGCGCCAAACCCCGGGTCCAGAAGACCATGATGACCCTCATCATGATCCCCATGTGGATGAACTTCCTGATCCGCACCTATGCCTGGATGACCATCCTGCAGGACACGGGCATCTTCAACGGGATCCTCTCTGCGGTGGGGCTGCCGCCCGTCCATATCATCGGAACGGAGGGCGCCGTGGTCATCGGCATGGTCTATGACTATCTGCCCTATATGATCATGCCCATTTATTCCGTCATGGCGAAGATGGATCTGCGGCTGGTGGAGGCCGCCCGGGATCTGGGCTGCAACGGCTTCAACACGCTCCGCCGGGTGATCTTTCCTCTGAGCCTGCCCGGTGTGCTTTCCGGGATAAACATGGTGCTCATCCCCTCCATCAGCACCTTCTATATCTCCCAGAAGCTGGGCAACGGCAAGTTTTTCCTCATCGGCGACGCCATCGAGGGGCAGTATGTGGCAAACAATCTGCACTTTGCCGCCGCCATCGCCTTTATCATGATGATCGTTCTGCTGGCCGGCATGGCGCTGATGCGCCGGGCTGCCGGACGGCGCGTGCAGGGAGGTGTCTGAAATGAAGCATGCTTCCCGGATCTATACGGTCCTGATCTTTCTGTTTCTCTTCGCGCCCATTGCCATCCTGCTGATCTTCTCCTTCAACGAGACCAAGAGCCTTTCCGTCTTTTCCGGTTTTTCGCTGAAGTGGTATGAGGAGCTTTTCCGGGACGGCGCCACGCTGGCCTCGGTGAAAAACACGCTGGTGCTGGCCTGCTTTGCCTCCGCCATCTCCACCATCATGGGGACGGCTGCCGCCGTCGGCATCCACAAGCTGCGGAGCCGGTATATCCGCGCCGCCATGGATACCGTCACCAACATCCCCATGATCAACCCGGATATCATCACCGGTATCTCGCTGATGCTGATGTTCGTGTTCGTGGGTTCCCGGCTGGGGCTTTCCAGCAGCCTGTCCTTCTGGACCATGCTGCTCTCCCACATCACCTTCTGCCTGCCCTATGTGATTTTGCAGGTGCTGCCCAAGCTGCGGCAGATGGATCCATCCCTGCCGGAGGCCGCCATGGACCTGGGCTGCACGCCCATGCAGGCCTTTTTCAAGGCCGTCCTTCCGGAGATCCTTCCCGGCGTGGTCACGGGCATGATCATGGCCTTCACACTCTCGCTGGACGACTTCGTCATCAGCTATTTCACCCAGGGCAGCGGCTTCCAGACCCTCCCCATCCGCATCTACAGCATGACGAAAAAAACCGTCACGCCCAAGATGTATGCGCTGGCCACCATCATTTTCTTCGTGATCCTGGCGCTGCTGCTGATCTCCAACCTGACGGACGAGGAAAACCGCGGCTCCCGGGCGAAGAAGCGGGAGATCTCCGCCAAGGACGACAAGCCCCGCCGCAAATGGAGCCGGATCCTGGTCCCTGCCGCCGCCTTCTGCATTCTGGCCGTCACGCTGATCCTGACGGTGGCGGGCAACGGGCAGGAGCTGGTGCTCAATGTCTACAACTGGGGCGAATATATCTCCGATGGCAGCGAGGGCTCGCTGGATACCGTGGCCGCCTTTGAGCAGTGGTATGAGGAGACCTACGGCGTTAAGGTCAAGGTGAATTACGATACCTATCCCTCCAACGAGGATATGTATAACAAGCTGAAGAGCGGCGCTATCAGCTACGATCTGGTGATCCCCTCTGACTACATGATCGCAAAAATGCGGGAGGAAGGGATGCTGCTGCCGCTGAATTTCCGCAACATTCCCAATTACGAATATATCAGCGAGCGCTTCCGGGGCCTTTATTACGACCCGGAGGATCGGTACAGTGTTCCCTACACCTATGGCGTGGTGGGCGTCATCTACAACGCCAATGTGGTGGACGAAGCGGACACCGGCAGCTGGGATCTGCTCTGGAATGAAAAATATGCAGGCAATATCCTGCAGTTCAACAACCCCCGGGACGCCTTCGGCACCGCCCAATATAAGCTTGGGCTGGATGTGAACAGCACGGACAAGGCCGACTGGGATCTGGCGCAGCAGGCCCTGCAGGAGCAGTCGCCCCTGCTGAAGGGCATGGTCATGGACGAGATCTACAACATGATGGCCTCCGGCGAGGCCGCCATCGGCACCTATTACGCCGGGGATTACTTCACCATGGTGGACAATCAGGCGGACAATGTGGATCTGCAGTTCTATTATCCGGAGCGCACCAATTATTTCTTCGACGCCATGTGCATCCCCACCTGCTGCCAGAATCAGGAGCTGGCGGAGAGCTTTATCAACTTCATGCTCTCCGAGGAGGCCGCCGTGGCCAACGCGGAATATATCTATTACGCTTCGCCCAATTCGCTGGTCTATGAATCGGAGGACTATATCGAGGACATGGGCGAGGAAGCCATGGCCATCCTCTATCCGCCCACGGACGATTTCAAGGCCCGCTACAATGCTTACGCTTACCGCAGCCTGGACAGCGAAACGCTGGACTACATGAACGCGCTGTGGGAAAATGTCAAGATCAACTGACCGCGCCCCACAATCGCTGCACGCAGACAGAACGGCTCCCGCACAAACGGCGGGAGCCGTTTTTTCTCTCCTGGCGGGCCGCGCCAAGAAAAAATGCTTTTTCCGCAAAAAATCCCTTGACAAACCCGCGGTTTTTCCATATAATAAATCTTGCTTGCTGCGGCAGGCGATCAATATGGCGGCGTAGCTCAGTTGGCTAGAGCATCCGGTTCATACCCGGCAGGTCATAGGTTCAAGTCCCATCGCCGCTACCATTTCGGCCCGTTGGTCAAGAGGTTAAGACACCGCCCTTTCACGGCGGAATCATGGGTTCGATTCCCGTACGGGTCACCATCCCTTCGGTGGACGCCCTCCGGCGTCCCAAAACCGAACGGAGACATAGCTCAGCTGGTTAGAGCGTTCGCCTCACACGCGAGAGGTCATGGGTTCGAGTCCCCTTGTCTCCACCATTGATTAAAAGCCCGGAAACATCAGTGTTTCCGGGCTTTTCCTTTATTTCCAATGGTTTGCAGGTTTTTTATCCGTTGAAATATCTGCTTATAAAACGATGTTTCCGCAGAAAAAACGGGTTTGTACAGAAAAAATCTGTATGAAAATCTGTACGGATTTTTACCCGGCCGGCTCCGGCGGATGTTCCTTTATCCCCTCGGCAGCTCCAGCCCGCCGGTGCCATCCGGCAGAAGGATGCCGCCGCTCACAGGCTCCGCGTTCAGCGCGTCATAGACCTTTTTGCCCACGCTGGTGCTGTAGGGATTCTTGTTCGGCCTCCAGCTCTTGTTCGCCAGCTGCCAAAGCACGGCCTGCTGCTTCACCGTCAGCGGCTGATCCCCTCCGCTGCCGCCCGGCAGCACAAGGCCGATCCCGCCGCCCATGGAATCCAGCGCCTTTTCCACCTCCTTCTGGTTCAAGGTGCCGTTGCCATCGGCGTCATATTGCGGCAGCAGCTCCCGGAAGGTCACATACGCTTCCGGTGTCACGCCATAGCTGTATCCCACCTGCAGCTTGCTGTATTCGCTCTCCTGCATCAGCTCCTGCAGTGCCGCCAGCTGATCGTCCTCGCTGAGCTCCGCCGAAAGGACCGCGCGATACCGCTGCACATAGCTCACCGTCTTCTTCCCTTCCTCCGGCTCCAATGCGTTCAGAGCGTCAGCCAGCGCATAGGCCGCGTCATCATCCAGCCCCGCCGAAACGAAGCTGTCGTACCGCGCCGCCTCCGCCGGGATCTGGCTGAAATACCGGAAGCAATCCCGCACGGTCTCTGCCTGCTCGGCCGTCAGATCCAGGCTGTTCACCCAGCGGGAAAACGCCAGCGCCTTCTCTGATGCGCCGCTGTACTTCTCATTGACCGCGGTGTACTCGTTCTGCACCTTCAGGAAGGTGTCGAAGTCCAGCCCCACCTGCTCGAATGCCATAATGTCATCCTCCCGGCTGGTGGTGTAGCTTCCGTCCTCCTGCTTGGTGCCCGTAATGTAGCGATAGACCGTCTGCTTTTCCTCATCCGTGAGCGGCGCCTTGGCAAGGGCCTCCCGCTTTGCGCTGGATGCGGCCGCGCCCTTCAGAGTGCCTGCGTCCTTGATGTCCAGCAGCATCTCTGTGACAGCGCCGGGATCCGCACCGTCCAGCGCATCCATCAGCTCTCGCTCCCGGTCGCTGGCCAGCAGCGCATAATAGGTGATGGCCTTGCCCTCGCCCGGCACATCAGACCGCCGAAGGATCTCCCGCTGCACGGCGTTCCGGCTCTGCTCGTCTGTCTTTTCCGCGCCCCGCAGCTCCTGCAGCAGCGCAAAAGCATCCTCGCCTCGAACGCCGGCCTCCAGCATATCCTGGTACGCGGCCGTTTGCTTTGCGCCCAGCGTATTGAAGTTGTCCTCCACCCAGTCCTGCGCCGTGGGCAGGCTGCTTTTCCCGAAAAGCATCATCCGTCCGGCGTTCAGGGCCGTCTCCCAGGGATCGTCTGTAAAAACGGGATATTGGAGCTTCCTGCTGCCGTCGGCGTCCACCGTATAGCTGCCGCCCTCGATAAGCGCCTTTACAGATTTCCAGATCTTCTGCGCCTGGTTTCCGCCAAAGGGCGGAAGGATATAGGCCAGCTTGCTCAGCTCATCCTGCACCTCCTTCCAGCGCCGCTTTCCGCTCCAGCCCTCCTTCGTTGCCGCATCCCAGAGCGCCGTCAGATCCGGGACGGCGCTGGCCGCCGGAAGGCGTCCGCCATCGATGTCTGCGCCGAGCAGCGCAAGCCCGGAGGAAAACGGCAGCTCGCCCAAAGCATTCTGTGCCAGATTCTTTCCCGTCTCGCCCAGACTGGCCTTTTCCGTCTGGAAGCTGGGCAGCTCGCCCTGCGCCGCGCCCACGCCCAGCTCCACCAGGTTGGGCAGCGCATAGCCCGTAAGGTCGCCCGCCGTGTCGTTCAGCAGCCCGATGGGGTCCAGCGCCGGCCGCCGGCCAACGATATACTCATATACTTCGTTGAAGAGAAACGCACCGATGAAGTATTTGAAAAGCGCCGCTGCCAGCGCGGCCAGCCCCTTGTCCCGATAGGCCCGGGGCAGATCCTTAAAGACCTCGCTGAACTGGTTGTTGACCTCCAGCTGGAATTGCGTAAACGCCTTGAAAATCGGGTTTTTGGATTCAAACAGCGTGGGCATGGATCCTTTGCTGCGATCGGCCATGACCTTTCCAGCAAAAGCGTCCGCCTCGCTCATGGCTTCCGCTTCGCTCAGGCCCCGCCGAAGGTTCTGGTCATAGCGCGCCCGCACGATGCTGTCCGCAGTAAAGGTGTCGATATACTCCATGGGCTTCCCCAAAATGCTGGATGCCTTTTGCGACCAGCTCTTTACAATGGGGTCGCTGCCTCTGCGGTTGGTGAGGAAGCTGCTCCGGTCTGCAAAGCCATCGTCATTCCGATAAGCCTTCAGCGTGTCCCACATGCCTTTCAGCATGGAGGCTCTGCCGATCTGGCCCCTGGCCTGCGTCAGCGGAATGAAGTTGGTCAGCGCCGAAGAAAGGTTGCCCGCGATCATGTTCGCCCCCACGCGGGATTCCCAGTTTTTCAGGAAGCTGTAGACCTTTCGGCCCAGCGCAGCTTCTATGCCCCGGTCGAACCGGCTCTTCTTGTTGGCCAGGAGGTTGGTGTATTCATCCAGCTCGTTTACAAAGTTGGAGAGAACAAACCGCCCTTCCTTGTTGATTTCGTCGATCTTTGTTTTCTTCTCTTCCTCCGTCAGACGGGTATCCGCCCGGACGGCGTCCACCTGCTTCCGAAGGCCCTCGTCGCCGGTGCGGTAGCGCATCTGCGTTGCCAGTGCCCGAAGCTTCTGGATGTTTTCCGTCTGGAAGATCACGCTGGCCACGCCCTCGATGTACCTGTCAAAGCCCTCCACCGCATCATAAGCCGTGTTGAAGCCCAGGCGCTCCTGCGCATTGCCGAACCAGGTGATGCCCGGCTTGAAGTTATGCGTCAGGCCGTTAATGGAGGTAGGCAGCGCCGTCACCTGGGTATCGATACCCATCGCCCGGCCAAACTGGGAGAGGATGCCATCTCCCCCGTCCCCCGGCTGGAAGTGGGGGAAGTACCCGCTGCGGTAATTGATCGGCTCATAGCCGAAGCGCACGCGCACATCGTTCATCTGCCGGAACAGCTCGTCATAGATCTTCCGGAAGCTTTCAATGGCGCCGTTGATCTTCTCCCAGTTCAGGTTCGGGTTTCCTGCGCGCAGGTCCTGCACGACGCCCTGCCAGTCCTCCAGCGTCTTGCCGTCCCGTTCCGCCATGCGGCCCCTGCTGTTTTCCAGGATGCGGATGTTGTCCATGGCCTCGCCCAGCAGCTGCACCGCGTGTGCTTCGGAGACCTCATTGCCCTTCTCCACCTTCCGGCTCAGCTCCAGCGCACGCACCTTATCCCGGTATTCCGTTTTGAACCGCGTGGCGTTTGCTTCCGCGTCATGCACCGGCGTGATGTATTCCCTTACGATCTCCTTCGCCAGCTTCCGGTCAGGGACAATATCCTCAAAGTTCCGCTCCATGGTCTCTCTGGCGTAGGCAAGGCCGGTGCGCTTATCCTTCCAATCGTTCGCCGTCTCCAGATATCGGTCCGCCGTCTCCAGCAGCGCCGCCCGCTGGCGCTTCTTGTAGTCGGTCAGCAGCTTCACCAACCGTTCATATTCCGCTGTGGCTTCATAAACAGCCCGGATGCCCTTCACATTATCCGTGTCCGGATCCAGATGCCGCAGCTCGATCTCGCCCCGCAGCAGCCGTCCCAGCTGGATTTTGTCATGGTCAGTGAGAAGATTTTTTGCCTTCGCCCTTTCCGTCTCCCACCGGGCCTTTTTCAACTGCCGGTAGGCTTCCGCCGCCTGCTCCGGAGTGATCGCGGCTTCTGCCGCTGCGCTGCTCTTTGCCTCGCGCTCGTCGGCGTAGCGCTTCACGGTACGCAGCTCCTGAATGCTGTCGCCGATAGCTGTGTCAAAATCATTCTTTGCCCAGCGCTTAAACTCTTCCGCGTCCTGGCCATAGTATTCATTCAGGGATTTCTCGGTCTTCTCAATGCTCTGCGCCACCTCAAACATCCGCACCAGCTGATCCGCCGGGTGCGAGATGTCGTAGGGGAACAGTGCCGGCGCCATGTTCCGCAGTTCTTCATAGGCAATATCCACCGGCGTCCCGCCCTGGTTCACGATCCGCAGCCGGCCAAAGGCGCTCTTGCGAAAATCGCCCCAGTCCGCAATGTCGTGCTTGTCTTCCTCCGAGATGGTGACGGCCTGCGTGCGAAGGTGTTCTTTGATATCCTTATATTGCTGGTAAAATGCTTCGTCCACCACGATGCCTTTTTGATACGCCTGTTCAAACAGCTCCGTCGCCGTCTTTTCCGAAACGCGCCCGGTGGTCAGGTATTCCTCGCTGATCTTCTGCGCGATCTCCTGCAGGTATTCCCGCTGCGCAAAACGCGGCACGCTGAGCGCCCGACCCACGCGCCCAACCAGAGCGCGCTCCGCACGCTTCAGGTAGTCCTGCGCCTTTTTCGGCAGCGCTCCGCGAAGATCCTCCTGCCCCGTGGGCAGCGTCGCCGCCGGTACATCGTCACCCGCGTCTTCTTCTTCGGAGAGGGAATATTTGGTATTGACATTTTCATCAAAATCGCGTACACTATCTGTAGATGCAACACTTGTGGTGTCGGCAAGAGAGCCGGAAACGGTCACTCCCCGGGACAGTTCTTGTGTTGTATCTTTATTTATGCCAGAAAACTGAAATACGGTTCCATCCGGAAGCACGATTCGGTGTGCGTAATAGTGATTTCCGTTTCTGTTGATCACGACACCCATATTTCCGCGTACTCCGTTCAGTTCTACCGGGGCCGCAAAGGTAACTGTTTGCTTTTCGCGTTTCTTGTGGTTCGTGTGGTCTCCGATTTCGATACCTCTTTTAAGTACCTTTGGCAGCGCAGCCAGCGCCGCCTTTTCGGCCGGAGTATCGGCATAGCGAAGCCCTTTATCAAGATCCTTTTTCGTGAAGAGGATTTCCCCAAAGCCCTGTCTGTCAACCTTGTATCCGCTTGCTTTCAGCCGATCAGCCGCCCACTTCGCCGCCGCATCTTTGTTTGGCAGGTTTTCCGGGACCGTTTCCCGGGCAACGACTTCCATCTTGTTCAGCTCTTCGCGGCTTTGCTCGATCTGTTCCTTGATGCTGGCAGTCTCCGGATCGTAGTCAAAAAAACGGTTCCAGCCTGCGCCCTCCGCAAACACCGTGTTTTCGTCTGCCATCTTCGGTATAGTGGCGCGGCGCTCTTCGGCGGTCATGCGCCGTCTGGATGCTGCATCCCGCGCTTCGATCTCGCCGGCAGTGTTTTCATACATCCGGAGATACTCCCCCGGCGCGTCCGTCATGCGGCGGCTCAGGTCAAGCAGATCACGGAACCACTGATTGGGATACAGCGCTTCGTAAAGCGCATCCTGCTCGGCCTCCAACTTTGCGTAGCGCTTGCCGTCCTCGCTGTTTTCGTCGGACAGGAACAGCCGGTCAAGCTCGCGCTCCAGCTCCATATAGCGGATATACCGGTTCTGATCGGCGCGGGAAAGCCTGTTCAGCGTCCTGTCATACTCGCGCTGGAGCCGTTCCGTTACAAGGTCGCCGCTCGCATACTCCCGCCGTGCCCAATATTCCGGACTTGCCCCGCTGGCAAAGCCCTCCACATCCTGAATGGCGTGCTGGATCTCATGCACCAGCGTGTCCTCCGGCGCGCCGCGAAGCTCCTCCGAAAGAACGATGGTATTGTCCCCGCTGCTGAAATACCCCCGTTCGCCATCCTCCAGATCTGCGAAGGCAAGGCGCACATCCTTCAGCTGCGGATAAGCTTCAAACAGCTCCGGCGCATCCACAAGCTCGCCCAGCGTGGTGTAGTTGGAAAGATCCGCCGCGTCGCCGCGCAGCTGCAGTCCGCTGTCGTCGATCTCGAAGCGCCATTTTCCTTCCATGCCCAGGTGCCAGCCGGTCGCCTTGCGGATGCTCTCCATATCGGCCCCGGCCTTCTGCATTTCCTGCGCCTCCCGCAGCGTCTGCAGGTTCGCGCTCTTGGCGTTCTGCCCGGCGTAGCTGTACTTGCGCCCCTCCGATTTCCTGTTAACATCCTGCCCGGCGATATCCGAATAGCGCCGCAGGTTCACCGGTGTCGGTAACTTGACACCGCCCTCGTTCTGTGATAGAATAGCGGTCGTAAGGTCAGCAGCGTATGCCACCGGCTCGGGATACTGTTTCCCGACATCTCGGAGTAACGCCGCTGCCTTTTTTTCGTCTCCGGCGATTATTTTGCTGTCCCTCGCTCGCAGATCGAGCCAGTTTGCAAAATTCTCGCGCCCATAAATGCTTTTGATCTCGTAAGCGTCTATGCCGTCTACACTGCTGTTCGGATTTACCGCAATCAGCAGCGGGGCGGTATTATTTTTTTCTGTTTTTACCGTAATGCCTGGAATGATCGAGATTCTACCGTCGCCCTGCACGACAAGCGCAGGCGACTTAATAAGCTCCGGCAGCTTGCGGATGACGCTTTCGCTGATTCCGTGCGCAGAATAGCTTGGGTTATTGCCCGCGATTCTCGTTGATTTTTTCAGATTGCTTTTCAGCATGAAGAAAGGCTTCTCGCCGATTCCGAGCGCATTCAGCGAGTTGTCGGCATCCGCTATATAGATGTCATCGCTGCGCCCGACGGTCTTTGAATCGCCGCTGTAAAATGCATCGATCTGCTTTTGGTACGGGATGTTTTTTGTGTTCTGAATACTGTACTGCAGTCCGCCCAGCCCCTGCCGCAGGTCCTCCTCCGGGTCATAGATCTGCGCATAAGCTGCCTCCGCCTCCGCGTCGGAGATCTCGCCCTCCGTCATCTGCTGCCGCAAGCGCTCCAGCCGCGGCTCCATGCCCTCCATTCCGGCGGCCTGGGTCTCTGCCTGCTGCCGCATCTCCGCGGTAAAGCTGCTCTGCGTCTCCTGCAGCGCGCTCCGGTAATAGCTCCTTGCCTTTGTCAGAAAGGCCCGCTCCTGTGCGCTGCCGCTGCCCAGCTTCGCCAGCAGCCGGTCGATGAAGTCCAGGATCCTCTGGCCCAGTGTCCGATCCTGCCGCACCATTTCGCGGATGCTCTGCTCGTCCGTCAGCAGGTGCTTTTCCACATACTCCGCCACGATCTCCTGATCCACCTCAGAAGCCTTCAGCTCTTTTCCGTGCCTTGCATAGAGCTCCGCCTTCTGCTGCCGCAGCGTCTGCAGATCGCCGCCGTCCTGCTGGATGCGCTGCAGCACCAGCCTCTGCAGATCGCCGTAGCTTCCGCCGCCCTCGATGCTGTGGGTCAGCTCATGGCTGATGATCTGCGCCACGGGGTTTTTGCTCTGCGCATTGATATAGATCCTGCCGTCCTCCGGATCAAAGTGTCCGTTCTCGAGTCCGCCGGTGGCGTCTGCCCCGGCGTCGAAGAAGACCACCTCGCGCCCCACCGCGCTGCTGATGCGAAGCACCCGCGCGATCGTGTCGTCGTTCACGCCCAGCAAAATGCCCGTGCGCTCCGTCTCCGTCTGTGCGCTTGCCGCCCGCTGCCGCCGATCCGTCTCTTCCGCCGTGGGCAAAACGCCCGGCTGCGCCATCTCCGCAGTCTCTCTCGGCGGCGCAGTCTGGCGCTCCTGCTCCGCCGCGCGCTGTTGCGTCTGCGCTTCCGTCTGTTCCGGCGTCGGCAGCATCACGCCGCCCGTCTGATCCGGCGTGGGCAATTCCGTTCCGACGGTCTGCTGCGGCTGGCCTTGTGCCGGCTGCGGCGCGGCCTGTTCCGTTTGCTCCAGCGCTCTGGTCGTCTCTGCATACAGTCTGCCGATCTCCGCATCCGTCAGCCGCTTGCCCTTTTCCTGCTTTTTCTTCAGTCTCTGCCCCAGCTTGTAGGCCTCGCTGTTCGGGTCAAGCGCTTCCGCCTCCTCGAGGATCCCGCGGGTCATCTCGTCCCCCAGTCCGCGCAGCTGGCCGCCGTCCTGTCGGTATTGCACCTGATTCCTCACCGCGCCGATCCCCGCGCCCACAGAAGCCATCGTCCCGCCGGACAGCGCGCCGCCGAGGAAATCCAGCCCCATCTCCGCCGCCTGCTGCGCCACCGCAAGGGCAAAGGCCTCGCTCTCCGTCTTGCCCTCCGCCATATATGCGGCAATGGTCTGCCGCCACTCGCTCTTGTCCTTGGCGACGAGGATGTCGGCAAACAGGTTGATGAAGTCGCTGCCCACCTCCTCCGAGCCTTCGGTAAAGGCGTTCTTCAGAATATACTTGAGGGCCCCGTCCTCCCATTTCCCGTTCAGCAGCGCCTCAATGCTGAACTTCTCGGTGAGTACCTCCGCCGCGCCTGCAATGGTGCCCAGGGTAAAGGCCTGCTTGTCCGTCAGGCCTTTGTCCTTTGCCGCGATGGTGGCGTCCGCCGCCGCGCCGGTGCCCATGATCGCCAGCGAAAGGTTGCTCGCGACCCGAAACGCCTTTTCTCCCAGCACCGCGCCTCCCGCCATTGCGCCCGTGACAAGGCTGTTCATCAGGAAGTCGCCCATGCTCATGCCCGTCTGATACAGAAAGCTGCCGGCCTTCCCCCATTTCCCGCTCTGCTCGATGGTCTCCGAGACCTGGCCGCGAACGGCGCTGTTCAAGTAGGAAAGGCGATTGTACGCCGCGTTCTGATCGATCTTTCCCGTGCCCAGATAATCCGCCGCCTGACCCAGGTAGCTCAGCCCCTTCAGGGGCGAGGTCAGGATGCTGAACACGCTGCTGCCCACCGGCGATCCCTTGGCGTAGTCCTTCCAGGCGGCCTCCTCCTCCTGCCGCCGGCGGTAGTTCAGCTCCTTCGTCAGGTAGTCGATGTATGCATAGGCCGTCCTGTGCTCCGCGTCCCCTTTGGCCGTGTCCTGTGCGTAAAGGTAGTTGAAGATGGCGATCTCGTCATCCGTCATCTGTCCCCGCTCGCCGTGATCCAGCCCCAAAAAGCTGGCGTTGGTGTTTACATCGCTCACGCCCTGCCGGCCCCTGGCCGTTTCGTTGCGGTTGATGATGTCATAGCTGATATCCCCAAAGCCGGTATCGCGATAGACGCCGCTCAAACCCAGCTTCGGCGCTTCTCCCGTCTCCGTGGAAACATACCTGCTCTTCTCTGCGAAGTCCTCCGCATCCATCAGATCGGCATACTGATAATATTTTTTCCAATCCAGTTCTTCCTGCAGCAGACCCGCCGCGCTCCGGGCCCTTGTGATCCGCCCGTCCATCGCCCGGGCCTGCTCCTGCAGCGCCTGCGCCTGCAGCAGAAGCCCGTCCGTCCCGCTGTTTCTGGGATAGGCTTTATCCATCAGCTGCTTTGCCTGCCGTTGCAGCTGCTCCTTCCGGGCCTGCAGCTGCTCCACCTTTGCGTTTGCCGCCGCAAGATCTCTGCCGATGGCGTTTTCATCCGTGCGGATCGTGCTTCGCCAGTCCTGATACTTTTCCTGTTCCCCCGTCAGGTAATCCCGGTAAGTCCGCAGCGCATCCTGGTATTTGCCCAGGCTTTGTTCATAGTCGCCGTAACGCCGCTGCGCGTCTTCTGCTTCCTGCGCATACTGCGCCGCAAGGCTCTCATACCGCTGCAGCACCGTCTGATACAGCGCGTTGTTCAGCGCCGAAGGATCCCGCTGAAAACTCTGCTGCAGTGCCGGCAGGGTCTGCTTCAGGTTTTCCAGCGTCCCCTCCGTGGTCTTCTGCTTTCTGGCGGCTTCCTCATAAGCGTGCAAGGCATCCTGCGCTGCCGTCTCATAAGTGCTGTAATCGCCGCGCAGCCGGTCCGTATCTCCGCCCAGCTCCGGCCGGGCATAATAGCGCTTGTTCTGCGCCGCATAGTGCTGATAGCTGCCGTATTTCTCCTGCAGCACCGGCGACCGGTCAAAGGCTTCCTCCGTCAGCCGGCCCGCCGCAGGCGTTGCCGGCAGCGCTCTTTGCGGCATACTGCCGCCGGTTCCCGTGTCCGTTACAGCACGGGAAGCCCCCGCAATGGAGGGCTTCACCGCGGGCTTTGCAGCAGCAGGAGCTGCCTGCTGCATGGCAAGCTCCCGCTTCTTCTGCTCCCATTTCTGCTGAATGCTGCCGCTTCGGGGCGCAGTCTCTGCAGGGACTGCCGCCGCAAGCTCCCGCTTCTTCTGTTCCCATCTGGCCTTTGTCTGCTCCGAAAGTGCCATAGTTTCCTCCTTACCAGCCCAGGGCCCGCATCAGCTGCTCATACTGCGCATCGCTGAGCAGGTTCTCTGCGACCACCTTGTTGATATAATCCTCCAGCGCCTTCTGGTCGCCGTTGGCCTGCATCCATTTTGCCTGCTGGATCACCCGGCCCAGGTCTCTGCCGGTCACCGATGTCTGGCTGCCGCTTTCTTCCGGCTTCGCCGTGCCCACGGTAAAGCCGTTGGCGATCAGATCTTCCTCTCTTACGCCCTGACGGATCAGCTCGTTCCAGCTTGTCTCATCCATCACGCCGTCCGGGAAGGCCCGCTTCAGGTAAGCCGCCTGTTCGTCGCCCAGACCTCCGAGGTCCGTCTCCGGCTCGTATCCGTATGCCACCTTCAGATACTCGTCGTTGTATCCGTTGCTTCTGAGCACGCGCAGCACTTCATCCGTGAAAACGCCCTGCTTCGCATATTCCTTGGCCTGGCTCAGCTTCATGCTCCCGCCTCCGCTGCCTCCGGCTGCTGTTCTCCCCGCCGTCTTCGGCCTGAGACCCAGCGCCTCCAGCCCGGAATAATCGCCATACTGCGCCGCCAGCTGTGCCAGCTGCAGCCGCCGGGTGTAGTCCTCCTGCGCCCGGCTGTAGTCCCATTGCTGCTGCCACTGGCTGTCCGAGGCCGCGTCCCGCTGCTGCTGGTAGTCAAAGCTCTTGGCCCACTGATCGTCCGCCACCTGGTCCCGGTAGGCGTTGTAATCAAAGCTCCGGTCCCCGCTCCAGCGGTTATAGTCCACATCGTCCAGCCCCAGCAGCATGGAGAGGTCGGCCCGCTTGCCGGAGAGCTCGTCCTGATACCGCTGGTAGGCCAGCTGCTGCAGCTCCGGGATCTTGTCCGCCAGCGCCGCCATGTAGTTGTCATAGGTCTGCTGGGCCGCGCTCTCCGCGTAGGAGCTGACCAGCCCGCCGGTGCGCAGCGCCATCTGCCCCAGCGTGTCCTGCATGGCCCGCTGGCCGCCCCGGGTATAGCTCTGCTTGTACTGGCCATAGAGCGGGTCGCTTGCCGCGTCGTAGGAAAAGGGCTCCCGGCTCAGGATCGCCTGATAAAGCGCCTGGATCTGCGGGTCATACCGGCTGGAAAAGCCCGGGTAGCCGTAGCCGCCGCGCCCGCTGCCGCCGTCGCCGCTGTCCTCCTCCACATAGCCCTCGCTCTTGAACATCAGCGGCAGGTATTCGCTGCCGTCGGCCCCGCCGCTGTAGCCATAGCCCGCCCGGATGGCCTCCGCCGCTGCGTGGGCCGCGTCCATGCCCGCCTGGTCTCCCGCGTCATAGGCGGTTTTCCAGTCCGCCTTGGCCTTCTGGACGGCGTTCCAGTTCTCGTCTCCCATGTGGGCGTTGTCCGCGTTGCCCCAGCTGCCCCGGCCCTTCACCTGCTCCGGGTCCTGCAGCTGGCCGGAATAGCCTACATAGCTGTAGCCCTTGGGCAGCCGCACATTATACTTGCTGCCGTCCTCCCTGGTGCCCACCGGCGCCGCCTGCACCGTGTCCCAGAGCCCGACCTCCTGAATGTCCTTCACATCCGCCGTGTTCCCCTGCAGCCGCAGGGTCTTGTTTCGCTTGATCGCCATCCTTATTTCCCCTTTCTCAAAGCTTCCAGATCCTTGTTGATCACCGTGATCTGAAACTGTACCTCCTCCGTCAGCTGCCTTGCCCAGGCAAAGAGCCGGCGCAGGTTCCCCTCCGTGTCCCCCTGCCGGTATTCCGGCGGGGCGATGTTGATCGTCCGCATGGCGCCCTCCTCCCTTTCAATATTCGCTGCCCAGGGTATAGTCCCGGGTCAGCGACCGCAGCATAACATTTCCCTCGCCGGAGAGCCGGATCCGGAACCGGTCGCACCGCCGGGGCAGCAGCGGGATCACCCTCGTCTGCCCGTGTCCCGCGCTCCATTGCCCTGCGGTCTGCCAGGGCCCGCCGTCTATGGAGATCTCCGCCTTGAGCCAGCTCCCCGCCTCAAAGTCCGCCCGCAGCAGCAGCCGGGAATAGCTCTTCCGGTTGTGGACCACCTCGTCCATGGCGCAGAGCTCCGCGCTCCAGGGCACCCTGGTCTCCTCGCTGTTGTCCTGCCCCGTGAGATAGACCTTTTTCGCCCCCCGGTCCAGCAGGTAGAACCGCCCGTTGCTCCAGGCGAAGCCCGCGTTCCGCTCGTCCTCCTGCAGCCAGAAGCCCCGCAGTGTGTCATAGACCCAAACGCCGTAGCCTCCGTCCTTCCCCTTCATGGAGAGGTAATACCGCTGTCCGCAGCGCCCGGCCCAGGCGTTGGTATACTGCCGCAGGCCAAACGCCCCGGAAACAAGCTCCGGCGCCGCCCCCGCATACCGCCAGACCCCCGCCGCGCCCTTGTAGTAGAGCACCTCGTTGATGTTTATCAGGCTCTCTGCCGAGCCCAGCTGCACGCCCGGGTAGTGGTAGGAATACAGGGTATATTCCGCCGGATAGCCCCCCAGGATCTTATAAACCATATCCTCCTTGAAGAACAAAACCCCGCTGCCGTAGCCGCAGCAGGCGGTAAAGGGCTCGCCCCCCGCCACGGCCAGGGCATAGGAATCCGTGGAAAGCCCGTCAAAAGTCTCCCAGTTGCAGGGATCCCCCAAAGCGGAGGCATAAACCGTGCCGCCCGCCGCGCCCCAGAGCCGGTTCTGGCTCTCGCAGAGCACCTCCAGCTCCGGGATATACCGTTCAAAGCTCACCGCGCCTGCTTCCGTGCCGTGTTTGGAAAAGGCCCCGTCGGAAAAAACCAGCGTATAGGTCTCTCCGCTCTGCCGGATCTCCCGGATGGTGTGGGTACCGTTGTTCTCCGGGAAGGTGGTGCAGCCGCGGATGCGGATGGTGTCTCCCGCCCGGAAGCCCATGGCCTCCCAGCCGCCGCTGTCTCCATAGCTTTGTCCGTTTACGGCGTACAGGTCATACCGGATGCCAAAGTAAGGCTTCGGGCTTGGCTTCGGCGTGCCTCCCGGCGGCGTTATCGGGCGGTTTTGATAGGTATTGCATTCCGTCACCACCGCATATTGCCCCGCCGGCAGCTGGGCAAAAAGCGTCTCCGGCGTGTATTCCCCGCCGGTCCATTTGGGCCGCTCCGCCTTCCGGAAGAGGGTCCCCGCCTGAATATTCTTCTTTGTGATATCGTTGTCGTTATTCACCTGCGCCAGGATCACGCTGCGCTCGTTGGCAAAGGTCAGCGCCCCGGTCTCCGCGTTCAGCGTATAGCTGTCCGCCACGGTAAAGGTATCGCTGCCCTCCAGCGTGCCCCTTTCCCCGATATAGTCCTGCTCGCCGTCCTCGTCCGTTTCATAGTGCGCCTCCCGGATGCCCAGCGTCCCCGTGCCGGTTTTTTCCACCCGGTAGCTGCCCAGGTGCGCCGTGACGGTCTTGCCGTCCTCGCCGAAGGAGATGCTGCCTGCCGGCGCGTTGTAGCTGGCAAAGAGCGTCCCTGCTTCCCCGGTCTTCATGTCATACCACTTCTTATCCGGAAAAATCACCAGCTTTGAATTGATGGCCGCCAGCTGCTTTTTCCCCGGCGTCAGGGTCAGCAGCGTGCTGTCTCCCAGCTTCAGCGCCCCGTTGTCCACGATGTAGAGGTTGCCCTCCGCTGCGAAGATCTGTTCCGGCGCGGTCAGGCCCGAAACGGCGGTCTTCCGCCCTGCTCTTGGGTGCAGACAGGGAAAATGCTCCGCCGTCAGGTTCCTGCAGTCCGCCAGCTGCCCCTCCTGGGTGTTCTGCCCGTAGTTGATCCCCCCAAAGGTAATGATCTGCTGCTGCCGCCTTTGCTCCATGTTCGAAAGCGCCGGTAAATACATAATGCTCTCCTCCTCCTTTTGTAGTTGATTTCCCGCGGCTCTTTGCTTCTGCTCTCGCCCCGGCGGCGAGTGCAGCCGTCCGACTTCCGGCAATTCACTTGTGCCGGAAATCTATGGAACGAATCGTGCTCCCCGCAAAACCTGTTTTGCGGGGAGCAATTTTCGCCATCCCCGCCGCCCTTTCGGGCGGCGTTTTTTATCCCCTCCGGAAGATATAATACCTAGGCGATCTTGCTGCGCAGTCCTGCGCCAGCGTTTCGGGGCTGCAGAGCAGGGCGTCGCCGAAGACCGTGACGGCCCCGGCCCGGTGGACCGCCTTATATTTGCCCGGGTAGATCCCCGGATCCAGCACCAGCAGGCACCGTTCG
>USML01000015.1 GCA_900555855.1 uncultured Eubacteriales bacterium | reverse complement strand
GCCTGCTCTGCCGGCTCCCGGGCGGAAAACAGGCCAAACACGGCAGATCCGCTGCCCGTCATCCGTGCTCCCAGGGCCCCCTGGTCCAAAAGCTGCTGCCGCAGGGCGGCGATGCGGGGAAACTGCCGCGCCACCGGCAGCTCCAGCGAATTGTAAAGCAGCCGCCCCGTCTCTGCCGCGTCACCCGCCTCCATGGCCTGACGCAGCGGGCCGCTGCCCGGGCCGGGGCCCCAGCCGCCCTGGTCAAACAGCTGGAAGGCCGCCCGGGTGGAGACGGAAAAGGCCGGCTTACCAATGGCGAACCAAAGATCCTTGGGTGTTTGAATGGGGCGAAGCTTTTCTCCTGTGCCGCCGGCCAGCGCCGTCCCGCCCATCAGGCAGAAGGGCACATCTGCCCCCAGGCTCTGGGCGCCGCGATGCAGGGCTTTTTCGCCCAGCGGCATACCGAAGGCCCGGTTCAGCAGGCGGAGCACACAGGCGGCGTCGGTGCTGCCGCCCGCCATGCCCGCCCCCACGGGGATATTTTTCTTGATGTTGATGTTCAGCCCCGGATTCTGCACGCCGGAAAGCTCAAAAAAAAGCTCCGCCGCCTTTACGGCCAGATTGCGCCCGTCGGTGGGCAGATAGGGCAGGCTGCACCGGAGGGAGATGCCGCCCTGACGGTGGACCGTAATGGCCACCAGATCGCACAGGTCTACCGCCTGAAAGACCGTCTCCAGCTCGTGGTAGCCGTCCGGCCGAAGGCCCTCCACGCTGAGATACAGATTGAGCTTGGCAAACGCCTTGCCGCTGATGGTTTTCATTGACCGTTCATCCTTTTTCCCTTGCCGGGCTTTTGCCCGGCTGTCTTGGTTCAGTATATCATAAAAAAAGTCCGCGGACAACTGCCCGCGGAGCCTTTTCCGGATCCTTCTCCGATTTATGCGATGCCCTCTTCCCGGGGACGGAACAGCAGGCCGATGCACCACAGCGCCGCCAGACCTACCAGACCGTAAACGATCCGGCTACCGATGGTTGTGCTGCCGCCGAAGATCCAGGCCACCAGATCGAACCGGAACAGGCCGATCAGCCCCCAGTTGATGCCGCCGATGATGGTCAGCGCCAATGCGAATTTGTTCACGAAAACACCTCCTGTCACGCGGGTTTTCCCTCAGTATTTCCGCCGCGGGAGGAAATTATGCCATTTTTCTATACAATCCTTCGGTTCTGTGCTAAACTATGGATAAAAGCTGCGATATTTCAAAAAAGGAGCCTTTGCATAATATGGGAAAGACCGTCCTCATCACCGGCGCTTCCGGCGGCATCGGCAGCGCCTGCGCCCGGGCCTTTGCCAAAGACGGCTGGCAGACCGCGCTGCATTTCGGCAAAAACGAGACCTCTGCCCGGGCCCTCCGGGACGCGCTGCGGGCCATGGGCTGCGACGCGGAGGTGTTTTCCGCCGACGCGGCCTGTCCCGCGCAGGTAAACGCCTGTGTGGACGCTGTGCTGGCCCGCTTCGGGCGCATCGACGCGCTGGTCTGCTGCGCCGGCGTTGCCCAGCAGAAGCTTTTTACCGACCTTACCGACGAAGACTGGCGACGAATGCTGGACGCGGATCTGGGCGGCGTGTTTGCCTTTGACCGGGCGGTCCTGCCCGGGATGCTCCGCCGGGGCGCAGGCGCCATCGTGAATCTTTCCTCCGTCTGGGGCGTCTGCGGCGCTTCCTGCGAGGTGCATTATTCCGCCGCCAAGGCGGGCGTCATCGGGCTCAGCCGCGCGCTGGCCAAGGAGGTGGGGCCGGCGGGCGTGCGGGTGAACTGCGTGGCCCCCGGCGTTATCGACACGCCCATGTGCGCCTGCTTCGACGGGGACACCATGGCGGCGCTGGCGGAGGAAACGCCCCTGGGCCGCATCGGCCGCCCGGAGGATGTGGCGGAGGCCGTTTTGTTCCTCTGCTCGGAGCAGGCCGCCTTCATCACCGGCCAGACGCTGGGCGTGGACGGCGGCTTTGGCCTGTAAGCATCCAGATCCTCATGAAAAAGCCCTGACCGGGCTCCCGGTCAGGGCCTGTTTTTTCAGTTTTCTTCCTGGCTGCCGTCTTCCCGCTGGGCCTCCTCGGCCAGGGCCTCCGGCTCCTCCGGCGCCGGATTTTCCTCACGGACGATGCCGTTTTCCCGCTCGGCCCGGGCGATGGCCCGATCCAGATCGTCCTTCCGGTACTGCTTGAAGAGATCGTAGAAGTCGTCCTTCTTCAGCTCCTCCACCTCGTAGTCGGTGACGATATTTTCCTGATTGACCAGCCCGGTCCATTTTTTCACCAGCCGGGCGTTGTTTTCCTTGCAGTCCAGGGCGGCGCCCGTCTCAAAGACCAGGATCTCGTCCTCCGTCTCCAGGGCGCAGGGATAGCAATAGACCGTGCCCCAGCGGGCGGCCTCCATCCAGAGCAGCCGGATATTATCCGTCCGGTGCCGGGCGCGGTAACAGTTGGTGGTCTTGCCGCTGCCAAAGAAAAATTCCTTGATCTTCTGGCCGGTGCTCTTGTTCACCGCGCCGATCAGATGCTCTGTATAGTCCTTGACCTTTTCCTTCTTCATATCCGTCTCTCCTTTGCCGCCGCGGAGCGTTTGTTGTCCTTTTATCATACCCAAGACGCCGGAAAAAGTAAAGAACAAAACCATGAATTTTCCGTCTGCGCCGCATATTTTTCCTTGCCGGCGCATTGCTTGAAGAGAAAGCAGCCGCGGCCCGTCGCCTGCGCTGCCCTTCCGGCGCTTCCGGAAGAAAAAAAGAAGCCCCGCAAAACCAGCTTTGCGGGGAACGCCCTCCGGCGCAGTCTTCGGTTACAGAGAGAGCTCTCTTCTGCAGTTGTCGCAGATGCACTTGTCCTTAAACAGCGTGACCTTCTTGCTGCTGCCGCAGAAAACGCAGCTGGATTCGTGCTTGCGCAGCACCACGGAATTGCCCTCCGTATAGATCTCCAGGGGATCGCCGCAAGCCATATCCAGGCTCTTACGCAGCTCGATGGGCAGGGTGATGCGGCCAAGATTATCAATATGTCTGACGATGCCAGTGGATTTCATAGCAATGCTCCTTCAAACTCGTAGTGCTTTTATTCTGCCTGTTTTTACAGGAACTGTCAACCGCAAAGCCTGACAATTCTTGCCTGTTTTTTACCCCGGTTTATGTGGATTCTGTCAGAAATCTTCGGGAGGTTTTTAGGTATGTTGATGTCGCGGGTGTTGGTGCTGCTGCTGACGGCGGCGTTTGTTTTCGGGGTGCTGCTGGGGCGTATGCCGGAGGTCTCCCAAGCCAGCATCACCGGCGCGGGACAGGCGGTGCAGCTGATGCTGTCCATCGGCGGGACGCTCTGCTTCTGGAGCGGGCTGATGGAGGTCATGGACCGCAGCGGCCTTTCCAAGGGGATCGCCCGGCTGCTGCAGCCGCTGATCTCCCGGCTCTTCGGCCCCGACGGGAAAGACGAGGAGGCCCGGGCCGCCATCTCCCAGAATATGGCCGCAAATCTTCTGGGCCTTGGCTCCGCCGCAACGCCGGCAGGACTCCGGGCCGCCCGGCGGCTGCATACGCTGGCGGAGAGCCGGGGCGAGACCTGCCACCGGGTCTTTCTGCTGATCGTCATCAACACGGCCTCTATCCAGCTGCTGCCCACCTCCGTAGCGGCGGTGCGGGCGGCCAACGGCTGCGCCTCCCCTTACGATATCCTGCCCGCCGTCTGGCTGGCCAGCGCCGTTTCTGTGACGGTGGGCATCCTGGCGGCACGCCTGCTGCGGAGGCTCTGCCCATGACGGACTATATCGTGCCGCTGATCGTGGCCTTCACGCTGATCTATGGGCTTTGCCGGGGCGTGGATCTCTACGACGCGCTGATCTGCGGTATGCGCTCCGGCCTGCGGGTGTGCGTCCAGATCTTTCCCGCGGTGCTTACCATGCTGGTGGCCATCAGCATGCTCCGGGAGAGCGGCGCCATCGCCCTGTTTTCCCATGCGCTGGCCCCCATTCTGCGGCCGCTGGGCATTCCGGAGGAATGTCTGCCGCTGGCGCTGCTGCGGCCCTTTTCCGGCAGCGGGGCGCTGTCGGTGGGCGCATCCGTCATCGCCCAAACCGGGCCGGACAGCACGGCCGGACGGATCGCCGCCGTCATGCTGGGCAGCAGCGAGACCAGCTTCTATACCATCGCCGTCTATTCCGCCTGTCTCGGCCTGAAAAACACCCGCTACACCCTGCCCGCGGCGCTCTGCGCCGATCTGGCGGCCTTTCTCATGTCCGGCGTGGCGGTGCGGCTGCTGATGCGCTGAAGGCGCGGAGGGTGTTCCTCCGCGCCTGCTTCATGTTTGCCGGATCAGGCCGGTCTCCGTGAGCGCATACACCTGCTGGCAGACCTCCTCCAGATAGCTCCGGTCATGAGAGACACTGACGATGGCGCCGCCGAACTCCGCCAGTGCGCCGCGCACCACCGGGCCGGAAAGGGGACTGAAATTGCGGGTGGGCTCATCCAGCAGCAGAACATCTGCCCGCCGCAGCACCATATCCAGCAGCAGGACCTTGGCCCGCTGTCCGCCGGACAAGGCCGAGAGGGGGCAGGTCATCTCCTCATGGGTAAAGCGCAGACTGCCCAGCCGCGTCCGCGCCTGCGTGATGCTCTCCTTATCACCCATTGGCGCAAGATACTCCGTGGCAGAGCATCCATCCGGCAGGACCTCGCTGTAATTTTGCGGCATATAGCCCAGCGTGATGTCCCGCCGGGTCAGAAGCGACTGCCGCAGCGCCGCCAGCAGGGTGGACTTGCCTGCGCCGTTTTTTCCTGTGATGCCGATGTGTCCGCCGCCCTTGACCTGCAGCAGGATGTCCCGTGCCAGCACCCGGTCGCCCCGCCGCAGCTCCGGCAGGGAAAAATCCACCGTCAGCTTGCCCGCCGGAAGCCGGACCGCCGGATCGAAGCGGGCCACGATGGCCTCTTCCTCCTCCGGGAAATCCAGAAACGCCTCTTTTTCCCGCGCAAAGCGCCGTTCCATGGAGAGGACCGAATGCATCTTCTTTTTCAGCAGCCGTCCGCCGCTGGGGTCCTGCCGGGAAATAGCGCCCTGGGCCTGCTCCACCTTCTGGTAGATCTGCCGCCAGCGCTCCAGCTGGCGGTCGTAATCGTCCCGCTGCTTTTGGGCCACCTGCGCCTGATGCGCAAAGCTGCCGCGGCGGAAGGCCAGATAGTCGTCATAGCCCGCCCGGGTCACCGTAGCCCGGCAGCGGCTCTTGCGGATCAGCTGCTCCAGATGGACGATGCGGGTGGCCGTCCGGCGGATCAGCGTCTCGTCGTGGGAGATGTAAAGCACCGGCAGCCGCGTCCGCTGCAAAAAGCCCTCCAGCCATTCCAGCGTTTCGATATCCAGATCGTTGGTCGGCTCATCCAGCAGCAGAAGATCCGGCTCTGCGCAGAGCAGCCCGGCCAGCTGCACCTTGACCTTTTCCCCGCCGGAAAGCGTCCCCATGGGCCGCCGGGAAAGCAACAGCTCCCAGCAAAGGCCCAGCTCCTCCGGCAGCTGGGGATGGGCATAAAGGCCCTCCGCCGGCACCAGCTCGCACACCGGCGTCTCCCAAAGGAATGCCGGCAGCGTCTGGGGCAGGTAGGCCGGTCTTCCCCGGCAGATCACCCGGCCCTCGCCATGGCAATACTCCGCCGTCAGGGCGGGATCGTAAAGATATTTCAGCAGCGTGGACTTGCCGTTGCCCTCCTCGCCGATGATGACCGCCTTGTCCCCCGGCAGCAGAGACATGGAGAAATGCTCCAGCAGGGGCCGGCCGTCCTGCTTCAGCCAAAGGCTGAGATTTTGTATTTCCAATGCAGCGCCTCCTTTTTCAAACAAAAAAGCTTCCGTCCCGGCGTTGCCCTCCGGACGGAAGCTGAAAAGCGCGCAAAAAGCCCATTTTGGCACGAAAAACACAAAACGGCAAACACGACCTTCTTCAGCCACCGAATGGACGGCAACGAAACAAAGCCCACCCTGTGAGCTCTGGCCGGTTTACCATTCATTCCGTGTCTTTAGTCGTGCATTGCCGCACCTCTTTCTCTGCGTTTGGTTTCATTCTACCACAGTTTCCCGCAGCCTGCAAGCCCTATTTTCGCAGCAGCGCCCCGGCGGCATTGAGATAGCCCGCAAAGGCCACCCACAGGGCGTAGGGGATCTGCAGGTCCCCCGCCCGCCGGTCCACCCGGCGGAAGGCCGCGATCATCCAGAGGATGACGGCTTCCAGCGCCACCAAAATGGCAAAGGCCGCCCAGGCAAGCTCCAGCCGGAAAAACACCGGCGACCAGGCGGCGTTCAGCAGAAGCTGCAGGCCGTAAGGCTCCAGCGCCCGGCTCCAGCCGGCCTTTTTCCAGACCAGCCAGGCGGAAACGCCCATCAGCCCATACAGCACCGTCCACACCACCGGAAAAAGCCAGCCCGGCGGCGAGAGCGGCGGCTTGGGCAGGGCGGCATAGCGGTCCATGGCCGCCTTCCCCGTCAGCAGATAGGAGAGCCCGCCCACGGCAAAGACGATCAGCAGGCTCAGCGCCAGCGGCCAACCTTGTTGTTTTGATCTCAAAAAGCTCGCCCCCTTCTCCTGTATTGTGTGAGAGAAGGGGGCAAAAGATTCCAAAAAAAGCAGTTATTTCTCCTCCGGCAGCGCCGGAGCGGCCAGAATGGTTTGAAATTCAAAATAGTTCACCATGCCGGGCCGGGCGCCCTGGGGCTTTTTCACCCGGCGGACCTGGGTATAGTCCACCGCGACCCGAGGCTGGCCAGCAACGCTGCTGTAATAAGCCGCGATGCCCGCCGCCTGCTCCAGCGCCAGCTTCGATGGCTGCTGCCCTTGGGTCAGCAGGACCACATGGCTGCCGGGCACATTGCGGGCATGGAACCAAAGATCCGTTTTGGCGGCGCGCCGATGGGTCAGCTCATCGTTTTCCCGATTGCTGCGGCCACAAAGGACGGTCAGCCCGCCATCTACAGTAAACGCCCGGGGATGGAAGAGGGCGGGCTTTGGCTTGCGCCGGCCCTTTTCCGTGGGACGCAGATAGCCCGCCTGCATCAGCTCCTCCCGGATCTCCCGGATCTGGGCGGCATCGCCGGCGGAGGACAGGGTGTAAAGCACCGCCTCCACATATTCCAGCTCCTCCTGTCCCAAGGCGATCTGCCGGCGCAGGGCTTCCTCCGCCCGCTTCAGGCGGGTGTATTTGGAAAAGAGCCGCTGGGCGTTTTCCTGGGGCGAAAGCTGGGGATCCAGCTCCACCCGCACCTGCGGCAGGGCAGGGTCGAAATAATCCGTCAGCTCCACGCTTTTCATGCCCGGACGGATGGCATAGAGATTGGCGGTGATCAGATCGGCGGTGCGCTTGAGGGCTTCCCGTTCCTCCGCCTGCAAAAGCTCCTGCTTCTGCCCCGCCAGCTTGCGCTGCAGCCGGTTGCGCCGGGTGGTCATGGTCTTGACAATGCTGCCGTTCAGCGCCCGCAGATCCTCCTTTTTCGTCTGTTCCCGATAAAAATCATCCAACATTGCGGAAAAAGAATCACATTTTATACACTTTGTATTGGGATCCTGTCGAATTTCCAGTGCAGCGACCTCCCTGCTGCCGTCGCTTTTTTCCAGCAGCCAGGGCTCCGGCTCCGCCGTTTGCAGGGCCAGCAGCTCTGCCGCCGTTCCCTCCGGCGAGCCGCCCCGGAGGATCATCTCCCTGGCGATGCGGGGCGAAAGCCCGCCAATGCGCTCACAAAGGGTTACGGGATCCTCCCGGCAGGCCCGGCAAAGCTCTGTCAGCTGCCCCGCGGAAAGGCTCCAAAGAGAGGGCTTATCCTGCCGCAGCGGCAGGCGATAGCGCAGGCCGGGCTGCACCGCCCGCTCCGAGGTCTCGTAGCTTGCGGCGTGGGTGCAGGCAATGATGATGTCTCCCGGCCCAACCAGGATCAGATTGGTCATCCGGCCCATCATCTCGCAGATCAGCCGCTTTTCCGCCGCTACGCCCAGCTCGTCCAGCGCTGTAAAGCGCAGCTCCAGCAGACGCTCGTGCTCCGGCTGGGTCACGCTGAGGATCCGGCCGCCGGCCATCTGCTTGCGCAGCAGCATACAGAGCATGGGCGGCGTCTCCGGATTATCAAATTTTTCCTGGGTCAGGTGGACTCTGGCGGCGTTTCCGGCGCACAAAAGCAGCCGCACATTGCCCTCCGCCGCCCGCAGATGCAGGACGATGCGGTCCCGCCGGGGCATGGTGACCTTATCCACCCGCGCCCCCGCCAGACGGCGGTCCAGCTCGGCGGCCAGCCCCGCAATGATCAGGGTATCAAGCGCCATGGCTCCATTCCTCCAGTCGTTTCAAGATCGCGTCCTCCTCCCGGGTGGGGAGCCCCGCCTGCCGCTTTCCCGCCGCGGCCCGCTGCCATTTTTCCCGTTCCTTTTCCAAAAAGGCGGGAAACAGCGGGTCCTGCGCCAGCAGATCGGTAAAGAGATAAGCATTGTTTTCTCCCATCGGCGGTTCGCCGCCCCTTGCCTGCAGCAGCGTGTAAAGCCGTCCGCCCTCCCGGGCAAGGCCCTCCCGCTCCACGGTATAGCCGTTTTCCGCCAGAAAGCGGCGCAGCCGTTCGCCGTGGGTCATGGGCTGCAGCACCAGCCGGTGCCGCCCGTCTCCCGTCCAGGGGGCGGCCTGCAGGATGGATGCCATCAGCTCGCCGCCCATCCCGCAGATCACCACCGTATCCGCGTCCTCCGGCGAAAAGCTCTCCAGCCCGGGGCAGAGCACCGTGCGGATCCGCTCCGTCTCCCCCATCTGCCGGATATGCTCTCTGGCGGCCGCCAGCGGGCCGGGCCGCAGATCGGAGGCCCAGGCCAGCTCCACGCCCTGCCGCACCAGCGCGATGCAGAGATAGGCATGGTCGCAGCCCACATCAATGACCCGCCGGCTCCCCCGGCAGTATTCCGCCGCCAGCGCCAGTCTGGGCGTCAGCTCCATCGGCTCCTCCTCCTTTTTTATGACGATAAAAAGCAAACCAGGGGCAGGCCCCCTGGTTTGCACAGCGATCTGCCGTATTCCCGCCTTACTGCTTGGTGGCCAGGAACTCGTTGATCTTCTTCACCAGCGCGTCGGCATCGGTGCCGTGGACGGCGCAGGCCTCGGCAACGCTCTCCATCCGTGAATGGGGGCAGCCAAGGCAGCCCATGCCGATCTCGAAGAAGAACTGCGCGGTCTCGATATCATGATCCAGAATATCGCCGATCAGGCTGTCTTTGGTAACGGTCATTTGCATGTTTCCTCCTGTTTTAGTTTTTGACACCATGATTATACAATAGCCTGCCCCGCTTTTCAACAAAAATTTCAGAAACAGGGCAAAAAGAAACGCCGCTTGTGCGGCGTTTCTTCACGGTCGATCTATAAAAGGAATCAGGCCTGCTCGCGCATCTTGGCGAAGCACTCAGAGCAATAGACAGGACGATCCGTCTTGGGCTCGAAGGGGACCTTGGCTTCCTTGCCGCAAGCGGCGCAGGTTGCGGTGAAGTACTCACGGGGGCCACGGGCCGCCTGTTTTCTTGCGTCACGGCAGGCCTTGCAGCGCTGGGGCTCGTTCTGGAAGCCGCGCTCAGCGTAGAACTCCTGCTCGCCGGCAGTGAAAACGAATTCCTTGCCGCACTCTTTGCACACTAAAGTCTTGTCTTCGTACATGGTAGTTACCTCTCTTTTCCGCGTTGCGGTGATAGTGTTATATGCGAACAGGCTTTCACCTGTTTTCGCCTTGGGATAAATATTGCGCCAGCTTTCGCCGAATCCGCAGGATGGCGTTGCCCACGGATTTTGCTGTACAGCCGAGACGCTCTGCGATCTCGCGGACGGAGTATCCTTCCAGGTAGGGAGACAGGACCGATCCTTCAAAATCTGACAATAGGCCTTGCAGCGCAGCTTTGATCTCTTTTTCCGATTCATTCGCCAAAAGCTGCGTCTCCGGATCGGGCGCTTCCCGGGCCGAAAGGCTCAGCTGCCGCAGCGCGTCTTCCTCCCGCAGGGAGGTCTTGGCGGAACGGCGGATGGCGTCGTAGAGCTGACGGCGGATGCAGAGGGCTGCATACGCCTCGAAATGGTCGTTTTTTTCGGGGTCATAGCTCCGGATGGCTTTCAGCAGGCCGATCATGCCCTCCTGATAGAGGTCGTCCTGATCGCCGCCCTGCAGAAAATAGGGCCGCACCAGACGGGAGACCAGACGGGAATACTCCGCGGCGAAGGCTTCTTCCTCCCGCATCGCGTTTTTTTCCGGCAAAATAGCCACGGTCTCTCCTTTCCGGTCCGCAATGTTTTTCTGCTATAAGGGCAGTATATCTCTTTCGCACAGGTTTTGTCAAGCAAAAACAATGTTTTTGTTAAACTTGTCCTGAGTTTCTGTGAAATTTGCCCTATCGCAACAGCTCATCCGGATCCACAGAATGCTCTTCCTTCACGGTGGAGAGGATCAGGATGGTCCTGGTGTTGGAAACGCCGGGCAGCGCCTTCACCGCATTGAGCAGATGCTCCAGACTCTGGGTGTTGTCTGTCACCACGCGGAGCATGAAATCAAAGTCGCCGGTGATGTAATGACATTCCAGGATCTCCCGGTTTTCCTTCACAAAGGCATGGAACCGCTCGTTATATTTCGGATGCTCCAGGCTGACGGAAAGGAAGGCGTTCACATCCTTGCCCGCCTTGGACGAGCTCAGGATGGTGGTATGCTTCACGATCAGGCCGGAGGCCTCCAGCTTGCGGATCCGCTCGATCACGGCGGAAACCGACATATTTACCTTATCGCTGATGACGCTGGCGTTTTCCCGGGCATTATTGCGGAGACATTTCAGGATCTTAACATCGATCTCATCCATAACGCGCCCTCCATTGCAGCATGTGTATTTTGATTATACCTGAATCCCCGAAAAATTTCAAGCAAATTTCTGATTGTTAGAAAATATCTTTGACAGGAATTTGCCATTGTGATCTGTTATTCTGCAAAAGCGCTTTTTAACGCTGCGGCGCAGGCCGGCTCCGCGCAAAAAAGCGGCCCGGATCGGGCCGCTTTCGGATCTGTGCGGTTCTTGTGCGGATCAGTCGTTTTCCTGCCGGGGCTCGGCGTTCTGCGGCCGCGGCGCGGGCTTTCTGCCGCCCTTGCCGCTGCGATGGCGGCGGGGGGCGGGCTTTTTGCCGCCCTGGCTGCGGCTGGCATCCTGCGCGGGAGCCATGCCCTCCGGCGCCACGATGACCTTCCGGTTGGGCTCGGTGCCCACGGAATAGGTGGTGACGCCCTCCACCTCCTGCAGGGCCGCGTGGATGGTGCGGCGCTCATGGGGATTCATGGGCTCCAGCGCCACGGGCTTGCGGTATTTCAGCGCCTTCTGGGCGGTCTTGTTGGCCAGCGCCACCAGGCTCTCCTCCCGCTTGGCGCGGTAATTCTCGGTGTCTACCGTGACCCGCCACCGCTCCTCTTCCTTGCGGTTGGTCACGATGTTGGTCAGATACTGGATAGCGTCCAGCGTTTCGCCATGGTGGCCGATGACGGCGTTCATATTTTCGCCCACCAGATTCAGGCAGATGGTCCTTTCTGAAGGATTCTCCTCCGTCTCGATGTTGGCCGGCGTGCCAAAGCGGGTCAGCAGACCCTCCAAAAACTCCACGGCACGGCCGGCGGGGCTGTCCTCGTAGGAGACCCGCACGATGGCCGGCTCCTTGCCGATGCCCAAAAAGCCCGCCTTGGGCTTCTGCAGGACCTCCACGGAGACCTCATCCCGGGCCAGGCCCAGCTGCTGCAGCGCGCTCTCGATGGCGGCGTCCAGCGTATCGCCTTTTGTTTCAATATACTTCATGAACTGTTTCCCGCCTTCTTTTTATTCTTGCTCGCTGCTGCTTTTGAGCTTTTTCTTCATCCACTTGGTGAGGAAATACTCCTGCGCGGCAGACAGCACATTGTTGGAGATCCAGTAAACGCCCAGGCCCGCAGGCAGGGCAAAACAGAACCACAGGGACATCAGGGGCATCATGAACATCATCATCCGGTTGCTGGCCTGCGCCTGGGGGTTGGCGTTTTGCGAAGAGAGCTTCTGCGTCAGCCAGGAAAGGCCCAGAGAGGACAGCGCCGCCAGGATGGGGATGACCCACTGCACGGAAAACTGCTTGAAATTGGCGGCTTCCGCCAAATTGATGGGGCCAAAGGTGAAGCTGACGGGCATCAGCTTTGCGGAAACATCCGCAACCTTGTCGAAGTTGAGATAGATCTGATGGGCCAGATTGATCTGAGCATAGCCGCCGGTCATCTCCACGCCCAGCCGGGTGGCGATCTCACTGATCTGCGCCGCCGTCAGCTGCATAAAATAGGTCAGCGGCTGCAGGATGACGCCATACAGACCGAACATGACCGGCAGAATGATCAGCGAGGTGCCGCAGCCCGCCATGGGCGAGACGCCCTCCTGATCGTAGAGGTTCTGCAGTTCCTCCTGCATCCTCCGCTGATCCCGGGCATAGGTTTTCTGGATCTTTTGCACCTTGGGCTGGATCCGCTGGACCTCCATCATGGAGCGCTTCTGCTTGAAGCCCAGCGGCAGCATCAGGATCTTCACCAGCAGCGCGAACAGGAAGATGGACCAGCCATAGCTGCCCACGACCTGATAGATCAGCCGCATCACATAGCCGAAGGGGGTGGAGAAGATCGTATAGAGAAAATTCATGTACCGTTCTCCTTTTTGTTTTTGTGAAAAAATGTAAGCTTCTCCGGCACCGGGTCAAACCCGCCCTTGCAGAGCGGATTGCACCGCAGGATCCGCCAGAGAGCCAGCGCACCGCCGCAAAGGGCGCCATGGCGCTGAATGGCCTCCAGTGCATATTCCGAACAGGTTGGGTGGAATCTGCAGGTGGGGCCGCCCTTTCGGGCCGATAAATTCTTCTGATAAAACCGGATACACCAGATCAGCAGCTTACGCATCCTCCTGCTCCTCCAGCAGGCCAAGCTGCTTGCAGAGCCGCAGGAAATCGGTCTGGAGCTGATCAAAGGGCATCTCCTCCGCCGCCCGCCGGCCCACGATGACGATGTCAAATCCGCCTTTCAGGCGAGTCTCGTTGAGCCGATAGACCTCCCGGAGCCTGCGCCGGATCCTGTTTCGCACCACGGCGCAGCCCAATTTTACAGAAACGGTGATCCCCAAGTGGTTCACCGCCGGGCTCCTGTGCCTGCGCACATAGAGCACCATGCCCTTCCGCGCCGCCGACTTTCCCTTGGCATAAAGGCTGCGGAACACATGGTTTTCCTTGATGGGAAGGGTCTTTTTCATGGTTGCTTTCCCCGATCATCCACAGTGTGTTAAAATATAAGACCGCAGGCTCTGCGGTCTTAATTCCTGTATGCTGGAAAGCTTAAGCAGACAGACGCGCTCTGCCTTTCGCACGACGGCGAGCCAGAACCTTGCGGCCATTGCGGGTTCTCATGCGCTTCATGAAGCCGTGCTCCTTCTGGCGCTGACGCTTTTTGGGCTGATAGGTACGAAGCATGTTCCACACCTCCTGATTCAAGCTGTTATTGACACCGGCACGGGCTCGAACCCCTTCAAGCGCATGCCGGTGACGATAACGCACCATGTATTATAAAGGATTTTGCAGGCCGCTGTCAACCCTTTTCGCCGCTTCTTCCCGTTTTCTTTTTATTTTTCTTGCGGCCGCGGCCGTTGAAGCGCCGGAAAAAATATGTTATAATAGCCCTGATATCCGTGAGAGGAGGGCGTTTTCTGGGCAAGCTCTGTATTTTCACCGGGCACCGGACGCTTCCGGCAGACCCGGGACCCCTGCGGGAGCTTCTGCGGCGGCAGCTGCTGCTGGCTGCCGAGGAGGGCTATACCGATTTTCTCAGCGGCGGCGCCATGGGCTTTGACCTGCTGGCGGCGGAGACCGTTTTGGAGCTGAAGGCGGAGGATCCCCGGCTGCGGCTCTGGATGATCCTGCCCTATACGGCGCAGGCGGCCCGCTACCCCCACCGGGACCGGCTTCGCTACGAGGCCCTTCTGGCCCGAGCCGATCTTGTGCGCTACACCGCCGGCCATTATTACAGCGGCTGTTTTCTCACCCGGGACCGGGTGCTGGCGGAATCGGCCGACGGTTGCATCTGTTATCTCACCCGCTCCACCGGCGGCACGGCCTATACCGTCCGGCAGGCCGCCCTGCGGAATATTCCCATCATCAACCTGGCGGAGCTTCTCTGAGCCGCCGGAAAGGAGTCTTATGTCTTCCAAATCCTCCTCTCCCCTGCTGCGCAGGAGCAAACGAGGGCTTCTGCATCTGGTGTTCAGCCGGATGGGCGTGATCCTGCTGCTGGTGCTGCTGCAGGCCGGCCTGCTGGTGTCGCTTTCCATGCGCTTCGCCCGCTACGCCGCCCATTACTACGGCATCGTCACGCTGCTGACGGCGGTGATGGCCATCTATCTGGTGAACCGCCACGCCGAGCCTACCTACACCATCACCTGGCTGGTCTTTCTGCTGGTGGCGCCGCTGCCTGCCGCCGCCTTTTATGCCTATACCCAGCTGGACATCGGCCACCGGGCTCTGCGCCGCAGGCTGGCGCAGGTCAAGGAGCTATCCGAAGGCGTTCTTCCCTCCACCGGCGCGGAGGAGGCCCTCTGCCGGCAGCATCCGGAGGAAGCAGGCCTGGTCCATTACCTTTCCTCTGCCGGCGGCTTCCCGGTCTACAGCCGCACCCGCTCCACCTATTACCCCTCCGGCGAAGCCTTTTTCGCCGCCTTCCTGCAGGATCTGGAGCAGGCAAAGCGCTCCATCTTTCTGGAATACTTTATCATTGAGGAAGGGACCATGTGGAGCCAGATCCTGGATGTTTTGACCCGGAAGGTGGACGAGGGCGTGGATGTGCGGTTTCTTTACGACGGCACCTGCGAATTTTTCAAGGTCTCCCGGGATTACTGCAACCACCTGAAGGATCTGGGGCTCCAGTGCCGGGTGTTTGCCCCCATCAAGCCCTTTCTTTCCACGCACTATAATTACCGGGACCACCGGAAGATCGCCGTCATTGACGGTTGCATCGCCTATACCGGCGGCATCAATCTGGCAGATGAATACATCAACGCCACCCATCCCTTCGGTCGCTGGAAGGACACGGCCATCCGTCTGGAGGGCGACGCCGCCCGAACCTTCACTCTGTTGTTTCTGCAGATGTGGCAGATGGACCGGCGGGACTTTTCCTTCGGGCCGTGGCTGGAGATGCCTGCGGCTCTGCCGGAGGGCGACGGCGGCTATGTGATTCCCTACGGCGACCATCCACTGGACGGCGAGCCCGTGGGCGAATGGGTCTATACACACATTCTGAACCAGGCCCGGGACTATGTCCACATCATGACGCCCTACCTGATCCTGGACAGTGAGCTGGAGGCCGCGCTGCGCTTTGCCGCCCGCCGGGGCGTGGAAGTAACGCTGATCCTGCCCCATATCCCGGACAAAAAGATTCCCTTTGCGCTGGCCAAGACCCATTTTCTTCCGCTGATGGAGGCCGGCGTCCGGATCTATGAATATACCCCAGGCTTTCTTCACGCCAAGGTCTTCGTCAGCGACGGCCTGCGGGGCACGGTGGGCACGGTCAATCTGGATTACCGCAGTCTCTATCACCATTTTGAATGCGGCGCTTATCTGTGCGGCGGGCCCTGCGCGGCCCGGCTGGAGAAGGACTTTCAGGAAACGCTGGCTCAGTCTCAGCTTGTCACCCGCCAGGAGGCCGCCCACCCCGGCCCGCTTTGGCGGCTCTTGGGAATGCTGGCCAAGGTATTGGCACCGCTGATGTAATTGCAAAGAACTGTGAGGATATCGAAATGAAAAAGCGCTTTCTTTCCCTTCTGCTTTGCGCCCTTCTGCTGTGCGGCAGTCTTCTGTCTGCCGCAGAGAGCGCGCCTATCCTGCCGGATGCGCCGGAGATCACCAACGCCGTCATGGCCATGGTCTATGAGGAGACCACCGACACCATCCTTTTCGCCAAAAACATTGACCGGAAAAATGCCCCCGCCAGCATGACCAAGGTGATGACCGCCGTGCTGGTGCTGGAATATGATCCGGAGCTTTCCGGCACCATGGTGGTGCCGGAGGAGGCCGTCTCCGCCCAATACTGCTACTGGATGGACGAGGTCCACCTGCTGGCCGGGGAGGAGATCACCGTGCGGGAGCTGATGAACTACCTGCTGATCACCTCCGGCAACGAGGCCGCCACCACGCTGGCCTGCTATGTGGCAGGCAATATTCCCGATTTTATCACCATGATGAACGAAAAGGCCGCCGCTCTGGGCATGGAAAAGACTCATTACGAGGATCCCCATGGGCTTTCCGAGCTGAGCCGCATCACCTGCCGGGATATGATCACCCTCTGCCGCTACGCCATGGGCTTTCCGCTGTTCCGAGAGATCGTCGGCTCCACCTCCGGCGCGCTGCCCATCTCCAATATGCGGACGGCGCCCCGGCGCTACCGCACCACCAACCGGGTGATGGATCCCCGGTCGGAAAGCGCTTATATGGCGGATTTTACCGAATCTGTGGTCGGCATCAAGACGGGCTATATTCAGGCGGCAGGCAGCAACCTGGCCTGCTGCGTGGAAAAGGACGGCCGGGTCTTTTACAGCGTGGTCATGCACTGTCATGATGTGCCTCGGGGCGACCGTTCCCTTTCCGGGCATTTTTTGGATACCATCACGCTGATGAACTATGCTCTGCAGTTTTATCCCACCAGCTATACGCCGGGCTTCCCCATCGCCAGCGCAGCCACCAAGGGCAGCCTGAAGGACAATGTGCAGATCGGCGTGGCACAGCCCATTGGCGCGCTCTCGCCGCAGGCTCTGGAGCCACAGCTGAGCCTTTCCCTGGGCGCCCGGGTGAAAAAGGGCGATGTGGTAGGCACGCTGACGCTGGACAGCGGTCTGGAGCTGCCGGAGGGCCTCTCCTCCGTCAAGGAGGTGGAGCTGATCGCTCTGAACGATGCTTCCACCAGCCTTCTGATCTATATCCTGCCCGCCGTTCTGGTAACAGCGCTGGTGCTGTTTTTGGTCCTGCGGGGCCGCAGACCTGCAAAGCCTCAGATCTGACCCTCCGAATATGCAAAAAGCTGCCCCTTGGCAGCTTTTTTGCTATTTTCCGGTCTCTCGCATCCATTCTCCCACAACGGCCCGCATCTCCCGGCTGAACACACGGCCAAAGCCCTCGTCCGTGCAAAAGTCAAAGGTCTCCGTGATCTCCCGCAGCCGCGCCAGAAGCCGCTCCGTCAGCTCCGGCGTTCGGAGATCCCGGGGCAGGTGCTGGATCAGGTTGCCCAGCATGGGATACTGCGCCCGCAGCAGGGCTTCCCCTGCCGCCCGGTCGCCCTGCGTCCGGCGGGCGCAGAGCGCGGCCTGTTCCTTCGGCGAAAGCACGGCGATGCCCTCTGCTTCCTCCAAAAAGGCCCGGACCGCGGGCTCGATGGCTGTATATTCCATGGGGGGACCTCACTTTCTTCCCTTGATCTGATCCCAGTAGGCCTTGGCCTGCTGCTCCGTCTTATTGTCGCCGTATTCATAATAATGGGCGTTTTTCAGTTCATCGGGCAGGTATTGCTGCCGCACCCAATGGCCCGAATAATCATGGGGATAGCGATAGCCCTGCTCCCGTTCGAAGCCGGTGCCGTCCGCATGGACATTCTGCAGCTCCCGGGGTACGGTGCGGGCCTTGCCCGCCTGCACATCCGCCCGGGCACGGGCGATCGCCTGGTAGGCACTGTTGGACTTGGGCCAGGTGGAAAGCAGGATCACCGCCTCGCTCAGAGGAAGCTGCGCCTCCGGCAGCCCCAGCTGCAGCGCGCTGTCTACGCAGGCCTTGATGATGGGCACAGCCATGGGATAAGCCAGGCCGATATCCTCGCTGGCGGAGCAAAGGATCCGCCGGCAGGCGCCAATGAGATCCCCTGCCTCCAGCAGCCGGGCCAGATAATGTACGGCCGCATCCGGATCGGAGCCGCGCATGGACTTCATCAGGGCAGAGACCAGATCGAAATGGGCGTCGCCCTCCCGGTCATAGCGATTTGCGGATTTCTGAGCGATGGCCCTGGCGTCGGCCAGCGTGGCCTTTACGGGGCCCTCCTTTCCGCCGGCAGCGCACAAAAGCTCTACTGCGTTGACAGCCTTGCGAATATCGCCGCCGCAGGCCTCGGAAAGATAAGTCACCACGCCCGGCTCCGTCTCCACCGTTCTTCCCTGCTCCTGCCCCCAGAGGCGGAAGGCCCGCTCCACGGCCTTTTCTGTGTCTGCGATCTGGATGGGCTTGAATTCAAAGATGGTGCTGCGGCTGAGAATGGCGTTGTAAACATAAAAATAGGGGTTCTCCGTGGTGGAGGCGATCAGGGTGATCTTGCCGTTTTCGATAAACTCCAGCAGGCTCTGCTGCTGCTTTTTATTAAAATACTGGATCTCGTCCAGATAGAGCAGGACGCCCTCCGGGGCCAGCAGCGTATCCAGCTGACCGGTAACCGCCCGGATATCCGCCGTGGAGGCGGTGGTAGCATTGAGCTTGACCAGCTGCCGGTGGGTCTTTCCGGCGATGATCTGGGCCAGCGTGGTCTTGCCCGTGCCGGAGGGGCCGTAAAAGATCAGGTTGGGGACGCTGCCGTTTTCCAGGATCCGGCGCAGCACGCCGTTTTCCCCGATGATGTGCTGCTGCCCCACCATCTCGTCCAGCTCCCGGGGGCGGATCTTGTCTGCCAGCGGCTGATAGCTCATCAAAGCCCACTTCCTCTCTGCCCCATTCGGGGCCGCTTCTATTTTACCACAGCTTTTTTCAAAGGGAAAGAGCAAAAATGCCTGCCGCCCGGACAGCTACGCCGGGCGGCAGACAAATATACGGAAAAGGATGGGTGGAAGATGCTTATTTGCGGTTGGCCTTGGCCTTGCGCAGGGCCAGGATGCGGTTCATCTCGTTGTAGACGATCATGAAGCCCTCGTCCACGCCCATGCCGGGCTTGGCCAGGATCTGCACAGGCTGGGTGGCCATGGCGCAGTTGACGCAGACCTGCGCGCTGCGGTCAGTCTCGTTGCAGGTGCCGCCCTGATAAGCGCCGATGCCCTTCTCCTTGCAGTAAAGGACGGCTTCGATGGTATTGTTGATGCCGCCCAGGTCGGGGGTCTTGATCTGGACCATATGGCCGGCCTTATGGTCAGCAAACAGCTTGATATCCTCCAGCGTATTGCACCATTCGTCGGCCACCAGCTCCACGGTGCTGCCGCGGCTGTCCAGCTCGCGGGTCAGGCCGGCCAGAGCCTCCATCTGGGTCTCCCGGTCACAGTCGCAATCCATGGGGCCTTCGATGCGCAGGTGGAAGGGCTTGGCGATCTCCTCCAGCTTCATGATATAATCGGCCATTTCCTTATAATTGTTGTTGCCGAAAATGACACCGATGGTACCGTAAACATCAATGTGCAGGACGGGGCTGTAATCTGCATCGTGTCGATGGGTCAGGATGCGGTCCCGCAGCCAGCCCACATATTCCGCCAGCTTCTCGCCGTGCTTGCCCAGCTTTTCCTCCACATTGTTGATCAGCGCATGGGGCAGCACCTGTGCGCCCTTGATGATCATCTTATCGGCGTTGGAATAGCGGTCGTCGCCGGACTGGGTGAAGATGGGGATGGGCTTTTCAGAAACGGTGCAGCCGTATTCATCGGCCACCACCTCGCACATCAGGCGGCCGGTGGCTTTGGCAACGGCGTCCAGAATGGCCTGAGAAACGCCGTAGCGGATGGCGGTATGCAGACGCTTGCCGTCTACCTTGATGGCCTCCATATCCCGGCACAGGCCGCGGAAATCGTCAGCCTCCCGGCCCACCAGAACGGGCTTGATATGCTCCTCAATGATGGGGATGAAATCCGTGGCCAGGAACAGGGGATCCCGTCCGCCGGCGCCGGAATACTGCACGGCGGCGCAGTCGCCGTAAGCGATCTGTCCGTCCTCCAGGATCAGCATGACGGAAATGGATTCGCCGGCCTGGCGGACGGCCTTGAAGCCCTCCGTCACAGGCTTGCCCACATAGAAAACGCCATCGTGACCCGCGCCCTTCTTGATGGCGCGCTGGTCGTCGAAATAGAAGCCGGTACGGCCGGCGGAGCAAACAACATCTACGATCTTCATGAGCTTGTTCTCCTTATCTTACAATCTATAGAATGATGAATGAAACGCGGATCTGATTTACTTTCTGGGGCGGCCCACCAGGCGGCCCTTGGAGATGGCGTAGACATCGTCGATGACCATCTGGAAGGAGGCCTTGCGCTTTTCGGCATTGGCACGCTCTTCGATCTTTTCCCGGTGGAAGTCCTTCAGCTCCTTTGTGAAGGGCAGGTTGCCCATCTCCAGGATACGGATGGCGCCGTTGTTATCCCGTGCGGGCAGCATCTTGCCGGCGTTGAAGCGGGAGGGAGAAAACGGGATATCCAAAACGCCGGCCTGCACCGCGCGGACCGCGCCCACGGCGATATCGCCCTGGCCCAGCTCGAAGCACTTATCCAGAATGCAGCGGGTCTCCCGGCGGATGATCTCCTTTTCCTGCTCCAGCTCGGAGGAAGTCAGCACCTGATCCCGCAGCATATTGATGACCTGCTTGGTGCAGCGCAGACCCTGGGCATTGGCTTCCATGGTGGGGATGCCCACGGCCTCATGGGGCGTCTTGACGATGACCTTGGTGGCCTTGCTCAGGGCAGCGGCGGCGGAGCCCCAGGAAATGACGCCGAAGGCCTTGGCCTCGTCGGCGGGGAAGCCGCCCATCCACTGATGGAACACGGTGGTCACATGCACATTGCTGTGGCCGCTCTTTTCCATATATTCGTCGGTAAGCTCCTCCAGCGTGCGGATGGCCGCCACATCCTGCGTCAGGTTGCCGCACTGGCCATAGCCCACGGAGATGTTCTTGACGCCCTGCTCTGCCGCCAGCAGCGCTTCGATGACGGCCACGGCGTTGGAGATGCAGGGCGGCACCAGCGTGCCGGTCAGGGGGCCGTAGGGCTCCCGGTTGATGGAGACGCCGGCCTCCTCATACATACCGGTGAGCCGGTCCACATACTGCCAGTCCCGGATGGTCTGCTCCATGGGGACATTTTTGGCGTAGGGCAGGTTATAGGAGATGCCGCCGCCCTCATAGGCGGTAAAGCCGCCGGCGTAGGTGATCTCGGTGAGCAGACGGGCGTCGGGGGTGCCGTGGCGGACCTGCACGGGGATATCCAGGCTCTCGATGAGCTGGCGGCAGGCGTGGACGCCGTGGTTCACCGCCGGGAAGCCGTTGAGCATGGAGCGGCCGTTTTTAATGGACTCCTTGATGCCGTCCTCCGCCTCCGCATAGCGGTTCTGACGGGTGTAGCTGTCGATGGTGGTGGGCAGCAGATCTGCTTCGCCCTTGTCCTGCAGATAGGTCAGCAGCTTGATGTGCTCATCCAGCAGCGCAACGCCGGCGCGGGGCTGGATCAGGGTGATGCCGTCCTTCTTGGCGTCCAGCAGCTTCTGGGAGAAAATGCGGTTTTTGGGCATGGCCTTGTGATAATCCACGGCCTCCTGGAAATCTACATCCTTGCCGGTGGGCCACTGGGTAAGGACTTCCTTCCGCAGCGCCTGAAACTGATCCTCGGGAATGCGTTTATTCTGAATATCCATCTTCTGGTTTCAACTCCTTTTTCATGATGCGCAGCGCGGTCTGGGGCTCATATTCCGAGAGCAGACCCATGGCTGCCAGGATATAGCGGCGATCCACCAGCACCCGGGCCTTGACAGGCCGCAGGGACATGGGATCCGCGGGGTCATAAAAGGCGTGGGAAGCGATCTCGCCGGTGCGTTTGGTGTGGATCAGGCTGCCGCCGGTGACAACCATCTGCCGCACCGTGCGCAGATCCTTGCCCGTCTGGACGAAGACCTTGCCGGTCATGTTGTAGGTCTCCTCCATATAGCCGGCGTGGCGGCGGGCCGCCGTCTCGCAGGCGCAGCAGGCCAGCGCATAGTCCAGCCGCTCGGTCTCCTCGCTGTCGGGGACCTTTTCGGTGTGCTCCGCCAGATCGTCGATCAGGGCCTGCGCCCGCTCCGGCGTGAGCCCGGCCAGCGAAGCCACCTTCTTCAGCGACGCCGCCTCCACAATGCCGCCGATGCTGTAGCGCATACCGATGTCGCCCTCCACCGTCCGCTTGACATAAGGCTCCGGCAGGCCCTTATAGACCGTGCCGCCCTCCTTGGGCATGCCATCGGCGATGGAATACACATCCGTGGTGGCGCCGCCCACATCCAGCGCCATCAGCTCGCCGATGCCCGCCTCGCCCTCGCAGCCCTCTGCCAGCAGCTGCATGGCACGCATCATGGCGGAAGGCGTCGGCATCAGGATGCCGGAAATGAGCTTGGACGCATGGGAAAGGCCCTTTGCCTGAATGATCCGGTTCAAAAACAGCGCGCGAATACATTCCTGGGCCGGCTGGATGTTGAGCACGCCGAACTTCGGCATGACATTTTCACAGATAAAGGTCTGCCGGCCCTCCAGTGACCGCTGGCAGGCTCTTGCCGCCGTGCGGTTGCCGGCGATGATCACCGGGAAATCCGCCTTGCAGGCGGCCAGCATCTGGGCGTTGTGGCGGATGCAGTCGGAATTGCCGCCGTCCGTCCCGCCCACCAGCAGGAAGATATCCGGCCGGAGCCGGTCGATCTCCTCGATGTCGTCCTCCGTCAGCTCGAAGGAATAGACCTTGACGATTTTGGCGCCTGCGCCCAGGGAAGCCTGCTTGGCCGCTTCGGAGGTCAGCTCCGGCACAAGGCCGGAGGCGATCATCCGCAGTCCGCCGGCAGCGGAGGAGCAGGCATAGCGGGCGGCAAAGTCCAGCTTGCCCGTCTGGGCCTCCAGCTTCTCCAGCGCATGGCTCAGGCCCTCGTTGATATCGGTCTGTACGGTGGTATAGGCTGCCGCCGTTCCCAAAAGGACCTCGGCTTCGGTATCGACGGCGGTGACTTTGGTATAAGTGCTGCCGAAGTCGATCAATAACACCGGACGCATGGGATCAGTCCTCGATGTGCAGGTCCTTCTTCAGGTCCTCGATGTCCACGGCGGGATCGGTTCCCGGCGGGAAGGCCCGGTTGAAGCCCATGGCCTTGAAGCGCTTTTCCACCTCGGAAAACTCCTGCTTGCCGATGACGATATTGCCGCCAACATAAAGCAGAATGTCCTTCAGGCCGGCTTCGTCGCATTTCTCCCGCATACCGCGGCAGTCCAGCTCGCCCTGGCCGTAAAGGGAGGAAACAATGATCGCGTCGGCGTGGGTCTCGATGGCTGCGGCGATAAACTCCTCCTGAGACACCAAAACGCCCAGATTGGTCACATCAAAGCCCGCGTCGGTAAAGGCGTGATAAAGGATCTGGATCCCGACTGCGTGGACATCTGCGCCGATGACGCCGATGACCAGTTTTTTCTTTTCCATACTGACACCTCAATCATCATGATGATAGTTGCTCAATTTATTGTTCTATATCTAACACTATAGATTGAACCATATCATTAGTCAATGGTCAAAATAACAAAAAGGCGCTGAAATTCAACGCCTTTTTATCGTTTCTATGCAATTATCTGATCCGGTTGGCATAGTTCTTTCTGCGGCGATCCAGCGCTTCCTCCAAATTCCGGACGGAAGCCTGATCCGGCTCCAGCTCCAGACGGATCAGCGGATGGCTGCTGCTGTATTCCGCAAGCTGGGCCAGCTCCTCCGGCGTCCCGGCCACCTCATAGCCGGCAGGGACCATCACCGCGTCGCAGTAGGAAAGCTCCATCCGGTCCGCGCCGCCCAAAACCCGGGTCTCCTGCAATACGGCGCCGCGGCAAAACACGCCGCAGGCCCGGCGCACCGTGGTGGCAAACAGCATGCTCTGGGTCAGAAGGCCGATGCGTACGCCGTCCGGCAGGCGGGCCATCTGAGAAACAGACGCGGCGCTGAGCCGCAGGCACATACGGACCAGCGGGATCCGCCGGTTCAGCAGGGCAGAAAGCGCATGGTAGCAGCGGTCTGTCGCCACCACCAGATCCATATCCGCCGTGATCTGGACGGGATCCGCCTCCACCTCCGCCAGCGAGACGGGGTAAAGCGTCACCTCCGGCAGACCGTAAAGCCGCTCCGTCACCGCCCGCAGACATTCCGGCGAACGCGCCACTACGGCGATGCGCAGGCCCGTCTCCCGCAGCAGCCGCTCCCGCAGCTTCAGGTCCAGAAAGATCTGGATCTCCTGCTGGGTAAAGGAAAGGGACTGCAGGCAGTCCAGCATGCCGTCGATGGCGGCCATGGCCTGCTCCTTGCGGCTGTTTTCCGTGGCCGGTTGGGCAATAAAGGTGCCCTTGCCCTGGGTCATTTCGATGACTCCCTGACGGGCAAGCTCGTCATAGGCCCGCTTCACCGTGCCGGAAGCGGTGGCAAGCTCCTGGGAGAGCTCCCGGACGGTGGGCAGCTTATCTCCGGGGTGCAGCGACCCATCCTCCACGGCGCTTTTTACCTGCAGGGCGATCTGCCGATACAGGGGCTGATCCAAAGCCGGATCCAGGTTGAACAGCGACATAGGATGCCTCCCTTCTTCTTTACCAAATCTTAGCTTGACATAGCTTAATTATCATCGAACTTTATAATGTTGTCAATGCTTTTTTAGCAAAGAAAATAAATGATAAGTGTGTTTTTTGGCATTTTGCCCATTCCGCGCATTTTCTTTGCTTTTTTCGGCTTTTTTCAAAAGAATACGCGGCCCGCCAAAAAAGGAAAGCGGAGCGCATCGCTCCGCTTTCCGGGGATGTTCCGGTTTATTTTTTCAGCGTCTCCAGATAGGCCTCCCGGCCCCACTGATAGAGGTTTCTTCCCTGGCTGTCAATGATGACGGTGACGGGCAGATCCTCCACCACCAGCCGGCGGATGGCCTCCGCGCCCAGATCCTCATAGGCGATGATCTCCGCCTGCTTGACGCAGCTGGAAAGCAGGGCGCCGGCGCCGCCGATGGCGCCGAAATACACCGCGCCGCATTCCTGCATGGCCGCGACGACCTCTGGCCCGCGCTTGCCCTTGCCGATCATGCCGGTCAGGCCCTGACGGATCAGCGTGGGAGAATAGGCGTCCATGCGGTAAGCGGTGGTGGGGCCGGCAGAGCCGATGGCCTGGCCGGGCTTGGCCGGCGTGGGGCCAACGAAATAGATCACGGCGTTTTTCACATCCATGGGCAGGGGCTTGCCCTCCGCCACCAGCTGGCAGAGCCGCTTGTGGGCGGCGTCCCGGGCGGTATAGACCACGCCGGAGAGCAAAACGCTGTCGCCGCTTTTGAGCTTGCGCGCCTCCTCCGGCGTCAGCGGCGTATGGATCCGGATGGGCTGTTTGCTTTCAGACATATCAAAGCACCTCCGTCTTGTGCCGGGTCACATGGCAGTTGATATTGACCGCCACCGGCAGGCCGGCGATATGGGTGGGCAGCGTCTCGATGTTCACGGCCAGCGCCGTGGTGCGGCCGCCGAAGCCCTGCGGCCCGATGCCCAGCCCGTTGATCTTCTCCAGCAGCTCCTCCTCCAGCGCGCGGTAGAAGGGATCTTCGCTGCGCACATTCAGCGGACGCATCAGCGCCTTTTTCGCCAGCAGCGCCGC
>USML01000014.1 GCA_900555855.1 uncultured Eubacteriales bacterium | reverse complement strand
GCCCTATAAGCCGGGTTCTGTAGTCGGCAGCCATCTATCTTGGGCGAACATTGCTGTTCGTCTCTTTGCCACCCGTCTGGAGATTGGCCGAGCAAGCCGTAGCCCCCAAGTCGGTGTTGCTTCGGATAGAGTTTACAGGATGCCCCGGTCACCCGGGACACCGGTGGGCTCTTACCCCACCTTTCCACCTTTTCCCCGCCGGGGGGCGGGGTAGTCTATTTCTGTTGCACTTGTCCGGCGGTCGCCCGCGGCCGATGTTATCGGCTATCCTGCTCTGTGAAGCCCGGACTTTCCTCACGGAGTCGCCCCCGCGCGGCTGCCCGGGCCGCTGCTGTCTTATTATATCGGCGGCGGGAGAAAATGTCAACGCCGCCTTTTGAAAAGGCTGTTTCTGAACCAGATTTTTAAGGAAGAATTCAGGAAAAAGGGATAGCGTTTTTCCTTTTCTCATGCTATAATAAGCTCGAATCTATAGCAAGTCAAAATAAAAGCTCAAAATAAAAAATTAGGGAGGTTTTCAAGCATGAAATTGTTTGGAAGAAAAACACTGGCACTGCTTCTGGCGCTGACCATGATGCTGTCTCTGTGCTCGTTCACCGCTTTTGCGGAGGGTGAAACCCAGATCAGCCCCGAAAGCGGCCAAGACAGCGAAGGCGGCACCAGCGGCGAAGGCACCGGCGGCGGCACGACCCCTGCAGAGAGAACGCTGACGAAGGTTGAACTGAAAAGCGGCGAGACCGCGCCTGTTGTTGGCTTTGGCACGACGGAAGCGGAAGTGAAAACCAAGCTGGCCGCCCTGAAATTCACTTATACTTATTCCAGCGGCGAACCCGAAGAAAAAACCATCAGCAGCTGGAGCTGCACTACCACGGGCGGCTATAAGGCCACGGTTCCCGGAACCTATGCCTTTGCCAGCGATGTGGGTCTGGAAACCGGCAATCCCTCTGTCAATGTGACGGTGAAAGCTGTCCAGAGCGTTGAGCTGGCCGCGCCCTCCTCCGTGGAAAACGATCCGGCTTTGACCAGCGTCTCCGCAGTTGACAAGCTGCCCAAAAACTTTACCGCAACATTTGACGGTGCAGACGCAAAGACTCTGAAAGTGACCGATTATTACACCTGGAGTCTGACTGACCCCGCTTCTTATGGCTCCGGCGTTCTGGTTCCCAAGAAATATACCTACACCGCAACTCCGAAGAGCGAATATTCTTCCTCCGGCCTGACTGCTAAGACTGTGGTGCTCACGGTTACCTCCAAGACCGTCAGCAACATTACAGCGAAGCTCTTCTACGATGAAGACGGCATGCTGGACGATGTGAGCGCGAATGTGGGCAAAGTGAATCTGAGAAGCCTGATCCTCGCGCAGCTCCCGGCGAAAGACGCTTCCAACAACGCTCTGACCTATGATACGGTCGCTTTTACCAACTACAGCATGAGCGTCGGCTCCATGGACGGCGAGACCTGGCGTGTGAACAGCTGGCGCTATAGCGACAAGGACAAGGAGACCGGCTCCGTGCAGTATTCCGTGACCAGCGGCAGCGGTCTCGTGTATACCGGCACCGTGAATCTGACCGCAGTCCGCTTCACCGGCTATATCGGCGCAAAGGTCACCAACACCTCCGGCACCGACAGCTTCTTCAAGGACAATGTGGTCAATGCGATCGAGGGCTATCTGAGCGATCTGGGCCTGAGCAGCAGCTATTATATTGTCTTTGACGATATCGGCAGCGACGGCGGCACCCTCTACCTGACCTCCGCGAAAAACGATGTGGCCGAAGAGGACGAGGTCTACAGCCGCTCTGACCTGCGGGATATGTATTATGAGTCCAACTACGACGGCGAAAAATTTGAGCTGGACTATTCCGTCTACGACGATAAGGACGCCAACAAATACGATCGGATCTTCAGCGGCTCTGTCGTGATCGAGAATCCCCAGATCCTGAATGTGAAGGTCTCCATCACCAAGGACGATGTTTACAATTTCAGCTCTCAGGAGCTGCAGGACGCCCTGTCCGAGCTGGATTCCGACTGGACGCTGGACCGCATCGAGCTGAACAGCATCTCCGTCAACGGCGGCAAACTCTGCTATGATTACGACGACAGCAAGACCCTGTCCAAGAATACCAGCGCTTCCAGAGGCACCTATTATGTGGAGCCCTCCAAGAGCTCTCAGAAGTCCATCGACCTGATCACCTATGTGCCCAAGGAGAAGAGCTCCAGCCGCAGCTATACCGCGGAGTTCGGCTTTGAGGCGCACTACACCTACACCGACAAGCGCGGCAAGGAACGGACCGGCACGGTAGACGGCATGCTCGTCATCACCGTTCAGGAGCCCGCCGATATCACCATCTCCGCGCCTGCCAACGGCTATGCCACGCTGGATGCCAGCCTGTTTACGGATTACTGTGCGGATCATGTCCGTTCCACCCATAGGAACTACGATATCTGCTATGTGGAGTTTACCGGCGCGCCCAACAGCACCGCTTACGGCTATCTCTATGAGAACTATAAGAGCGGCATCTACAACGGCGCGAAGATCAAGTCTCCCAACGGCAAGAAGTTTGCCCTGACGGACATCAGCGCCAAGGATAAGAACGCTTACGATCTGGAAAGCGTCTCCTATGTCCCCGGCACCCGCAACTGCACCGGCGGCACCTTCGCCATCTACGGCGTGAAGCCCGGCACCACCATCAAGTCCAGCACCAATTTCACCAAGCTCTGTGAAGGCACCATCGATTTCGTCATCGACGGCGGCTCCGTCTCCGGCAACACCAAGAAGGTGGACCTGCTGGCTTCCCAGACCTACAGCAACTTCTATTACGACCTGATCAACAGCAATGTGGCTTCTGTCCGGTTTGTCAGCGTTACCGGCGGTAAGCTCATCTATCGCGATGTTTCCAGCCAGACCCCCATCACTCCCGGCACGGATGTTTATTATCTGAGCAGCACCGGCTATCTGGCCGGCCGCAAGATGCTGAGCAATGTGGTCTTCCTCCCCGGCTATAACCAGACCTCTGCCACCATCACGCTGAAGGCCTTCGACGCCAAGGACAAGAGCGCCAATGCGCAGTATATCTTCACCATCAAGCCCGTGACCTCCAGCAGCTTCTCCGATATGAACGGCTACAGCAGCTACGCCGGCTCCGTTGGCCTGATGACCAATCTTGGCATCATCAACGGCGTGGGCAACAATAAGTTCAATCCCACCGGCACCGTCACCCGCGGCGAATGGATCACCATGCTGTATCGCGCGGCCGGTTCTCCCGCCGTCTACAGCAGCGTCAGCTTCACCGATGTTCCCAGCTGGTGCAAGGATGCCGTCCAGTGGGCCGTCCAGAACGGCATTACCGATGGCATCGGCAACAACAAGTTTGGCCCCGACATGACGCTGGACCGGATGCAGATCGTCACCTTCATGTATCGCTTTGCCAAGCTGCAGGGCATGGATGTTAGCTCCACTCTGTATCTGAGCGCCTATACCGACGGCAATACCGTGGATGCCTGGGCGCAGCCCGCCATGAAGTGGGCGCTGCAGAAGGGCTATCTGGATCCCGTCGGCGGCAAGATCCAGCCCAAGGGCACCATGACCCGTGTCTTGGTGGCTGACTGCCTGGCCCGTCTGCTGACCAAGTAACAACACAGCGCGTTTGCGCAGCTTTTCTCCTTTTCCGTGCCGGGCCTTCGGGCCCGGCGCGGTCTTTAAGATCAAATCAGAACGAACAGGACGCTGCTTTTATGGTATTTTCCAGCTTTCATTTTCTGTTTTTCTTTCTCCCCGCCCTGCTGCTCTGCTATTTTCTGATCCCGCAAAAGCTGCGGGCCGGAAGGAATCTCCTGCTGCTGGCCTTCAGCCTGTTTTTTTATGCCTATGGAGGCGTGCGGTTTTTGCCGCTGATGCTGGTGTCCATCGGCATCAACTATCTTTTCGGTCTGCTCTGCGCCCCGGGGCTGCGGGGACGCAGGCTTTCTCTCTGGCTGGGGACAGCTTGTAACCTGGCGCTGCTGGGCTGGTTCAAGTATGCTGGCTTTGCCGCCCGAAACCTTCGTTTGCTGGGCGCTGAGCTGGCCATCCCGGAGGTGGTCCTGCCCATCGGGATTTCCTTTTTCACCTTTCAGGGCATGAGCTATGTTTTTGATGTTTACCGCGGCGAGGCGGCGCCGGAGAAAAATCCCCTTTGGGTGGCCCTCTATGTTTCCCTCTTCCCCCAGCTGGTGGCGGGGCCCATCGTCCGCTACACTACCGTGGCCGGAGAGCTCCGTTTGCGCCAGGAAACGCTGGATGGGTTTACCGAGGGTGCGGTGCGCTTTCTTTTCGGCTTGAGCAAAAAGCTCATTTTAGCCAACGGCGTAGGTGCGCTGGCCGACGCGGTCTATGGCAGCACGCTGTCGGGACTAACCGTGTCGCTGGCATGGCTCGGCTCGGTGGCCTACACGCTGCAGATCTATTTTGACTTTTCCGCCTACAGTGATATGGCCATCGGCCTGGGGCGTATTTTCGGCTTTCATTTTCTGGAAAACTTTGATTATCCCTATATCTCCCGTTCCATCACCGAGTTCTGGCGACGGTGGCACATTTCCCTCTCCACCTGGTTCCGGGATTATGTCTATATCCCTCTGGGCGGCAACCGCCGGGGCCCCTGGCGTCAGCTGCTGAATCTTCTGATCGTCTGGAGCCTGACGGGGCTCTGGCACGGCGCGGAATGGACCTTTGTCCTCTGGGGGCTTTATTACTTCCTGCTGCTGGCGGGAGAGCGCTTCCTCTGGGGAAAGGCCATAGCCCGGTTGGGCCCGCTGCGGCATCTTTACGCCCTGTTTTTCATCAATGCGGGCTGGGTGCTTTTCCGAGCAGAAAGCGTATCCAAGGCAGGTGGGGTGCTTCGGGCCATGCTGGGCGGCGCGCCTCTTTCCGATGGACGCACCACCTATTATCTTTTGGAATATGGCTGGGTTCTGGCGCTGGCCGTAGTTGCCGCGCTGCCCTGGAAGCGCTGGCTGGAGCAATGGCTGCAGGCCCGGCAGCAAAGACCTCTGCCCCGGATCCTGCTGCTCTGGTGGCCAAGGCTGGCAGCGCTGGGGCTTTTGGTCCTGAGCTATATGCAGCTCCTGACCTCTACCTTTAACCCCTTCATTTATTTCCGCTTCTGAGAAAGGAGGACGCGCTATGAAAAAAACCGCAAATCTGGTCTTTACCGTCCTCTTTCTGCTGTTTTTGGGGGCCGTTGCCGCCATTACGCTGAAGCAGGGCGAGAGCACCTACAGCTATTTTGAAAACCGCAGTCTGGCCAAAGCGCCGGAATATTCCCGGGAGAGCCTGTTGGACGGGAGCCTTTTTTCCGCCTGGGAACGCTTTTCCACGGACCGTGCCGCCGGCCGCGGCACCATGATCCGCATCAGCACCCTGCTGCGGATGGAGCTTCTGAGGCTGCCGCAGGTGAATGAGGTGGTGATCACAGAGGATCGGCTGCTGCATTTTTATCCCTATGGCAGTTGGGAGGATGCCGACCCCGCCCAGCAGAGCGCCGAGACCGCCCAGTCGCTGGCGGAGCTGCAGGCCCATGTGGAGGAAAACGGCGGACGCTTTTACTTCGTGGGGCTTCCCAATCAGCTGAGCTATTTTCAGGAGTGCTATCCGGACTATCTGGATCGGGCGGAGGCTTATCTTCCCGCGCTGCATCGGGCGTTTCCGGAAGCGCTGGCCCGGAAGGGCGTCAATTTCATTGATCTGGTCGCTGCCTTTGAGGCGGCGGGCAAGCCCGCGGAATACTATACGGAAACGGACCACCACTACAGCCTGAAGGGCGCCATGGTTTCCTACCGGGCCATTGTGGAGCGGCTGCAGGCGGACGGACTGGACATCCCGCTGCTGGAGGAGGAGGACTGGGAATATACCACGCTACCCAATCCCTTTTTAGGCTCCCGCAACCGCAAGCTCTATGCCCTCTGGGAGACCGGCGACCGTCTCACCTATGCCGTTCCCCGGGAGGAGATCCCCTTCACCCGCACGGACAACGGCCAGGAAGTGGCGTCGACCGTCCTGCGGCTGCCGGAAAATGACACCGCACCTGTGGAATATCTGGTCTATATGGGCGGCGACAAGGGTGAGACCATCCTGCGCACGGACCGGCCGGAGCTTCCCAAGGTCCTGATTTTTGGGGATTCCTTTACCAATGCGCTGGAAACGCTGCTCTACCCGTCCTTCGATGAGATGCGCTCGCTGGATCTGCGGCATTACAATTCCAAAACCCTGTGGGACTATATCGAAGACTATCAGCCGGATATCGTTTTAGACATCCGGGACGACAGCTCCTGGGGCGATCCCACCAGCCCAAACAGCATTTTCCGATAAGCCCTCCGGGCGGCCATGGCAGCGGGTCATGGCCGCTCTTTTCAAATTGTTCATAGTTTTTTGCTTGATTCCCGGATTTTGCAGTGATACACTCTTTTGTATGGAAATATTTTCTGTCTCTGGAAAACAGAATGCTGACTTCGCCCTTGGGGCGATGCAAGCGGGAGTTCTGCGGGCCTTTGGCTCCTGTTCTCCCGCGCTGTTTTTCTTTTGACGGTCCATTTTTTGAGAAAGGAGATCCTTCATGCTCAAACGGCTTGCCGCCTGCGTAAGGGAATTCAAAAAGCCCACGGTCCTTACGCTGATCTTTATCGTAGGCGAATCTATCATCGAGACCATGATCCCCTTCATCACCTCCAATCTGGTGAACGACATCAAGGGGGGCGTGGTGCTTTCCCAGCTGCTCCGCTCCGGCGGGCTTTTGCTGCTGCTGGCCATGCTTTCGCTGGGCTGCGGCGGCGCGGCGGGCGCCTTCTGTGCAAAGGCCTCGGCAGGCTTTGCCCGCAACCTGCGGCACGATGTTTTCAGCCGCATCCAGCGCTATTCCTTTGAAAACATCGACCGTTTTTCCTCCGCCTCGCTGGTGACCCGCATGACAACGGATATCAGCAACATCCAGCAGGCCTATATGATGCTCATCCGCGTGGCCGTCCGCGCGCCCCTGCTGCTGATCTTTTCCACCACCATGGCCTTTATCATGGGCGGAAAGCTGGCGCTGACCTTTGTGGTGGTGATCCCCGTTTTGGGCTGCGGCCTACTGCTCATCGGCAAAAAGGCGCTGCCCACCTTCCGGCGCATCTTCCGCAAGTATGACCGGCTGAACGAATCCATTGAGGAAAATGTCCGGGGGATGCGCGTGGTCAAGGGCTTCGCCCGGGAAGATTATGAAAAACAGAAATTTGACAACGCCAACGACACCATCCGCAAGGATTTTACGCTGGCGGAGCGCATCGTGGCCCTCAATGAGCCGCTGATGCAGGTCTGTATGTATTTCAACATGATCTTCATTCTGTGCGTAGGCTCCAAGCTCATCATCACCAGCCGGGGGCAGACGCTGGATGTGGGGCAGATCTCCGCCATGCTCACCTATGGCACGCAGGTGCTCATGAGCCTGATGATGATCTCCATGATCTATGTGATGCTGACCATGTCTGCCGAATCAGCCAAGCGCGTCTGTGAGGTGCTGCAGGAGGAGCCCTCCCTGTCTGATCCGGCACAGCCAGTTTTGCAGGTCAGAGACGGCTCTGTGGATTTTGACCATGTGAGCTTCAAATATTCCGCCCAGGCCAGGCGTTTTGCGCTGGAGGATATTGATCTGCATATCCGCTCCGGCATGACCGTCGGCATTCTGGGCGGCACCGGCTCCTCCAAATCCACGCTGGTGCAGCTGATCCCCCGGCTGTATGATGTGACGGAGGGCAGCGTAAAGGTAGGCGGCGTGGATGTCCGGGAATATGATCTGGACGCCCTGCGCTCCGCTGTGGCCATGGTGCTGCAGAAAAATATGCTGTTTTCCGGCACCATCCGGGAAAACCTCCGCTGGGGCGACCCGAACGCCACCGACGAGGAAATGCAGGAGGCCTGCCGTCTGGCCCAGGCGGATGAGTTTATCCAGTCCTTCCCGGAGGGCTACGACACCTACATCGAGCAGGGCGGCGCAAATGTCTCCGGCGGCCAGAAGCAGCGGCTCTGCATCGCCCGGGCTCTGCTGAAGAAGCCGAAGATCCTGATCCTGGACGACTCCACCTCCGCCGTGGACACCCGCACCGACGCGCTGATCCGGGCGGGCTTCCAATCCTACATCCCGGAGACCACCAAGATCATCATCGCCCAGCGGATCGCCTCCGTGCAGGATTCCGATCTGATCCTCGTGCTGGACAACGGCCGCATCGCCGACGCCGGCACCCACGCGCAGCTCATGGTCTCCAGCGCCATCTACCGCGAGACCTATGATCAGCAGACGAAGGGAGGCAGCGACCATGAATAAATCCCGTTCCATGCCCGCAAGGCCCATGGCCGCCCCCGGCGGAAAGGACCGTCCCGCGCCCCGGAAGGGCGTCTTCGGCCGGCTTTTGAAGCTGCTGTTCCGCTCCTTCCCTGTGCTGCTGCCGGTGGCTGCCTTCTGCATCCTGTTCAACGCGGTGGCCGCGGCCGTCCCCGCCATCTTCCAGCAGAAGGTCATCGCCGTCATCGAGCAATGGTTCACCTCCGGCGACTGGCCCTCCGCCAAGGCGCAGATCGTGCCGCTGCTCACCGTTTTGGGCGGGCTTTATGTTCTGGCGGCGCTTTCCAGCGTCAGCTACAGCCAGCTGATGGCCCGCATCACCCAGGGCTTTCTCTATAAGGTCCGCCGCGCCATGTTCAACGGCATGCAGGACCTGCCCATCCGCTATTTTGATACCCACCGTCACGGGGATATCATGAGCTATTACACCAACGATACCGATACCCTGCGGCAGCTGGTCTCTCAGGCGCTGCCCTCCCTGCTGCGTTCCGGCGTGGTCATCACCTGCGTATTTTGCATTATGCTCTATTACAGCCTTTGGATGACCCTTCTGGTGCTGCTGGGCGTGGCGCTCATGACCATCGTTTCCAAAAAGGTGGGCGGCGGCTCCGCCAAATATTTCATCCGCCAGCAGAAATCCATGGGTCAGGCGGAGGGCTTTATCCAGGAGATGATGAACGGACAGAAGGTCGTCAAGGTCTTCTGCCACGAGACTGCCTGTCAGGAGGATTTTGACCGGATCAACGACAGTCTCTATGAGGACAGCCGCCGCGCGCACGCCTACGCCAACATTCTCGGCCCCATCATCAACAATCTGGGCAACATTCTCTATGTGCTCATTGCGGTGGTGGGCGGCGTTTTGCTGCTGTCCGGCGTCCCCAATGTGAGCATCTCCCGCATGGCCTTTGACATCAGTATGTTTATCCCCTTCCTGAACATGACCAAGCAGTTCACCGGCAATGTGAACCAGTTTGCCCAGCAGATCAACGCCATCGTCATGGGTCTGGCCGGCGCGGGCCGCATCTTCGACCTGATGGACGAACCGGCGGAGGAGGATCAGGGCCGGGTCACGCTGGTCAATGCGCACAAGGCTCCGGACGGCGCCATCACCGAGGCCGCCCACCACACCGGCAGCTGGGCCTGGAAGCAGCCCCAGCCCGACGGCAGCTTCACCTATACGCTGTTGCGGGGCGATGTGCGTCTGCAGGATGTGGACTTTGGCTATGAGGAAGGCAAGCCCGTCCTGCACGATGTGACCGTCTATGCGGAGCCGGGCCAGAAGGTCGCCTTCGTGGGCGCCACCGGCGCAGGCAAGACCACCATCACCAACCTGATCAATCGCTTTTATGACATTGCCGACGGCAAGATCCGCTACGACGGCATCAACATCAACCATATCCGCAAAGCGGATCTGCGGCAGTCGCTGGGGCTGGTCCTGCAGGAGACCAACCTGTTCACCGGTACCGTCATGGACAATATCCGCTACGGCAAGCTGGACGCCACCGATGAGGAATGTATCGCCGCCGCCCGTCTGGCCGGCGCAGACGACTTTATCACCCGTCTCCCCGGCGGCTACCAGACCCATCTGGACAACAACGGCGCAAACCTTTCTCAGGGGCAGCAGCAGCTCATCGCCATCGCCCGGGCCGCCGTGGCCGATCCTCCGGTGATGATCCTGGACGAGGCCACCTCCTCCATCGACACCCGCACGGAAGCCATCGTCCAGCGGGGCATGGATAAGCTCATGGAGGGGCGGACGGTGTTCGTCATCGCCCACCGGCTTTCCACCGTTATGAACTCCGATGTGATCATGGTGCTGGACCACGGCCGCATCATCGAGCGGGGCAGCCACGAAAAGCTCATCGCCGAAAAGGGCACCTATTATCAGCTCTATACCGGCGCTTTTGAGTTGGATTGAGCCAAAGCCTGCAAGCAAAAGCCTCCGCATGGATCGCCATGCGGAGGCTTTCGTCATATGCACGCGTTGCTTCAGCCGGGGCTTACCATTCGTCATTTCCACCCAGGAAGGCCAGGACGATGCGCTCCCCGCCGAACAGGATCAGATACAGCGCCGCCAGATAGGCCACGCTCCGCAGCGTCAGGAAGGACAGAGCCGGGCTCAGCAGCATCAAAAAGCCCAGAAACAGCCCCAGAATGTTCAGCGTCAGCGTGAATCCATAGTAAAACCGGCCGCACAGCAGACGGGTCAGGCCGGCATTGGTCAGGCCGGAGATACAGTGGGCAAGAAACCAGATGGGAAACAGCACCGTCAGCGCCCATTTGCCCACATCGGGATTGGCCAGCAGCATCACGCCGCACATGACGCTAAGCAGCCCCGTGATCAGCGACAGCGCAGGCCGCAGGCCCGTAAAACGGGCCAGATGAACATAAACCAGAATATCCTCCACGCCCAGCACCACTGCGATCAGCCCATAGATCACCACCGCGCCGGTAAAAATGCGCTCCGGCCGGAGCAGCGTAAACACGCCCAAAAGCAGCAGCAGGGCGCCCACAATCAGCTCGCCCCAGCGGATCCCGTTCTTTCTCCTCATGCTTCCGCGCCTTCCTTTCCCTTGAGGATCGCCATAAACTCACTGCCGGTGATGGTCTCCTTCTCATACAGGTAGGCCGCCAGCGCGTCCAGCTTGTCCCGATGCTCCGAAAGCAGACGGCGAGCCTTCTCATGCTGCGTCCGGACGGTCTCCACCACCTTCCGGTCGATCTCCTTCTGGGTTTCCGTGGAGCAGGCCAGCTGCGTGTCTCCGCCCAGGTATTGATTGGTAACGGTCTCCATGGCCACCATGTCAAACTCCTCCGTCATGCCATAGCGGGTGATCATGGCGCGGGCGATCTTGGTGGCCTGTTCGATATCGTTGGAGGCGCCGGTGGTGATCTGCCCGAAGACCAGCTCCTCCGCCGCCCGGCCGCCGGTGAGGGTCGCGATCTTGTTTTCCAGCTCCTCCCGGGTCATGAGGACCTTATCGTTCTGCTCCACCTGCATGGTGTAGCCCAGTGCGCCGGAGGTGCGGGGGATGATGGTGATCTTCTGCACCGGGGCGGAATCCACCTGCAGCGCCGCCACCAGCGCATGGCCGATCTCATGATAGGCCACCACATGCTTTTCCGCATCGGTCATGATGGCATTTTTCTTCTGATAGCCGGCGATGACCACTTCGATGCTCTCCTCCAGGTCCGCCTGCTCCACCACGGTCCGGCCATTGCGCACGGCCCGCAGCGCCGCCTCATTGATGATATTCGCCAGCTCTGCGCCGGAGGTGCCAACCGCCATACGTGCGATGGTGTGAAAGTCTACATCCGCCGCGGCCTTGATCTTTTTGGCATGGACCTTCAGGATGGCCTCCCGGCCCGCCAGATCGGGAAGCTCCACCGGCACCCTGCGATCAAACCGGCCGGGCCGGGTCAGGGCAGGATCCAGCGACTCGGGACGGTTGGTCGCCGCAAGGATAATGACGCCGTTGTTGCCGTCAAAGCCGTCCATCTCCGTGAGCAGCTGGTTCAGCGTCTGCTCCCGCTCGTCGTTGCCGCCCAGCTGACCCTCCCGCTTTTTGCCGATGGCGTCGATCTCGTCGATAAACACGATGCAGGGGGCCTTTTCCTTGGCCTGCTTAAAGAGATCCCGCACCTTGGAGGCGCCCATGCCCACGAACATCTCTACAAATTCCGAGCCGGACATGGCGAAAAAGGGCACGCCCGCCTCGCCGGCCACGGCCTTGGCCAGCATGGTCTTGCCGGTGCCCGGAGGGCCCACCAGCAAAACGCCCTTGGGCATGGAAGCGCCCACATCGGAATATTTCCTGGGGTCGTGGAGATAATCCACGATCTCCGCCAGATTTTCCTTGGCTTCGTCCTCGCCGGCCACATCGTCAAAGCGGATGCCGTCACTGGAGGGGACATAGACCTTGGCGCTGCTCTTGCCCAGGCCAAAGGCCATGGCGTTGGGGCCGCCCGCCTGCGACATCATCTTTTTGGTGAGATACTGCCCCAGGGCGGCAAAGATCAGGATCGGCAGCAGGAAGGTCAGGAAAAAGCTCAGCAGCGGGGAGGTGGCCTGCTGCGTCACCCGGGTGAACTTCGCGCCGGCGGCATAGAGCCGCTCCGTCAGCGTGGGGTCGTTCATTTCGCCGGTCTTGTAGATCTGCGTCCCATCCTTATCCGTGAACAGGATCTGGGAATCCTCCACCTCCACGCTGCCGATGTTCTTTTCCTCGATCATCTTCATGAAGGTGCCGTAGTCCACCTCCTGCACCTGCGCCCGCAGCAGCAGCGGCGACACCACCAGGTTGAACACCAGGATCACCAGCAGGACGATGCCATAATAAAACAAAAGGGGCTTTTTCGGGGATTTGACTTCTTTCATAGGCGTTCCACTCCTTTTTTACTTTTTTAATGGTATTTTAGCACGATTTTTCCATCTTGCCTGAAAATAAATCGTAAACTCTGCAGAAAACAAAGCGCCCCGAGCCGGCTCAGAGCGCAATTTTTGTTTACAGCTTCAGCAGCCGCACCAGACGGGTGCCGCCGGGGAGCTCGATGATCTCTTTCCGGTTCAGCACATGGAGCTTGATGACGCAGAACGCATAGGTGATCACAGACAGGACCACCGACACCGACACCGACACCAGATTGGACTTCAGGACCAGCATACAGAGCTTGTAGCTGCCCCAGGTCACAAGACTCATGGCCAGCGTGCAGACGATGGGCTTGACAAAGTATTTCTGCGTTGGCATGTGCAGGGGGATGGTCCGGCGCAGCGCGGTGAAGCAGACGGTAAAGGCCACCAGGTGGCAGGCCACAGAGGAGATCACTGCGCCGTAGATATTGACGGAGGGGATGCGGATCAGGATCAGGTTCAGGATAAACTTTACCGCCACGCCGCACAGCAGGCCGCAGGCGGGCACCCGCACCCGGCCCAGCCCCTGCAGGCTGCCGCAGATGGTCTGGTCCAGCGCCGTAAAGATCAGCGCCACCGCCGCCCACTGCAGCAGGGGCGCGCCCTCGGAGGCCCGGGGATAAAACACCAGGAAGAAGGGCTTTGCCAGAAGGATCAGACCCGCCGCGCAGGGCAGGATGATCAGCGTGGAGATCAGATAGGAATAGGAGATCTTTCGGGAGGCCGTCTTCCGGTCGCCTGCCGCCAGCGCGGCGGCGATGGTGGGCACCAGAACGGTGGCAAAGGCGATATTGATGGCCAGCGGCAGGTTGGTGATGTTGTCCGCCTTGTTCAGCATACCGGACATCTGGGCCGCATAGGCCTGCAGCTGGGCTTCCGTGGGGATGCCCTCCACCCCCGGGATCCCTCCTGCAAAGGCCCGGGCGATGCCCCGGGAGATGGTGGCCGTATCCACCACGCGGGCCACGGTGGTGATGATGGAGCTGAGGGAGATGGGGATGGAAAGGGAAAGGATCTGCCGGGCCGTCTGCTTCCAGTGGTCCGGGGCGGCCCGGGAGGCCCGGGGCATATGGTTCCGGCGGCGGAAGGTGATCAGGACGATCACCAGATAGAAAAAGCTCAGCGCCGTGGAGATGGAGGTGGCCAGGTTCGCGCCCGCCGCCATCCGGGCGGCGGTGGTGCTGGAGAGCAGCCAGACGATCAGGATGGTCAGCGTGGCCTTGAAGATCTGCTCCAGCGTCTGGGAGCGGTTATTGGGCCGGACATTCTGCTGGCCCAGGAAATAGCCCCGGATCACGGAGGAAAGGCACACGAACAGGATGGAGGGGCTCAGCGCCCGCAGCGTATCCTGAACACCGTCCATGCGGACCAGCTTCAGGGCGATGAAATCCGCCCCGGCATAGAGCAGGACGGTGCCTGCCACGCCGATCAGGGCAAACAGGCGCAGCGCCGTCTGGAAGACCCGCTCCGCTCCCCGCCGGTCGCCCAGCGTCAGCCGCTCGGAGATCAGCTTGGAGATGGCGTTTGGGATGCCCACGGAGGAGATGGCCAGCAGCATGGTATAGACCTGATAGCCTGCCGTGCGGTAGCCGTTGCCCAGGTCGCCGAAGCCGGGCATATTGATGAGAACCTGATTATAAATAAAGCCGATGAGCTTGATGAGCACCTGAGAGCCCAGAATGGCGGCCACATTGCCCATGAAGGTCGTTTTTTTCTTTTCCATCCGCAGCCCTCCCTTCCGGAAAATCATTTCATAGATAATGATAGTATACCCCCGATGCGGTCGATGGTCAATGCAGCAAGAAAATTTTACAGGCAGGACAAACCGCGGCCGCCCCAGCCTGCCGCCGGACAAAAAACATCCCCGCAGCGCAGACGCCGCAGGGATGCTCTTTTCTTTTGCTTCGTTTTTTACAGCAGGCCCAGCTGCTCCTTCCAGCGGAGCACCCGCAGACAGGCCTCCTGCAGACGGGCCGCCGGCAGGGAGCCATCCTCCGCCGCCTGCAAAACGGCGGGCAGCTGCGTCTGCCAGTCGGAGACGCACAGCATATCGTTGCCGCAGAGCACCGCCTGCACCGCCGCCTCCTCCGGCTTCCAGAAGCCGCTGACGGCGTCCATCTTCAGATCGTCGGTAATGACCACGCCGTCAAAGCCCAGCTCCTGCCGCAAAAGCGCGTGCATGGGCGCGGAAAGGGACGCAGGGCGGCTGCCGTCCACACACTCCACAATGTTGTGGGACATCATCACCGCGCCGCATCCCGCCCGGGCGCCGGCAGCAAAGGGCCGCAGATCGCACTGGCGGAACTGCTCCAGCGGACGGGGATCCCGGCTCAGGCCCACATGGGTGTCGGCGTTGCCGCCGTAGCCCGGGAAGTGCTTGAGCACCGTCCCCACACCGCACTGCCGGGAGACCTCCGTCATCTCCCGGGCAAAGCGCTCGCCCATGGCCGGATCGCCGGAGATGCTCCGGGGATAGATGAAATGGGAGGGGTCGTCGCTGAGATCGCACACCGGGGCCAGATTCACATTGACGCCCACCTGCCGCAGCAGAGCACACTTTTCCCGGCAGTCCGCCTCCAGCGCATCCCAGCCATCGGCAGCATAAAGCGCCCGGGGAGCGGGAAATTTTTCCCGGCGCAGCTGCTTCTGGCGGCTGACCCGGCAGACGGTCCCGCCTTCCTCATCGGCGGAGACGATCATGGGCACCCGAGAGACCCGCTGCAGGGCTTCCATGCGGCTTTGGCACTGCGCCGCCGTGCGATCCTCAAAGTCTATGGAAAACAGCACCAGCCCGCCGGGCTGATACCGGCGGATGACCGCTTCTTCCTCCTCCTGCGGGCAGCGAATCAGAAACAGCTGCCCCACCTGCTGCTCCGGCGTCAACTGCCGCAGCAGCGTCTCCGCCCTTGCGCCGGACACGGCTCAGGCCTCCTTGCGAAACAGCAGCTTCAGGTCGCCGCTGTCCGGCGTGAGAATGCGCAGATCGCCGTTTTCCTGGGGATAGAGATAGATGGCGCTGGGATCCAGACCGTCCAGAACGCCGGTAAAGCTGCTGATGCGGCCGTCCTTCTGGAGCTGGAGCCAGGCGTCGAAATCGCCGTAATGGAACCGCAGACGGCCCTCCTGCTCGTCGATGGTGAACTCCTCATAGGCAGGGTGCCGGTAAGTGCCCATCAGCTGCGGATGGCTCTCCCGGGTGACGGGGACGCCCTCTGCATTGGCCAGCACCTTCTGGCGCATCCGGTCCCGGCGCTGGAGCCAGGCGTCGATCATATTGTCGTAGCTGTCCTCCGGCTGGCCGGCGGTGAGCGCATCCAGCACGATGGCCCGGGACACCTGATGGGCGGGGGTGGTGCCGGTGTTGAAGCACATCACATAGCCGCAGTCCTGCCCGGGCAAAAAGCCCACCTGGGTATTGAAGCCGGTGAGCCCGCCGCTGTGGAAGACCACATTGGTGCCCTTATAATCGGCATTGATCCAGCCCTGGGCATAGCTGGAGTTTTTCAGCCAGAAGCAATCCTCCTCCGGCGCGGAGATCACCGGGGCGATGATGTTTTGATACTGCTCCTCAGAACACAGCCGCGCGCCGCTTTCGGTAACGCCGCCCCGGCTCATGGCCGCGATCCACTTCGCCATATTCTTCATGCTGATGCGGATGCCGCCGCAGGGGGCGCTGTGGTAATTGGTGGCGTAGCCGCAGCGCTGGGCCTGATAGCCGTCGCTGCAGTAGGGCAGCGCGGGATGGATGTTGGTCATGTCGGCCTTGACGCCCCGGAAGCGGATGGGATCCACGCCCAGCGGCTCCGCGATATACTTCACGATCTGATCCTCCCAGAGCATACCGCCCCGGGCCCGCTCCACCAGATAGCCCAGCAGGATGAACAGGTGGTTGTTATACTGATATTTGGAGCGGAAGCCGCAGCTGAACTCCAGATCCTTCAGCTTGCGCATGAGGTTTTCCCGGTCGCCGAAGATCTTTTCCCGGAGGAAATCGTGGCCGGGTAGGCCGGAGCGATGGCTGGCCAGATCCCGCACGGAAAGATGAGCGGCGGCGTATTCGTCCGTCATCTGAAACTCGGGGATCACATCCCGGATGGGGCCGTCCCAGGTGAGCAGGCCCTCGTCGATGGCCTGCGCCGCCAGCATCACCGTCCAGGCCTTGGAGGTGGAGGCCACATCGAACAGGGTGTCCTGATCCATGGGGATCCCGTTTTCCCGGTCAGCATAGCCATAGTGATAGGTAAAGGTCACCTTGCCGCCCTGAACCACATCCACAACGCCGCCCACCAGACCGGTCTCCCGGGTGATGCGCGTCAGCGCCTGCTCCAGTGCAAGGGTCAGTTTTTTCTCATTCATAGGGCTTCCTCCTGCTTTTCAATCAGAATATTGTCTTTGATTATACCATTCTTTGTGGCTCTTGTCACGCAAAACCTCCGAAAAACAGCGCTTCCCCCGCCGGACATCGCCGGACGGGGGAAGGGAAAGGAATGAGAAGGAAAAAGCAGATCAGGAAAGGGCGTATTTTTCCACATAGGCCCGATAGGCCTGGCGGAAATCCTCGCTCTCCTGCCGGACGGCCCGCAGGGTCTGATGCAGATCCAGCCGGTGCTGGTCTGCATCAATGACGCAGCCGGCGATATTGGAGCTATGGTCTGCAGCTCGCTCCAGGCTGGTCAGCAGATCAGACCAGACAAAGCCCGTCTCCACCTGGCATTCGCCCTTCTGCAGCCGCAGGATATGCCGGGTGCGCAGCTGCTCCTTCAGGCCGTCGATGACCTCCTTCAGCGGCTCCACCCGGAAGGCGGCCTCCAGATCGTTTTGGGTAAAGGCGGTCAGCGCCAGCTGCAGCACCTCCCGGACGGCGGCAGTAAGCACGGAAAGCTCCCGCCTTGCCGCTTCGGAAAAGGCCAGCTGCTTGTCCCGCAGCTCCTCGGCCGAATCCAGCAGATTGACGGCATGGTCTGCGATGCGCTCAAAATCGCCGATGACCTTCAGCAGCTTGGCGGCCTCCTCGCTGTCTGCCTGGCTCAGGGGCTGGGCGGAAAGGCGGATCAGATAGTTGCCCAGCCGGTCCTCTGCCCGGTCGGTCTTGTCCTCCCTGCGGCGGATCTCCTCCGCCAGAGCGGGCGTATAGGTCTCAAAGGCCTGCAAGCCCTCCTCCAGCGCAGTCACAGCCTCCTCCGCCATGCTGCTGGCCTGCTTTTCGCACTGTGCCAGCGCCAGCGGCGGCGTGGCCAGCAGACGCTCATCCAGCCGCGCGTTCTTTTCCGGCTCTCTGGCGTCGGGAATGACCCGCATGGCCAGCTTCTCCAGCAGCTGGGAGGCGGGCGTCAGCATGGCCACACACAGCAGATTAAAGGCAGTATGGGCAATGGCGATATTGAACTGGTCCGCCGGCCCGGCAAAAATCGCCGGATGAAACAGCCCCTGCACCAGAGAAAAGACGGTCAGTAAAACGGTGGAGCCGATAATATTAAAGGAAAGATGGACAAAGGCGGCGCGGCGGGCATTGCGGTTGGCGCCCACAGAGGAGAGCAGCGCCGTCACGCAGGTGCCGATATTCTGGCCCATGATGATGGGGATGGCTGCGCTGAGGGGCACCTGACCCGTGGCGGCCAGCGCCTGCAGAATACCCACGGAGGCAGAGCTGGACTGGATGATGCCTGTCAGCACCGCGCCGGCCAGCAGGCCCAGCAGCGGGTTGCGGAACATAAGAAACAGCTCCCGGAAGGCGGGAACCTCCGCCAGACCGGAGACAGCTCCCGTCATAGCATCCATACCAAACATCAAAACGGCAAAGCCCAAAAGGATGGTGCCGCTGTCCTTCTTTTTGGAGGACTTGCTGAACAGCAGCAGCGCCACGCCAATCAGCGCCATCACCGGCGTAAAGGAGGTAGGCTTCAGCAGCTGAACCACGATGCTGTCGCCGCTGATGCCGCCCAGCGAAAGGATCCAGGCAGTGACGGTAGTACCTACATTAGCGCCCATGATCACATGAATGGCCTGTCGCAGCGTCATCAGGCCGGAGTTGACAAAGCCGACTACCATCACCGTGGTGGCAGAGGAGCTCTGAATCACGGCAGTGACGCCGCAGCCGGTGAGAAAGCCCGCCGCCTTGCCGGTGGTCATCCTGCTCAGCAGCGTCCGCATGCCGGAGCCGGCCCGGCGCTCCAGCGCCTGCCCCATCAGGTTCATACCGAACAGAAACAGACTCAGCCCGCCGATCATATTCAAAAACTGAAACAGATCCATACACAGTTCTCCTTTCGCGGCGCCGCCGCGCTTTTTCCATTTTACTCTGATGCAGTATAGCAGATGAAGGTCAAATCCACGACCCTGTTTCTGTAAAATTCGCGTAAAGCCAAATGCTTTGCCGCATCTTTACCGTTCTGCCGCCTGCAGCCGAAAAAAAGAAAAGGTTTTCTTGAAAATTCGTCAGGTTTCCCGTTGTGTCCTGAAGAAAAACTGCTTATAATAATAGCATTCGGATCGTCCCGGCCCGAGCCGGGAGAGGGAGGGCTTATGATCGTTCTTGCCATCGGCGATGTGGTGGGCGAGCCCGGCGTGGATCTGCTCTGCCGGAAGCTTCGGCTGCTCCAGCAGCGGCTGGGTGCAGACCTGACGGTGGTCAACGGTGAAAACGCGGCAGGCCGCGGCATCACGCCCCGACTGGCGGACGATATCTTTTCTGCCGGCGCGGATGTGATCACCCTGGGCAACCACACCTTCGGCAACCGGCAGATCTGTGATTATCTGGACGATCACCGCCAGATCCTCCGGCCCATGAACTTCCCGCCCCAGCAGCCCGGGCAGGGCTATGTCCTTATGGAATGCTGCGGCAGGCAGGTCTGCGTCTGCAATCTGCAGGGGCAGGTGAATCTGGATTATCACGCGTCCTCGCCCTTTGTTATGGCCGACCGGCTCTTTCAGGAGGTGGAGGCGGAGATCTATCTGGTGGATTTTCATGCGGAAGCCACCTCGGAAAAGCTGGCCATGGGCTATCATCTCAACGGCCGTGCTGCCGCCGTCTGGGGCACACACACCCATGTGCCCACGGCAGATATCCGCATCCTCAGCGGCGGGACGGGCTATATCACTGACCTTGGCATGACCGGCGGGCAGGATTCTGTTTTGGGCGTTCGCTGGGAGCAAAGCCTGAACATGTTCCGAGGCAACCTGACCGAGCGGTTCCAGCCCTCCGACCGGGATGTGCGCCTGCAGGGTGCCGTGTTCACCATCGGTGCAGACGGCCGCTGTGCCGAAGCAGCACGCGTGGATTTTTGCTGATCATTTCACTTTTTGAACAAAAGGAGCCTTTACAATATGTCTGAACTTCGAAAGCAGCTCGCCGATGAGCTGGTTTATTTTACCTCTCCGCAGCTTTCCGTCTATCCCCGGCTGCGGCACGGCTTTTTTACCCGGCAGGGCGGCGTCTCCAAGGGCGTTTATGAAAGCCTGAACTTCCGCTTCACCGGCACGGACGACCGGGAAAACATCATGAAAAACTATGACATCGCCGCCCATATCCTGGGCTCCGATGTACATCATATCGCCCGCACCACCCAGAAGCACACCGACAACATCGCCGTGGTGGAAAAGCTGGAGGATTTCACCACCGTGGGCGACGGAGTGGACGCGCTGATGACCAATGTCCCCGGCGTGGTGCTGGCGGGCTTTTATGCCGACTGCCAGCTGGTGATGCTTTACGACCACAAAAACAAGGCCTGCGCCGTTGTCCACGCAGGCTGGCGGGGCGTCGCTCAGGAGATCGTCCGCAAGACCATCGAGAAGATGCACGCGGTCTACGGCACCGACGCCCATGAGCTCATCGCGGCCGTGGGGCCCTCCATCTGCCGCTCCTGCTTCGTCACCGACGACGATGTCCCCGAGGCCATGCGGGCGGCCTTTGGCGGCATGGTGCAGGAATATATGTACCGGGAAGGGGAAAAATGGTGCGTCGACCTGAAAAACATCACCTACGCCATGCTGCTGCGGGCCGATGTTTTGGCCTATAACATCGATATTTCCAACATCTGCCCCTGCTGCGGCGACAAGAAGCTCTTCTGGTCCCACCGCCGCTGCGGCGAGGACCGGGGCGTCCACGCCGGTATGATCTGCATCGCGGAATGACCCTGGCGCAAGACAGCAAAACGCCGCAGGCAAAGCCTGCGGCGTGATTTTTTTCTGCTGTCAGCCCTCAAAGCGGCGAAGGAAGCGCCTGGTGCGCTCCTGCCGGGGGGCGCCGAAGACCTGCTCCGGCGGGCCCTCCTCCACGATGACGCCGCCGTCCATAAATACGACCCGCTGGGCCACATCCCGGGCAAAGGCCATCTCGTGGGTGACCACCACCATGGTCATTTTCTCCCGGGCCAGCTCCCGGATGATCTTCAGGACCTCTCCCGTAAGCTCCGGATCCAGCGCGGAGGTGGGCTCGTCGAAAAAGAGCATCTGCGGATCCATGCAAAGCGCCCGGGCGATGGCCGCCCGCTGCTGCTGTCCGCCGGAAAGCTGATCGGGATAGGCTTCGGCCTTGTCGGCCAGACCGATCTTTTCCAGCAGGGCCCGCGCCTTCTGCTCCGCCTGCTCCCGGTCCCGCCCCAGCACATGGATCTGCGGATCCGTGAGGTTTTTCAGAACGGTGAAATGGGGAAACAGGTGGAAGCTCTGGAACACCAGCCCGAAGCAGGTCCGCGCCCGCTTCAGCTCTGCCCTGGAGGCATAGCGCACCCGGCCCTCCCCATCGGTATCTGCCACGGTCCTGCCCAGATAGCACAGGCTTCCGCCGGAGATCTCGGAAAGTAAGGTTGCACAGCGCAGCAGCGTGGATTTTCCCGAGCCGGAGGGGCCGATGATGGCCACGGTCTCGCCCTGGGCCACGGAAAGGCTCACGCCCTTCAATACCTCCGGCCCGCCGGGATAGGTTTTTTTCAGCGCCCGGATCTGCAAAACATCCATCGTCTTCGTCTCCTTACTTCCCATGATCCATGCGTTTTTCCAGCGCGGTCATGCCATAGGCCACCACGGCGTTGAACACATAGTAGAACACGCCTGCGGCCAGATAGGTGAGCATGCCCGGCGAACGGGGGGCCGCCACGATCATCCGCGCCCGGGTGAACATCTCCACCGTGCCGATGACCGAAGCCAGCGAGGTATCCTTCACCAGCGTGATCACCTCATTGGTCACCGAGGGCAGAATGCGCCGCACCACCTGGGGCAGGATGATCCGAAAGAAGGTCTGTCCCCGGGAATAACCCAACACCTGCGCGGCCTCATACTGGCCCCGGTCGATGGACTGGATGCCGCCCCGGTAGATCTCCGCAAAATAGGCGGCATAGTTGATGACAAAGGCCACGATCACCGCAAGGAACCGCCAGTTGTCCGGCAGGCTCACATGAAACAGCAGGCCGGGGCCGTAATAGACCACCATCAGCTGCAGCATCAGCGGCGTTCCCCGCATGACGGAGATATAAACGCTCATGAGCCAGCGCAGCGGCGCGCATTTGCTCATGCGGCCCAGCGCCACCGGCAGGCCCAGGGGCAGCGCCCCCAAAAGCGTCAGGGCAAAGATGGCGGCGGTGATGCCAAAGGCCTGCAGCAGCTGCAGCAGCATGGCGGAAACGCTCATGTTCCGATCCCCCGTTTCGACTGATGTTTCAGATTATTTCTTGCAGAGGCAGAGGCTTTCCAGCACAAGGCCGTCCTGCACATAGGCTTCGCCGATCTTTTCCATGGTGCCGTCCTGCGCCATCTTCAGCAGCTCCGCGTTCACCTGATCCCGCAGCTCCGTATTGCCCTTCAGGAAGCCCACGGCATACTGCTCGGTCGAGACGGCCTCGTCCAGAATGATATAATTGCCTTCGTTATTGGCGATCTGGTAGGCGGCGACGCCCTGATCCACCACGATGGCGTCTACTGAGCCCTGCTTCAGCTCCATAAAGCCCAGATTGTAATCGCCCAGCTCCACCACCTGCTTCAAGGTATCCTTCAGGGCGGTGTTGCCGTTGAGGGCGTCGGCGCCGGAGGACGCAGACTGGACCATGACCGTCTTCCCCGCCAGATCCGCCAGGCTCTGGATGCCGGAATCTGCCTTGACCACGACCACGATGCTGTTGTCTACATAAGCATCGGACCAGGTGTATTCGTTCTCACGGCCGGTGCAGGTGAAGCCGTTCCAGATGCAGCTGATGGAGCCGGTGGCCAGTTCGTTGTCCTTGCTGTCCCAGTTGATGGCGACGGCCTTGAACTCCCAGCCCAGCCGGACGCACAGCTCCTTGGCCAGCGCCAGATCGAAGCCGTCGTATTCGCCGTTTTCATTTACAAAGCCGAAGGGCGGAAACTCCGGGTCGAAGCCCACCACCAGCGTCTGCTTCCCGGTTTTGCCGCCGCAGGCGCAAAGGCTCAGGCACATCAGCAGGCTCAGGGCCAGTACAATGATCTTTTTCATGATAATATCCTCCCGTCGCGGTGACGCCGCATTGTTTTTACGGTCTATATTTTATCACTTTACCACGCTAATGCAATACATTTTCGCGCCAAACTTTGCCGAATTTCCCTTCTGTTTTTCATTTGTTTTTCACAATTTCCCGCCAAAATGCAAAAAAAGCCCGCCCAAAGGCGGACTTTGCAGCCGGACAGGCCGAAGCCTGCTTCAGCGTGCTTCCTGCACCTTTTGGCGGTGCTCTGCCCAGGCGGAGAGCTGGTCCAAAATGGGGATCAGCTCCGTGCCGGCCCCGGTGATGGAATATTCCACCCGCACCGGCACCTCCAGATATTCCCGGCGGCACACCAGCCCGTCCTCCTCCAGCTCCCGCAGGGCCTGGGCCAGGACCGTATTGGAAACATGGTCCAGCCGGCGGCCCAGGGCGTTGTAGCGCAGCGGGCCGGAAGCGCCCAGCGCGCAGAGGATCTGCGCCTTCCACTTTCCGCCGATGCAGCGCATGGCTTCATGAAGGGGCAGCGCTCCAGACAGGGGCAGTCATATTGGCTGTGCTTTTCCATAGGCAGTAAGCTTTTCCTTTCTTGCTCTGCAGAAACTGCGTTCTTGCGCAAAGGGCCGCGGCATGCTATGCTGATCACAGGACACCGACAGGAGGGATCTTCTATTCCGATTTATCTTCAGGGGCTGACCATGGGTCTGGCCTATGTGGCGCCCATCGGGGCGCAGAACCTCTTTATGATCCAGACGGCCATGGGAAATGACCGGAAACGGGCCTTTCTCACGGCGCTGATCCTTTTTTGCTTCGATGCGCCGCTGGGCATCGCCTGCTTCTTTGGGGCGGGCGCGCTGATGACCCGCTTTCCCCTGCTGCAGAAGCTGATCCTTTGCGGCGGCAGCCTGATCCTGCTCTGGACGGGCCTGCAGCTGCTGCGCTCCAAGGCCCAGACCGTCGCGGAGCAGGCGCCCCGGCCGGAGCGCTGGAGCAAGGTCATCCTGACAGCCTTTGTGGTGACCTGGTGCAATCCTCAGGCCCTCATCGACGGCACGCTGATGCTGGGCGCAGTGCGGGCCTCTCTGCCGGCGGGGCAGGCGCCCCTGTTCGTCATGGGGACGGCTTCCGCCTCCTGCCTCTGGTTCTTCGGCATGACGGCGCTGCTCTCCTTCTTTCGGGAGAAGATCAGCGGGACCGTCCTGCTCTGGATCAACCGCGCCTGCGGCTGCGTCCTGATGTTTTATGGAGCAAAGCTCCTTTGGAGCTTTGTGCAGCTGCTGCGGGGTTAAAGCTCCCGCCGGCCCTCCAGCGCCCGGGCCAGCGTCACCTCGTCGGAGAACTCCAGATGTCCGCCCACGGGCACGCCATAGGCCAGCCGGGTGACCTTCACCTGAAAGGGCTTCAGCAGACGGGTCAGATAGAGCGCGGTGGTCTCCCCTTCCGTATCGGGATTGGTGGCCATGATGACCTCCCTGACCTGTCCCTCCGCCACCCGGTGCAGCAGCTCCCTGACCCGCAGCTGCTCCGGGCCCACATCGTTCAGCGGCGAGATCACCCCATGAAGCACATGATACAGCCCGTGGTATTCCCGGGTGCGCTCGATGGCCACCAGATCCTTGGGATCGGCCACCACGCAGATGGTGGAGGCGTCCCGCCGGGGATCGGCGCAGATGGGGCAGACCTCCCCCTCCGTAAGGTTCTGGCAGATCCGGCAGGTATGGATGGAGCCCCGGGCGTCCAGAATCGTCTTGGCAAATTCCTCCGCTCCGCCCTGGGGCAGGCTCAGCAGATAAAAGGCCAGGCGCTGGGCAGACTTGCGGCCCACGCCGGGCAGGCGCTGGAACTGCTCGATAAGCTTTTCCAGCGGCGCGGCATAATATTGCATAGCTCCTCCTGATACAGATCCCCGCCGGGCACTCCGGCGGGAATCGCTTTTTTCAACTTAAAAGCCGAAGCCGCCGCCCATGCCGCCGGTGAGCTGGTTCATCTCCCGGGAAGCGGTCTCCTCGCACTGGCGCAGCGCATCGTTGACGGCCGTCATCACCAGATCGGTGAGCATCTCCACATCCTCCGGATCCACAGCCTCGGGCTTGATCTCCAATTTCGTGATCTGCTTGTTCACCACCGTGGCGCTGACGGCGCCGCCGCCGGCAGACGCGCTGAATTCCATCTGCTCCAGCTCTTCCTGCTTTTTCAGCATCTCAGCCTGCAGCTTCTGGGCCTGCTTCATCATGGCCTGCATATTCATGCCGCCGGGGATCATTTTTCCGGGTTTCATGGTTCGTTCTCCTTTGCTTGTTCAAAATTATGAGCTTTCACTTTTTATCGCGGATCTCCACGCCCAGCTTCCGGGCGTTGGCCAGGATCTGATCCAGCGCCGAGGGTGCTTCCGCTGCCGGGGCCGCCTCCACAGGCGCAGGCTTTTGTGCGGGCAGCGGACCGGCAGGAGCGCTCCCTTGTTTATGGAGCAGCACGCTCCGGTAGCCGCAGGCCGCGGCAGCCTCCTGCAATGCCTGCTGCACAGCGGGCTTGTTCATGAAGATCATGCTTTCCTCCCGGCAGGCGATATCCAAAACGCCGTCTGCCGCGCTCATCTGGGCCAGATTCAGATAGGTCCGCACAGCGCCGCTGACGCGGGAGCCCACCACTGCCATGATGGCGGAGCGTACGGCGGGGTCTCCGCCGACAGGGGCAGAGGCCGTCCGCACCGGCGGCTTTTCCGGCGCGGGACGGGGCGCAGGCTCCGGAGAAATGGGCGGCGCATCCCGGTCGTCCCAGGGGGGACGGTCCTCCGGCAGGGGCGCGGCTTCCGGGGGCGCTTCCTGCTGCCGGGGCGCGGGCTGGGGCGCGGGCTTTGCGGCAGGCCGGGCCTGCGCCGCAGACTGCTCCTGCGCGGCGGGCTGGCCAAAGCCATGGCGCAGGGCCATCTTCAGCAGGCACATCTCCCCGTCGGTGCGCTTGATGGCCGTCCGGGTGAGCCGGGTCAGCAGATCGCTGACGCAGCGGACGAAATATTCCAGCTCCATGGGATCCGCGCTCCGGGCCAGCGCACGGATGGCCGCCGGATCTGCGGCGGAGGAGGACATGAGATATTCCTCCCGGCCTGTGGCCCGCAGCAGATAAAGATCCCGCAGCAGCGACAAAAGCTGGTCAAAGAGGGAGACGGTGTCCCGCCCTTCCAGATAGCAGCCGGTAAAAAGCTCCAGCGCCTGGGCGGCGTCGCCCTGCTGCACCGCCTGATAAATGTGCAGCACCGTATCGGCAGAGGGCACGCCCAGCGCCTCCGTCACCCGGTCCAGGTCAATGTGCCCGTCGGCAGAGACGCTTCGGTCCAGCAGCGAGATCGCGTCCCGCATGCTGCCGTCGCCCAGACGGGCCAGCAGCGCCGCCGCAGAGGGCTCCAGTAAAAAGCCCTCCTCCTGGGCGATCTGATTCAGCCGGGCGGCGATGATCTCCGGCGGGATGCGGCGGAAATCATACCGCTGGCAGCGGGACAGGATGGTGACGGGAATCTTGTGCATCTCGGTGGTCGCCAGAATGAACAGCACATGCTCCGGCGGCTCCTCCAGCGT
>USML01000013.1 GCA_900555855.1 uncultured Eubacteriales bacterium | reverse complement strand
CCACCGCCGGCACCCAAAAGCTGTATCTGGGCCGGGATGACGCGGACCTGATCCGCGGCAAGCGCATCGTGCTGATGGACGACGTGATCTCCACCGGCGGCAGCCTGCGGGCTATGGAGGATCTGGTGGCCCTGGCCGGAGGCACCGTGGTGGCCCGCATCGCCGTTCTGGCCGCCAAGGAAAACACCCGTCTGCCCGTCTTCGCCACCATGACCTATGAGGCCGATGGCCGCACCTTTCTGGGCTGCAGCGTCCGCGCCATGGGCATCGTTCTGGAGGGAGCCGGCGCCGATGCCATCGGTCTCAACTGCTCTCTCGGGCCGGATCGGATGCTGCCGGTGGTGCAGGCTCTTTCTGAAAGCACTTCTCTGCCGCTGATTCTGAAGCTCAATGCGGGCCTGCCTGATCCTCAAACCGGGGAATACAGTCTCTCCCCCGCAGAATATGCCCGTCTGCTGGCCCCCTATCCGGCGCTGGGCGTGGCCTTTCTGGGGGGCTGCTGCGGCACCACGCCGGAGCATATCCGGGCAGTATCCCGGAATTACCGGGGTCTGGGCGTGTGCAAGACCCGCTTTACCCCCAGCGCAAGGCTCTGCACCGGGCGCACCGTCCTGCCGCTGGACCGGCCCCGCATGGTGGGCGAACGATTGAATCCCACCGGCAAAAAGCGCTTTCAGCAGGCCCTGCGGGAGCAGGACATGGATTATATTCTCACCCAGGCCATCGCCCAGGCCGACGCCGGCGCGGAGATCCTGGATGTGAATGTGGGCCTGCCCCAGGTGGACGAGCCCGCCCTGATGGAACGGACGGTGGACGCCCTGCAGGGCGTCTGCGACCTGCCGCTGCAGCTGGATTCCTCCGACCCGGCGGCGCTGGAACGGGGCCTGCGGCACTTCTGCGGCAAGGCGCTGGTCAATTCTGTCAATGGCGATCCGAAGGTGCTGGAGCAGGTCCTGCCCATCGTGAAGAAATACGGCGCGGCGGTGATCGGTCTGTGTACTGATCGGGAGGGCGTCCCCGAGACGGCGCAGGCCCGGCTGGATATCGCCCGGCGCATTGTGGAGGCTGCCGGCCGGCACGGTATTCCAAGGGAGGATGTGATCATCGACTGTCTGGCGCTGACGGTCTCCGCCCAACAGGCGCAGGCCATGGAAACGCTGGACGCGCTGGAGCTGGTCAAGCAGGAGCTGGGCGTCCGGACGATATTGGGCGTCTCCAACATCTCCTTCGGTCTGCCCGCCCGGGAGCAGCTCAACAGCACCTTTCTTGCCATGGCGCTGGCCCGGGGGCTGGATCTTGCCATCCTCAACCCCAATTCCGCCGGCATGACCGCCGTCTTCCGCGCTGCGGCCGTATTGCAGGGCAAGGACGCCGGCGCAGCCCGCTATATCGAAGCCTACGGCGGACAGACCGCCGCCTCTGCGCCCGGCGCGCCTGCCGGATCTGCTTCGCTGGAGGAGCTGGTGCAGAAGGGCTTGCGCCGGGAAGCCAGGGACGCCGTCCGCGCCCTGCTGGAGCAGGGGGAAGCGCCCATGGACATCATCGAGCAGCGCCTGATCCCGGCGCTGGACCGGGTGGGGACGCTGTTTGAGCAGGGCCGCTTTTTCCTGCCCCAGCTGCTGAACGCGGCAGAAACGGCGCAGGCCGCCTTTTCCGTGCTGCAGGCCAGACTTGCGGCACAGGGCCAGTCCGGCCGGTCCGCCGGGCGGCTGATGGTGGCCACCGTTCAGGGCGACATTCATGACATCGGCAAAAACATCACCAAGTGCATCCTGGAGAATTACGGCTTCCAGGTCCTGGATCTGGGGCGGGATGTGCCCATCGAGACCGTCGCGGAGACGGCCGCCCGGGAAAAGATCCGCCTGGTGGGGCTCAGCGCCCTGATGACCACCACCCTGCCCAGCATGGAAAAGACCATCCGCGCCCTGCGCCGTGCTGCGCCGGACTGCCGGATCTTCGCCGCAGGCGCGGTGCTCACGCCGGACTACGCCCGGGAGATCGGCGCGGATTATTACGCCAAAGACGCCAAACAGGCGGTGGATATTGCAAAACTGGTATTGGAGCAGAAAAATGAACCGGATTCTGGAACAGATCAAGACCCGGCCCCTGCTGTTTGACGGGGCCTTCGGCACCTATTACGCGGCCCGCCGCTGCGACCGCTTCGGAAAATATGAGGAAGCCAACCTGACGGCCCCGGGGATGGTCCGGCAGATCGCCTTTGAATACATCACCGCCGGCTGCGACGCCATCAAGACCAACACCTTCGGGGCAAACCGGGTGAGCCTTGGCTGCGGCAGCGACCATCTGCGCCGCATCGTTCTGGAGGGCTGCCGGCTGGCAAAGGAAGCAGCGGAGGGACACCCCGTCACCGTCTTTGCCGACATCGGCCCCATCCCGCAGGAGGACGAGAGCGACCTCTCCGGCCAATACCGGGAGCTGGCGGACCTGTTTCTGGAGGGGGGCGTTACCAGCTTTCTCTTCGAGACCCTCAGCTCCGACGAATATCTCGCCCCAACGGCGGCCTACATCCGGCAGAAGGCGCCGGACGCCCTGATCATCGCCACCTTTGCCGTCGGGCCGGATGGCTTTACCGCCGGCGGCCACGCCGGCCGGGACCTGCTGCTGCGGCTTCAGGACGATCCCAACCTTGATATTCTGGGCTTCAACTGCGTCTCCGGCCCTTTCCATCTGCTGCGCTATCTGAAGACCCTTCCCCCCATCCGCAAGCCCCTCTGCATCAGTCCAAACGCCGGCTACCCCACCATTGAAGATGGCGAGACCCGCTTCGGCTCCGACCCCCGGTATTTTGCCCGGCAGATGCTGGAGATCGCGGCGGCGGGGGCCTCTGTTCTGGGCGGCTGCTGCGGCACGACGCCGGAGCATATCCACGAGGTGGCGCTGGCGCTGCGCCTGCAGGACCAGAAGCGCACCCGGGCCCCAAAGACCGTCTCCCTGCGGCAGCTGGAGGAGCCGCTGCCCGCGGCGGAGAGTCCCTTCTGGCAGAAGCTCCAGCAGGGCAAGCTGGTCTTTGCGGCGGAGCTGGATCCCCCGCCGGTGAGCGATATGCGCAAGTTTCTGCGCCACGCGGGCATTTTGAAGGAGGGCGGCGCAGATATTCTGACGCTGGCCGACTGCCCGGTGGCCCGGGTCCATGCCGACAGCTGCATGACAGGTGCCAAGCTCTGGCGGGAGCTTGGCATCGAGCCCATGCCCCATATGAACTGCCGGGATCGGAATCTGAACGCCGCCAAGGCGCTGCTGTTGGGGCTTTCCATTGAAGAGATCCGCAATGTTGTGGTGATCTCCGGCGACCCCATTCCCAATGCGGAGCGCAGCGAGGTCAAGGGTGTTTGGAGCTTTAATTCTGCCATTTTTGCCAACTATATCCGCCAGCTCTCCGAAAGCGGCGCAGCGGCCCCCTTCCATGTGTGGGCGGCGTTGAATGTCAACGCGCCAAATTTCGCCTTCGAGCTGGAAAAGACCCGGCGCAAGGCGGAGAGCGGCGTCTGCGGCTTTTTGACCCAGCCGGTGTTTTCGCCCCAGTCCATGGAAAACCTCCGGCAGGCCCGGCAGGCCCTTCCCGGCTGCTATCTGCTGGGCGGGATCATCCCCGTCGCCTCCTACAAAAGCGCCCTGTATATGAACAGCGAGGTGGCGGGCATCCAGATCCCGGCGGATGTGCTGGCCCTTTATGAAAACGCCTCAAAGGAGGAGGCCCTGCTGCTGGCGGCCGACCTTTCCTGCCAGACCGCCCGGGAGATCCGCGCCTTTGTCGACGGCTATTACCTGATCACGCCCCAGGGCCGCCCCTCCGTGGTCTGCAATATCATCCGCCGCCTGCGGGAATGGGAGGAAAGTCTCTGACCCGCCCTGTTTTCCCATCATTTTTGCATAGAAAAGGACCCCCGGCAGTCCGGGGGCCCTTTTTGTTTTGCGGGGGATTTTCCGTTATCTGGTGCAGGAGCACATTTCGCAGACAGGCGCATTTTCCGGCGAAAGCAGGAAATAGCGCAGCTGCGTCCAGCTTCCTTTGGGCAAGGTCACGGTCCCGCTCATGGAAGGAGCCGAAAGGACAAGGACGGAAACGCCGGTCATTTTGCCCTGGGCATCGTAGCCGGCAGCGATCACCCGGCTTCCGTCCGCAGCGCTTGCCAACAGTCGGAAGGCTCCGCTGCTTTCCACTGCTTCAAATCTGTTTTCCGCACAGACCTTTCCGTTTCTGCGCACGAAGCTATACTGCATACCAGCCGTCAGCGCCGTGTTTTCCTCTATGACAGCGCATTCCTTGATCTCCTGATAAACAGGCTCTTTGCGAGGTTTCTGATAGCCGTTGGCTTCCCGGGAACTGAGCTTGGTGGCTGCCTCTGCCGCCAGCGCAACAACCGCCCGGCTGCCCTCCGTTTCGTCCAGCGTCAGCTTGCCGGCAAAACCGCCGTTCACCGTCCAGACTGCGCCGTTTTTCAGCAGGATCTTTGCCGCCGGCCGCTCCGGATACTGGGTATTGCCCGTATTCTCCGGGTCATGGAACTGCTGATAGGCGATGAGGATCGCACCCGCTTTCACCGTCAGTGCGGCGTCGCCGTTCACGGTCAGCGTGCTCCCCGTCAGGAGCTTAAGATCATTGTTGATGCTGTAAGCGCCCTTTTCCAGCACCAGATCGATATCGCCATCCACCGGGAAATAATAATCCCCGGTAGACACCTGTACGCCGCTGATCTGCATCTCGCTGCTGGAAAATGCTGCGCCGCCGGAAAGCGTATAACACACCCGCGCGGTTTTCGCATCATAGGTCCGGTCTGCATAGGCGCCCTCCGCCAGACGGATCAGGCCGTTGCTCTCCCCGATCTGCATGAAGCGGGTGTAGCTGAACATGCCGCCGGCATACATCTTGACCGTGCCCTCCAGAACAGCGCCTGCATAAATGCGGATCGGCGCCGTGATGTTATGCATGTCATACTCGTTCATGGGGTAGATCTTGTTCTCATACATTACTGCAGCATGGCTGCCGCCGCGCCAGCTGCGGACGACATAGAGATCGCGCACCGTGCCGCCGGCGTTGGCCGTTATGCGGCCATTCCCCTTGGTGTAGCCGCAGGAATCAAAGATGCCGCCCTGCTTCACGGTGATCGTTCCGTTGAGCTGCAGCTCGCCGTAACCGCCGTTGATATCCTGATCCAAATGACCTGCCTGGGGGCGGCCGGTAACTGCGTTCACCAGCAGCGTGCCGCGGACCGTCAGCGCTGCGCCCTCGGCTACGGTCAGGGTGCAATAGCGCGTGCCGTTGGCGCCGAGCGCCGGCTCGACAGCCGTACCGTTGGGATTGTAGTATTCGCTGCCTGCCCGCTGGCTGTAGCCGGTATCGTCTGCCATACAGGGCACCAGCAGCAGAACGCCGACGGGCACCTGCGTGCTTTCTGTGATGACCGCGCCGTCCTGAACGGTGACTGTCTCGCCGGTCTTCGCCGCTTCCAGGGCCAGTGCCACCGTGCGATAGGTGGTCTCACCGATCACCGCGTCATACTTCTTGCGGAACTGCGCGGTGTAGCGCGCATGCTCTGTCACAGGGGCAGGCGTCTTGTCCCATCCCGTAAAGGTGTAGGAGCCGCTGTTATCCGCGGCTTTTTCTGCCGCTGGAGCCGTTGGCGTTACTCCGAAGCGGTATGTTGCACTTGTTTCGCGGCCATCAACGACCCAGGTGATCTGATAGGTATTGCGGTCGTAGTAGACCTTCAGCACCAGCCCGCCGTCGCCGGCAACCATTCCGGAAGTAGTGCTCTTTTCGTTGTTGACAGTAAAACCGGTGTAGTTGACAATCTCCGCCTCAACGGTGCTGTCTGTCTGTCCGGACAGGCTCTTTTCCTCCACCTTGGTGTAATCATTATCCGCCAGGTTTTGCTGGTAATACTCCACCGTATAGGGAGTATTGCCCTTGGCATTCCAGTGGGCCGTCAGCGTCTGATTTGCCGTAATTTCCACCATGGTCTCGGCGGTCACCGGTGTCTCGCCGGCATACCAGCCGGCAAAGGTGTAGCCCGCCTTCTCCGGCGTGGGCAGCGTCCCATAGGTCTGCCCAAAGGTGACTGTAATGTCAGCGCACGCGCTGCCGCCATCCGTCTCGAAAGTGATGGTGTACTGATTCGCCGTCCACTTCGCCTTAACGGTCACATTTCTCGCAGGCATGGTTTCGGGAATTGCCGGATTCCAGCCGTTGAAGGTATAACCCGTCTTGGTGGGAGCGGCGGGCGCAGTGATCTTTGTTCCGTAGTCCTGCGTGATGGGATCGATCGCACTGCCGCCATCCGTGTCAAAGGTGATGGTATAAGCGCCGGGCTTCCAATGGGCATACAGCGTCTGGCCGGCAGTGATCGTCACGGTATCATTGCCCGTTACCTTCGTTCCGTCATTCTGCGCGGTAAACCAGCCGTCGAAGCCGTAACCTTCTCTGGTGGGAACGGGCAAATCGCCGTAAGTGCTGGCATAGGTCACCGACTTGCTTGCTGTCGTACAGCTGCCGCCGTTGGCGTCGAAGGTGATGGTATAGGTGTTCGCCGTCCACTGGGCAGTGAAGGTCAGCGCAGTCTTGCCCATGGCCGCGGGGATCTGCGGCACCCAGCCCGCAAAGGTGTAGCCCATGCGGGAGACGGGAGGAGCCTCGATCGGCTGGCCATAGGTGCCGGTGGTGGTAGTGCTCTGGCCGCCGTTGGTGTTCCAGGTCAATGTATGCGTGTTGTTGAAGAAGAACAGCTGATAGGTGACGCTGTATTGGATATCCCCATCTGTGGTATCGGTCAGCACCACCGGCATTTGCTTGCCGTCCAGCGCAGAGATGGCTGCGCTGGAGCTGGTGACGCCCGCCTCATACGCAACAGCAACCATGATCGCCATTTGATTCATGCCGGTCGCTTCCTGACTGCCGACCTTGACCGTCATCGTCTTATGATCGCCAAACAAAGTCGTCAGGAACGACACATTGACCAGATTGCGCGCAGGATAATCCTCATCGATAAGCCGGACCTCGACCTGATCGCCGGTGATCGCAACCTTTGCAATGCTTTCCCCGTCCTGAATGAGCAGTTCGTTTGCCGCGCCGACCTTGCCGGCGATCTCAGCCTTCAGCTTTGTCACCGCATCCGTCCGGATCGCAGCAATGAGCGCAGTCAGCTTCTCGCTGCCCGCATTTTTCTGCGCAGCGCTGAGCTTCGAATAATAACCGCGGGCAATCTCCAGATGTTTGCCCTCAAAATCCGCAAAGGCATTGATCAGGTCCAGATAGCTGGTCCACCGGGCCTTGACGGTCACATTCTCCGCGGGCATGGTGGCGGGGATCGTCTGGTCCCAGCCGTCAAAACGATAGCCCGCCTTGATCGGATCCGCAGGCACGGTGATCGCCGTGCCGTAATCCTGCGCGATGGGCGCGATCACGCTGCCGCCGTCGGTGTCAAAGGTGATGGTGTATTGATTGACGGTCCAGTGGGCCTGATAGCTCCGATCGCCGGTGCTGCCTTTGGCAATGACAGCGGTCATGTTGTTCTCGCCATTCAGCTCAGTGCCGCTCCAGCCATTGAAGGTGTAGCCGGTCTTGGACGGATCACCCAGCGTAATGGTGTCAGTCTCCACAGTGTAGGAAGCCGGATTGCCCGCAGCGTTGGTGCCGCCATTCAGCTCGTAGGAAATCGTATAAGTAATGATCGCAGTGGTGGCATAAACCGAGAGATTCTTTGCGGGCATAGCCGCAGGAAGCGCACTGCCATCGCTCTGCTTCCACGCCGACACGGTATAACCGGACTTTTGGAAAACATAAGGCGTAATGCTCGCGCCGTAGGTGTAGCCTTGCTCCGTTACCTTGCTGTTGTCCACATAATAAGTAACGGTGTAGGCGTCCGCGCTCCAGCGGGCCGTCAGAGTCTTGTCCCCGGCAGTCTGATAGGTGGTTGTATCTTCCACCTTGGTTTCGCCGTCATACCAGCCCGTGAAGGTATAGCCCTCTCTGGTTGGCGTGGGCAAATCGCCGTAAGTGCTGGCATAGGTCACCGACTTGCTTGCTGGCGTACAGCTGCCGCCGTTGGCATCAAAACTCACCATATAGGTGTTTGCCGTCCATGTCGCCTTGACGGTCACATTCTCCGCGGGCATGGTGGCGGGGATCGTCTGGTCCCAGCCGTCAAAACGATAGCCCGCCTTGGTCGGATCCTCGGGCGCGGTGATCGCCGTGCCATAATCCTGCGTGATGGGCGCGATCACGCTGCCGCCGTCGGTGTCGAAGGTGATGGTGTATTGGCTGATGGTCCAGTGGGCCTTCAGCGTCAGGCTCTGCGCTGGCATGGTGGTGGCCTCAAACTTCTCCTCGCCGTTGTACCACCCCGCAAAGGTATAGCCGGGTCTGACGGGAGTGGGAAGGGTGATTGCATCTCCGGGCTGCGCAGTGATGGGCTCGATCGCACTGCCGCTGTCGGTGACGAAGGTGATGGTATACTTGTCTTTTGTCCAGGTATATACACCGTCGATCCACTCGCCGGTGTAGTCGGGGAAGGTGGAGGGCACGAAATTGAAGGACAAATCAACAGTAAGTGGATCACGATCCGTTTCATTTATCTTGCAATATCCATTGGCTTCTGTAGTCGCCACCGTGAGCGAAGCGTCCGTCCCCTTGCGGATATTACCCTTGTTTAGCCCGCTTTTCACGATGCCCGCAAACGCGCCGTTGACAGTCAGGGTGCTGTCATCGGACAATACAAGATAGGCGGCCGGACGAGCCGGATACTTTGTGGTGCTTGTGTTTTCCTTATCCTCGAATTTGTCATAGAATACCACCTTCTTACCCTCGCTGACAGTAAGGTTAGCCTTTTCGGTGGTCATGGTGATACCCGTCAGAAACTTGAAACTCTCCGTAAAGGTATAGTCACCGTTTTTCAATACAAAATCATAAGTACCATTGATGGGGTAGATGTAATCTTTTGTAGAAAGCTTGACCATCTGGAGGATCTGAAGCGTGGAGCTGGAAAAATCCGCGCCGCCGTTGATGGTGTAATGCTCTCTGCCATTGGCGTCGACCTTTTTGATCAGAGTGGCATTGTCCTTCAGGCGGATCAGGCCGTTGCTGTTATCCACCTGCGGGAAGCGGGTGCTGGTATACATATTACTGGCATACATCCGCACAAAGCCGCTGTAGGTGCCGCCGCTGTGAACGGTAATGGTGGAGTAGATATTGTCCGCCTTGTACTCATTCATAGGATAAACCTTGGTGAACATCGCGTAGGCTTGCGAACCGCCCCGCCAGTGGATGACCACATACAGGTCGGTCAAGGTACCGCCGCTCCGGACGATCACATTGCCATTCTCGCCCTCGATCAGGCCGAAGGCGTCCACCGCGCCGCCGCTCCGGATGTCGATGGTGCCGTTGTTTACCACGCGGCCATAGCCGCCGTTGATGTCATAATCATAGTGACCGGCGGCCTGACGGCCGATCACCGCATTGACCACCAGCGTACCATTGACCGTCAGCGTCTTGCCGCTTTCAATGGTGAGGGTGCGGTACAATGTACCTTCCCTGCCCCATTTCTTGCCTACGCCGCTGCCGCAGGGCGGCTCGCCCACCGCTGCTTCTCCGCGGACAGAGTCATTCCCCCTGTCATCCTCCGTGCAGGGTACCACCAGCGTCACGCCCGCGGGGATGGTCAAATCGGTAGAAAGGGTCGTGTCCCTGGTCAAAAGCACCGTGTCGCCGGAGCGTGCCGCCTGCACCACAGCCGCAAGCTCACCCAGCTCACCCTTGTCCATGTTCCACGCCTCGTAATCACCGGCTGCCTTATCAAACTTGGCCACAAGAGCAAGCCCGCTCTTGGCCACGCAGGTATAGGTGGTCTCCAGCGACAGCAGCTTGCCGCTGCCGTCAAACCAGCCGTAGAACTGGCCGCCGTTTTTAGCCGTGGCGGTGTAGGTCTGCTTGGAGCCCTCGGGGACAAGCTGATTCAAGTTGTCGCCGCTGACGGTGCCGTATTCCTCCTTGTCCGCTGTGACGCTTACCGTCACGCTTTTACCGCTGGACAGGAAAATATCCCGGATCCACGCGGTGTCTTCGCCCTCGAAAGTTACGCCGCCATTCCACGGCGTGTCATTGCAAAACAGAAAATAGACGGTCTCTCCGACAGTCACGGGGATGGCAAGTGTCTTCCACTCCGCCATGATGCCGGAGAAGTTGCCCATTTCTTCGCTATTATCCCACGCGCCAGTAACATCTCCCCACGCGCCATCAAACTCTGGAGCAGTTCCTTTCGCGTAGAGAAGTCCATCACCCGTAAGCATTCCCCAACCCTCATCGAATCTGCCGCTCGCCGTTTCCGAAGAAACTTTGTAATCAAGAATCAGAGTACCATCTTTTGTTGCCGTGATAGAAAGCGGCGAGCTGGAGCCTGCAATCATCTGATTGCCGGAAGCGAGACTGCCATCCGCCAGCTTTGTCCAACCCAACGACCCCTCGGTTTTCACCGTCAGATTTTCATAGCCCGCAAACTCGGTTTCGGCCTCCATAATTCTTACTTCGTATTTGTTTTTGGCAGGATCCGCATCGGCCACAAAGGTATATTCGCTCTCATGGCTCAAACGGACAGTGTCGCCGCTGCGGTAGAAGCCCTGTATGCACTGATCTTCCGCATCGATTTCCGCTGTGATCTTTACTTCATGGGTTTGTGCCACCGTTATCTGCTTGCCGGAAATCAAACTCACCGGCTCCTTGCCGTTGTCAGAGTAAGTGGCGGTAACGCCATCCGGCAGGGTTACAGTAAAGCTCGTCTTCTCCAGTTTCACGATCCGCACATTGGTCAAATAACCGGAATCTGTCCCTTTATCCGCATAATCGTTGTAGGCAATAGAAATTGTTTCGCCATTTTCCTTCAGATTAATGGCCGCTGTTTGAAACGGCGATGTCTCAATATTGACTTTTTTGCTTGCGCCATAAAGCGTCTTATCAATCGTCAAATCACTATTTGCGACACCAAAGTTGTTCTCCGCACTTGTACTCGTCTCGACCGCATAGTCAAAAGCGAGCGCATAATCACCCCGTGCAATGGCCTTGTCGATCGTAACGGTTATTGCCAGCGCTGGACTGAACGGACTCTCCGTGTCCTTTGTTGCCTTCAAAAACCATTTCGTCTTTGCTTCGTTTTGCAGTAATGTATTCTGGTCACCTCCGTTATTCTCAACATCCACCGTTACACCTGCCGGACACTCTGTGACAATGTCCTTAAAGTCGCCTGTCACTGTGCCGCCCGTGGCTTCCTTCTGGATCTTAACACTCTTCAAAAAGGCAGCATCAAGGCCTTTGTGAACAAAGTTGCTGTTATATATCATGGGAAACGTGTTCTTACCAGCCGTCAGCGCAGTGCTCTCTTCCCGAAACACCAGTGTCTCTACCGTTTCACCCTCTGTATAGTTTCCTGTTGCATTCGGAAAAAGTTTGGTATAATCGCCGTTCACATATCCCTTGAATATGGCGTCGCCAGCGTTGGAGACGGCATACTCCATGCTCAGGCTGTAATTGCTGCCATTATCCGGCACCGTAATTTCCAGCGTCAACTGTGAACCGCCCCGATCATCCAGAGCCTCGCCAGATTTTGCATAGACCATGCCATTCGAAAGCGCCCTCATAGACCATGGGTATGTGGTATTGTTCGTAAAGCTCACCGTCACCTCATCCGGGCATTCGGTGATAAGCTCTTCAAACTGGATCGCTTCGAACCGCGCCGTGATGGTGCAGTCGTTTGTAAATCTAATATAGGTGTCCTTTTCATCATTGATACGATTCCCCTGATCATCGTACCAGCCCAAAAATCGATATCCTTCGTCAGGATATGCGACCAGATGGAAATCCGTTGAATTCTGATAATGGGTTTGCGGAAAGCCTTTTTCACTATCATTTACGATATACTTTCCATGCTCTGCTGCAGCAAAGGTTACCGACACCCTCGTAGCCTGCACGGTGAACTCTTCCGCCTGTGCGTCATGCACAAGCTCATCCACAAGCTCCTCCGCATACGCCGGCAGGGTCAGCAGCCCGGCGGGCAGAAGGCTCAGCGCCATCAGCAGGGCCAGAGTCCACGAAAGGAAGCGCTTGAAGTTCTGTTTCATTCGTTCTTTTCCCCCTTGATTTTTCTTTTCTGTCTCTCTCCGTCCCGTCGCGGGCGGCGGGCCCGAGAAAGGCAGAAACGAGATATGGGGCAGGGAGCCTCGTCCCTGCCCCATGTTGGGTCGATATTTGTTTTGATGCTTAGAACGCGATGTTCACCGTGATGGTCTTGCCATCAATCTGGCCCACCAGCTGGTCAAACATCTGGATCGCCGCTGCAATCAGCAGCTTCGCATCTGTGCCCTTGTTCACGGCAGCTCTCAGACTGCTCAGGAAGTTCTCAGGCATTTCGACGCCGGTGATGGTGATGGTAACATTGTCCTCCAGCGTGGCGATGCTGCTGCCCACGGCAAGCTGCGTGCCGGCCTTCAGGACGATCTCGATGTCCTTGGAGTCATTCGCGGTTTCCAGCTTCACATGATCCTGAACATTCTGGATCAGCGCAGCCATTTCGCTGAAGTTATTCAGCTTCAGATCGTCCGCGCCCTCTTCAAAGCAAAGCTTCTCTTTGCCGATCTGCAGCGTGGAGCCGTTCTTCACCAGAATGAAGCTGTCATCCTCATGGGTGTTGGCAGTAATATGGCTGGTCAGCTCTTTCCACGCGGCGCGGGCGGCTTCCGTATCGGTGGTGGCGGTGATCACGCCATTGTTCCCGGCAAAGTCGTAGGTGCAGGCCTTGCCGCCGATCGTGGCGTTAACGGTGGCGCTTTCAAATTTGTAGCAGTTCGGCAGCCAGGAGCTGAGGTCGACCTTGACATTTTGGATGCCGGTGTTGACGGTCACGGAATGGCTCCGCTCGCCGTCCACGCCCAAAGACTCCACATTCTTCATCTTGGCTTCCACAGTGACGCCGCTGGCGTCCACCTGCGAGCCCGCTGCAGGCAGCGTGAACACGGCGGTGTAATCCTCGCCGACGGTGACATCCACGGTGCTCTCAGAGGTAACGGTCAGATTAAACTTCCAGGCAATGGCTTCTTTCTTGATTTCGTTGCAAACGGCGCAGGTATAGACCTTCTCGCCGTCCTGTCCGTTGGCAGCGTAAGTCACCTCAGGCTCGCCCCAGCTATGCCCCGTGGCGGGGATCGCTTCCTTCTTGGTTGCGCCGCAGACGCAGGTGAAGGTCTTTTCGCCGGCCTCCGTGCAGGTGGCGGCAGTGGTGACTTTTTCCGTCCAGACATGCGCGTGCTTCTCGCGGACAGCGCCGCAGGCGCACTCTTCCCAATGATAATCCTGATCAAACTTGATGGCATAGCTATGCCGGTGCTCGGGACGGACGATGGTGCCGCCGGAGGGCTTGGTGGGCTCCGTGGGCTTGGTCTCCTGCTCGGGGACGATGTAGGTCTGGTCGGCGGAGACGGCAGTGCCGTTGACGGTCAGGCCGGTGGCCTTTTCCGCAACGATGATCTTCGTGCCGGCAGGCGCATTGACGATCTTCACATTCTCGGCCACCACGATGACCAGCGCGCCGTCAGAAGCGTCCACAAAGGCGCCGGCTTCCTTGGCATAATGGCCCACAAGGCGATCGACCATGGTGACGATCTCCGCACGGGTGATCTTGCTGAGCGGGTTCAGCAGGCCATTGGCGTCGCCCTTGACAACGCCGGCCTTGACCAGCGCGGCCACATAGGGACGGGCATAGTCGCTGGCCAGGCTCAGGTCAGAAAAAGCGGCCAGCACGCCTACATCCTCGGCTGCGATGCCCAGCGCACGGCACAGCATGACCATGGCCTGCTCCCGGGTGATGGGATCCTCCGGCATGGCCTTGCCCTCAGAGCCCTGCAGGATGCCGGCGGCGGCGCAGCGGTTGATGCCGTCGGCATACCAGGCGTCGGGGGCCACATCGGTAAACCCGGCAGAGGGCGCGGCGGGCAGGTTCAGCAGACGGCTCAGAATCACGGCCATCTGTCCGCGGGTCAGCGTGCCGTCGGGCGAAAACTTGCCTTCGCTGCCCTGGAGCACGCCGTAGTCGCTCCAGCGAAGGATCGCGCTCTGGGCCCAGTGTCCGGTCACATCGCTGTAAGTGGTTTCTTCTGCCCAGGCGGACACAGGCAGAAGGCTGAACACCATCACAAGTGTCAGCAAAGCAGCTAAAATTTTGCGTTTCATGGTTTTCCTCCTGCGTTTTTTATAAATTTCCGCGGCTCCCCGCGGTTGGAGACTGTTTTTTGGCCCATTCGGGCCGGGTTTTGGCGATAATGAACAGATCAGCCAGTGGGTACAAAGGTAGGCTTTTTTCCTCACAGCTATATCCACAAATCATTGGGGCTTTATCATACCATATCTCCCTGAAAACCGCAAGCCCAAAACGGACAAAAAAGCCTAATTTTTTCCTCACTGCTTTGTTTTTTCTGCCTTTATTTCTCCTGCGTCTGCCGGGCCCAGGAGAGGAAGGTCCTGTGGCTCACCTGCAGCAGCCGCCCTGCCGCCCGGGCAGAAAGCTCCCCCTGCGCCCATTGCCGCCGGACCTCCTCAAAATTTTCCGGGCGCGCCTTTTCCGGCCTTCCCAGCTTGACGCCCCGCAGCTTCGCCGCGGCGATGCCCTCCGCCTGCCGCTGGCGGATCAGCTCCCGCTCCGTCTGGGCCACATAGCTGAGCAGCTGCAGGACGATATCCGCGATCAGCGTCCCGGCAAGGTCCCGGCTTTTGCGCGTGTCCAGCAGCGGCATATCCAGCACAACGATCTCCGCCCCCTTTTCTCGGGTGATGCTGCGCCACTGCTCCAGGATCTCCCCATAATTCCGCCCAAGCCGGTCGATGCTCTTGATGACCAGCGTGTCGCCCTGCTTCAGTCTCCGCAGCAGCCGGCAGTAGCCCGGCCGGTCAAAATCCTTTCCGGACTGTCTGTCCACAACGATCTGCCGCTCTGTCAGGCCAAACTCCCGCAGCGCCAGCAGCTGCCGCTCCACATTCTGCTCCCTTGTGGAGACCCTCGCATAGCCGTATTCCATCATTCCGCCCTCCCCAGTGTTGGATGCCTTCGCCTTGCGGCTCCGGTACTGCCATTGTAATCCCGGCGGCTCTCCGGAAGAAAGCCCCTTTCCCGGGCGGCGGGGCGCTTTCCGCTTCCCGGAGCGGGCGCAGCAAAAAACTCCCCCGGCCGCATTGGAGCGGTCGGGGGAGCGTGCTGCAGATGCTATTGCTTTTTGCTTATTTGCCGGCGTACAGTCTCCAAAGGAAGGTCACGATCTGCGCTCTGGTGCAGTCCTGATCAGAGCCGAACAGATCGCCGCCGATGCCGTTGGTGATGCCGTTGTCCGCGGCCCACTTGACCGCTTCCGCATAGTACGCGTTGTCGGCCACATCCCGGAATCCGGCGCTGCCGGAAGCGGAACCCTTGACTGCCCGGGCAAGGAAGGTGACGGCCTGGGCTCTCGTGCAGGTCGCATCGGGAGAGAATTTCCCGTCGCCGGTGCCGGTGGTAACGCCGTTTTCCACCGCCCATGCCACCGCCTTGGCATAGTAGCTGTCCGCCGGAATATCGGCAAAGCTGCTCTGCGCCGCAGGCTCGGGAGAGCCCGCCGCACGCCACAGGAAGGTGACGATCTGGGCCCGGCTGCAGGGCTGCTCCGGCCCGAACAGGTTGTTGCCGATCCCGCCGGTGATGCCGTTTTTCGCCGCCCATTTGACCGCTTCATAGTAGTAAGCGTCGATGGACACATCGTCAAAGGGGCTGACCTGGATCTCTTCGGCAAAGACGGCCTTGACCTCCACCTTGCCCGCAGGCATGGTAAAGGTATACTTTCCGTCGCCCTTGTCGGTGAGCGGAAGCGCGCTGCCGTCCTTATCGGTGACGGTTAGATCCTCCAGCCGGAAGCCGTCGTCCGGCTGGACCGTGACGGTCACGGTATCGCCCTTGGAAGCGTTCTTCGGGCTGACGGTCACAGTGCCGTTCTCCGTCTGATCCGAAATGCGCACGGGATAGGTGGGCTTGGCGCTGCCGCCGGAGGAGCCGCTGCGCGTCCAGTTTGCCGTGACGGTGACATCGTTATCCGGCATGGTAAAGGTGGTCTCAGCAGCGCTGGCATCGTCGAAGGTCACGCCGCTGTCGGAGGTCCAGCCGCTGAAGGTGTAGCCGCTGCGCGTACCGGCGCTGATCGTGACGGTACTGTCTGCCGCGTAGGTGCCTTCCCCAGAGCTTTTCGCGTAGCTGCCCTTTACGGCCACGGAATGCCTGACCTGCTTCGTGATCAACGCAAGCTGCGGCGCAGACTGATTGCCCACGCTGTCCTGCGCGTAAAGAGAAATGACGCTGCTGTTCTGCCTCTCATCCAGCTTGCCGGGAACGGCAAAGCTGCCGTCGCCCGCAGCGCGGACAAATTCTGTAGCGTTGTAGAACACCTGGCTGCCTGCGTCCGCCGTGCCGGTGACGGTATATTCCCCGGTGGCCTTATCGGCAAAGAAGATCGGGTCGGAAAGCGTGAGCACGGGCGCGGTCTCGTCCCGGCTCACCAGCAGGAATACGCTGGTCACATCATTTCCATTTTTGCCATCGATCTTAAGCATCAGCGTGCCGGAGAAATCGGGAATCGGATATTCTTCATTCGCCCCTAACTCAATTTCGTTGTCGGTGTCCCGATCCATCCGCGTGACCCGATAGGTAACATTCTCCGTGTTGCAGCTGATCTGCAGCATCGGCATTTGTTTGACGCCCACGCAGACATGGAAGACACCGTTTGCATCCTTGGCGCAGGGTTCGCTGTTCACAGCAAGGGAGATCTCCAGCGGCGTGTATTCCGGCAGGTATTCGCCGCGGGATTCGGCTTCCGCGCTGTAATACTTGCCGCCCTCCATGGTGCGATAGGCGCTCACGCCAACCTTGTAGGTTTCGTTCGCAGAAAGGTTTGGAGATTCCTCTGTTCCCTCTCCGCCCACGGTCAGCGCCATATTGATGCCGGTAGTTTCTTCATCCAGGTCATAGCCGAAGCCGGTATCGACCCAATCCTTTCCGTCTTTCTGATAGATCGTCACGCGGTAGCCGTCGGCGCCCTCGACCGCATCCCATGCAGCCCTCATGACCTCGTTGCCGGTGGCCTCCAGGGTAACATTTGCCGGAGCTTTCGGCTGGTTGGTGTTCGTATAGGAGATCGTGCCGCTGAACTGCTCATTGTCGATGGCCGCAAGGGCGGTCACTTCCTTGGAATTTCCGTCCTCATCTTCGACCATAGTGGTCTTTTCCATCATCAGGAAGGAGGTCACATAATAGTCGCCCGTGGGGACCAGCGCGCCCGTCGTGGGGATATTGACCTGGATATTTTTGGGATCCTCCACCGGCTGCTCGTCGATCAGATAGTCCGCGCCGCCCGCTTCCTTGGCAAGGTAGGTGCGAAGCACATAGCGCGTATTCTTTTCGGCGTATTTGATCTCGCCGGACACCTGATTGCCGTTCAAGCTCAATTCCAGACTTTCAAACGGTGCAACGGCAAAATCCTTAGATTTTCCCGTCTCAAGCTCCAGCGCGCCCGTGTTGACCTCGTAGGTTCCGGTTTCCGACAGCCGCAGCATCGCCACGCGGTAGCTCTTCCCATCCTCATTATTTTCCAGGAGGTCAATGCCCGCATTGATGGCTGCGTTGGGATCGATCTGACCGTCCTTGCCCACCCAGTTGATGGAGATCGAATCGTTCCCGTCTTTTTTCTTAATAGACAGGGTATCCTTGATCTGCTGTTCAGTGACCGTGTTCGCAAAGGCCAGCAGGATATACGGGGTTTCGCCCTCACCGGCAGTCACATCGAACTCCGTCCATGTCTCGCTATCTTCCAGCGCAAGGGGCTCCGCGGCAAACAGTACCGCGATATTCTCCTCGCCGTCCTCTGCGGGCATGGACTGCACCACCGGCTCAACGCCCTTCTTCGACCAGTCCCATTCAGGCAGATAGCCGAACGCCATAACCTCAATATCCCAGCCGCCGCCCATGCGGAAGTTGGTCTCCACGATCTTCGGCACGAGCACCCATACCCGGGCACTGGCAAGCCATCCGCCCACCTCGACCATCGCGCCGAGGTAGACATCCACATTCTTAAACGCCTGCTTCATGCCCTCGCTGACGCTGGTGTCCTTACTAATTGGGAAGGTCGTCTGCCCGCCCATGATGAGATTGATGTTTCCAACATTTACGCCAAGGCCGCCGAGGTAGCGAATATTCTTCGGGATCTGCACTCTGCCGCCGACAGTGCCATTGGCCCCGATGCCCAGATACACGCGATCCTTCGCGTCATTCACGCCGCCGAACGCGCCCAGCTTAATGGAGGAATCCAGAACGATGGCATTGATCTCGTTGTTCGGCAGATTGAGCTTAAGCTCCTCCGAGCCGACGAAGTAGACGCCCTTGTACTTCGTTCCCCTGTACTCCCGCTCCTGTCCGTTGAGCTGGAGAGAATAGCCGAAGCTGTCGATGATCTGCCCATACTTGCCAACACCGACAAGACCCACATCGCTCGCCTTGAGGGAGATCTCGCTGGGACCGAGCACCACATCCCCCTTCCCCTCGATGAGGTGGAGGTAGGTGCCCTTCAGCGTGCCCCGCAGCTTGAGGGGCGGGATGGCGAAATAATCGCCGTTCACCGTGTCGGCCAAATTGCTGAAGCCCGCACCGCCGCCGTTGAGCTGCCCAATGGGCACCGGCGGAATGAGGGGGATGCCGGGGCTTGCCGCCACATAGAAGTACAGCGTATTTGGGAGGAGACTGCCGTCCTTTTTGCTGCGCACCAGCTCCAGCTCCGCCTCGGTCTCAAAGAGGTCAAAGGCGTTCAATTCCAGCGTGAACGCATATTTCTCCTTCCCCTTGAAGGTATTGACCTCGCCCTTGACCTTCGCCAGCTCCAGCGACAGGGTCTTGGCCGTGTCAAAGCTGCCCTTGGCATGGACGCCGTTGACCGTAAATTCGTTTTTGTCATTTAAGCCGTAGCCCAGCTCTTCCAGGGTAAAGCTCGCCCCTTCAAAGACGGTTTTGAAGCCGATCTCGCCGCCAAGCACAAGGTTGCCCGCCGCGTCGGCGGTGGCCTGCTCCAGCTTCACCGTGGCGTAGGGGATATCCACAAAGACGATGGCATCGTTTTTCTCAGGGTCGATCCCAAATGCAAAGCCATCCTTTGTGAGCGAGATTTCCAGTTTGCTTTCCGCACCGGGTTTCGGCTGATAGAACTTGAAGCTGGGCGCGTTCAGGCTCACGCCCTGCTGCTCCACGGTGCCATCCCGGTGGATGACCAGCTTGCTGTTTTCATCGGCGCCGTTCCATGTGGCCGTAACGGAGGGGGAGAGCATGGCGGCCCCGCCGGTAAATTCAAAGGACGCGCCGTTGGTGCTCTTATAGTCGCCGCTGATCAGGGCGACAGGGGTTCCGTACCGCTTTTTCAGCGTCTCCAGCGCCGCGTCGTCGGCCACATACTCCACCGTCACGCCGCCATTGACGGCAAAGACCGCCAGCCGCTTGGCATAGATGGAGGGATCGACCGCATCCGGCGCAGAGGGCACCTGCTCCTCCCCCGCCACCAGCTTGCGGAAGCCCCAGAGGAAGCGCTGGGAATTTTTCCCCGTGCTGTCGTCTTCGAAGCGAAGCCCGATATCGTTCACGCACTCCACGCGGGTGTCGCCGGGACGGCCGGCCGGCGTTACGCTGACCGTATCCGGCAGATAGGACACGATAGGGCTTTTTTTGTAATATTCCGACAGGCCCACAAAGGGATTGGCCCAGGCATAGCCGTCCGTATAGACCTCGGTGATGAAATCATAGCACCAATCTCCTCCATGGGAGAAGGACTGCCAGGTTCTCATGTCCTCCACCTTGCCCGTGATCACGGAGTTTTCGGTGGAAAGCACTTCCTTTGTATCATAATCGTAGACGGTATGGTTCATTTTGATGACGGGGCTGTCTGTGGCGTTCTTATGGCCCATGCCGGTAAAGCCGTCGAGGGTATAGCCCCAGAAGACGCCCACATCGGTGTTCAGTGTTTGGAAAAACTTCTGGCTGTCCTGCTCGTCGATCTTGACATTGTCCACAGAGACCAGCACGCCCCAGGTGTCATTCTTGGAAGAGGAATCCTCCTTGAGCTGCACGATCTCATAGTAAACAGAGGTCGCTCCGCTGACCGTGAGCTTGCCCAGATCCACCGTCAGGTCATACTCCGCCTGAATGGCATTCGCAGTTCCGTTGGGCGTCTGCTTCACAAATTTCAGGCTTTTCAGGCGAAGGCTCGCCGGGTGTGTGATGTGGTTCGAGCCATAGGTGACGAACTCACAAAACGGCGTCTGCCGGTCGGTGGGGTCGGTGCCATCCGCCGCCGGGGTCGTCGAGAGCGTCCCATCCCACCGCGCGATCACGCGGAGATACTCATTCTGCAATGCAAGCGACCCGCTGTTCAGCACGGTCTGCTTCACGGCATCGTTCGCCGGCCATATGTCCCCCACATAGGCAAACACCTGCGTGGGAAGCGCACTAAGCAGCAGGCAAAGTGTCAATAAAAGAGACAATGTCTTTTTCACGGTACTTTTTCCTCCTTGGTTTCTCTGTTGTTTTTCGTTTTTCTTATGCTCGTGCAGCCTTGCGGCACCGCACATGCCGTTTGATGCCTCCTCCCTCTGGTTTGTCTGAAGCTGCGGCTTGAAATGCTTTTACTTATATAGGTACATAGAATTAGAAAAATACTCACCCAAAACGCAAATTTTTTTAAGAATCTGCAAGCTGCCCAAAAGACCGCCCGCCAGAAGGCGAATTCCCCGCTGCTTTTTGGATGAAGAGACAGAAAAAACCTCGGAAAACCGAAATTTTCCGAGGTTCTGCGCTTTTTTTCGTTGTATTTTTGCTGCGATCAGCGCTTGGAGAACTGGGGAGCACGACGGGCGGCTTTGAGGCCGTATTTCTTACGCTCCTTCATGCGGGAATCGCGGGTCATGAAGCCGGCGGCCTTGAGGGCGGGACGGTATTCAGCGTCTGCCTGGACCAGCGCGCGGGCGATGCCGTGACGGATGGCGCCGGCCTGGCCGGTGAAGCCGCCGCCCTGGACCTTGACCTCCACATCGAACTTGCCGGCCACGCCGACGGTCTCGATGGGCTGACGGACGATATACTTCAGCGTCTCCATGCCAAAGTAATTGTCCAGCGTGCGGTTATTGACGGTGATGACGCCGGTTCCGCCGGGGATCAGACGGACGCGGGCGATGGAGCTCTTTCTTCTGCCGGTGCCGTAGAAATAAGCCTTTTTCGGTGTATACATGATTCGTTACCTCCCCTTATTCTGCCCAGAGCTCGGGCTTCTGCGCGGCGTTGTTGTGCTGCTCGCCTTCATAGATCTTGCAGCGCAGCAGAGACCAGCGGCCGATGCTGTTCTTGGGCAGCATTCCGCGGATCGCCAGCTTCATGGCCATGCAGGGCTTCTTTTCCATCAGGGTCTTGTACTGGGTCTCCTTCAGGCCGCCCACATAGCCGGAATGGGTCCGGTAATATTTCTGGGTCAGCTTCTTGCCGGTGAGAACGGCCTTGTCTGCGTTGATGATGATGACATAATCGCCGCAGTCCACATGAGGAGTGTACTCGGGCTTATGCTTGCCCTTCAGCAGCGCAGCAGCCACGGCGGCAGTGCGGCCCAGGGGCTTGCCGGCGGCGTCCAGGATGTACCATTTGCGCTCAATGGTCTCATTTTTTGCCATATAGGTGGACATAATGATCTTTCCTCCGATTCTATTTTTAACTAAAATAGTTTTCACAGTTCAGCCTAATTGTTATACCACAGGCGGGCGGGGCTTGTCAACAGGTTTTTTGAGAAAAATCAATTTACAGAACAAGTGCTTCGATTTTCTCCCGTTTTCTCCGGTTTTCTGCCGTTTTCTGAATCGCTATTTCACTTTTTCCCCTTGCGTTTTTGTGGGCTTTCCACTAAAATAAGGCCCTGGAGTTGATAATCATGCAAAAGCTGCTTTCCCAGGTGCGCCGCTGCATCCGGGATTATCAGATGATCTCGCCCGGCGACCGGATCGCCGTCGGCGTCTCCGGCGGGAAGGATTCGCTGGCGCTGCTGGTCCTGCTTGCGGCCCTGCGGCAGCAATGGCCCGCGCCCTTTTCGCTGGAAGCGGTAACGCTGGACCTGGGCTATCCGGAGATGGACTTTGCCCCGGTGGAAGCGCTCTGCCGCAGGCTGGCCGTCCCTTACCATCTTGTCCCAACGCAGATCCGGGAGATCGTCTTCGACGCCCGGAAGGAGCAAAACCCCTGCGGTCTCTGCGCCCGGCTGCGGCGGGGCGCCCTCAACAGCAAGGCCCTGGCCCTGGGCTGCAATAAGGTGGCCCTGGGGCACCATTATGACGACGCACTGGAGACCTTTGCCCTCTCGCTGGTCTATGAGGGGCGGCTGAGCTGCTTCCTCCCCGTGACCCATCTGGACCGGACGGGGCTTTCCGCCATCCGCCCCCTGCTCTATCTCCACGAAAAGACCATCCGCAACTTTGCCCAAAGGCAGGCGCTGCCGGTGGTCTGCAACCCCTGCCCGGCAGACAAGGCCACCCGGCGGCAGGAGATGAAGGAGCTGCTCTACGAGCTGGAGGGGCGCTATCCGGGCCTGAAGGACCATATCTTCGGCGGGCTGCAGCGCTCTCCCCTGCCCGGCTGGCAGCCTGACCGCCGATAACCGAAAAAAAGCACGCCAGACCGGCGTGCTTTTTCTTTGCTCTGTTTGCTTCGTTCTGCGGCTCAGCGAAGGACCTGCAGGCAGGTGACCTTTTCCCGCTTCATCCGCTGGAGCAGGTAGGTATAGCGCTGCTGCAGGGCGTTCATCTCATAGACGCAGGCGGAGATCAGCTCCGGATCGGTCACCTGCTGAAAGGCGGCGCGGACCTGCCGCAGCTGCAGCAGGGTATCGTAATATTCCGCCAGCAGCGACTGCCGCTCTGTCTCCTGGGCCTGCCGGGCGGCGCGCCCGGACCGTTTCTGCTGCAAAGTCTGCATAGGGAGGCTCCTCTCTGTTCCGGATGCTTTTCCGGCTTCTTACTCTGATATTACCCGAAAATTCCAGAACTTATTCCAAAAAGAGCCCGATCTTCCCCCTGCGGGGCTATTTTTTTGCTTCCGGCGTCTTTTCCAGCGTCTCCAGCCGCTTCTGCAGCGCGGCCTGCTGCGTCAGGACCCGGTTGAGCTTGTTGTGCAGGTCCTCGATGAGGATCTCGGTCTTGAGGTTGACCTTATAGTCGTTTTCCGCCCGGCGGCGGTCCTTTTCCTCCTGCCGGTTCTGGCTCATCATGATCAGCGGCGCCTGAATGGCCGCCACGCAGGAAAGCACCAGATTCAGCAGAATGAAGGGATAGGGATCGAAGGCTCCGGCGGCCATGGCGATATTCAGCCCCATCCAGCCCAGTAAAACACCCACAAAGGAGAAAATGAAGCCCCAGCTCCCGGCAAACCGGGCAATGCCATCGGCCGCACGCTGACCGAAGGAGGCTGCCTTGCCCGCTTCCTTTGCGGGATTTATGGAGACCTTGCTGCCGGCCAACAGCGACAGGATCTCCTCGTCCGTCATGTCCCGCTGCACATCCTGCAGGATCTCCCGCACCAGACGGCTGTTTTTACTCTGTTTTTCCATGGTTCAAGCCTCCCTTATTCCATTTACAGCAGCGAAAGCTGCTTGTCCGGCGAATCCTCCTCCTTCAGCAGGGCCCCTGCGGCGGGGAGGGTGCGGATCCGGTAGCGGGCGGGGTTTTCAATGCCGGAGCCCTCTGCCAAAGCGGCCCGGAGGACCTGTTGATTCTTCTTCAGCGTCATCACCGCCACGCCCTGGGTGGCGCGAGTGGTCTTGGCCTGCAGCAGAGCGGTGTTGACAATCAGCGCCCTTGACTGGGTATAAAGCGCCAGCTCCACATCAGGCAAGGCGTGGAAGGCCGCCACCAGCGGCGACTTGTCGCAGTAGGCCCCCGTGAGCTTGCGGCGGTTGGACTTGGTGGCAAAGGCAGAAAGCTCCACCTTGGCCAGCTTGCCGTTTTCAAAGACGCAGATCAGGTTGCCGGAATAATCCCCCGGCAAAAGCGCAAAGACCGGGGCCTCTCCCTCGTCCATGCCCAGCTTCTGGGGCAGATAATCGCCCAAGGCGCTGGCCCGCGTATCTTCGAACTCATACAGGCGGACCTTATAGGCCTGCGCCCGGTTGGTCAGCAGGATCAGCTCCGCCTTGTTAGAGGTCTCCATGCTCTGGCGCAGGCCGTCGCCCTCCTTATATTTCTGCTCGCTGCTCACCCGCAGCGACTGCGGCACGATTTTTTTGAAATAGCCCTCCCGGGAGAGGAAGACGGTAACGGGATAATCCTCGATCTGCTGGCTCTCGTCATATTGCTCCACCTGATCTGCATAGACGATGCCCGTATGCCGCTTGGTGGGATATTTGCGAATGACCTGCTCCAGTTCGGAGATCAGCAGCTTTTGCAGCTTGCGGCGGCTCTCCAGAAGCTCCTCCAGCCGGTCGATCTCCTGCTCCAGCGCATCGGTCTCCTGCAGGCGCTTGAGAATATGCTCTTTATTGATGTTGCGCAGCTTGATCTCCGCAATAAAATCCGCCTGCTGCTCGTCGATGCCAAAGCCGATCATCAGATTGGGGATGACCTCCGCGTCCTCCTCCGTATCCCGGATAATGGCGATGGCCTTGTCGATGTCCAGCAGGATCTTTTTCAAGCCCCGCAGCAGATGCAGCCGGGCTTTTTTCTTCTGCAGGTCGTAATAGACCTTCCGGCGGATACACTCCGTGCGCCAGGCGGTCCATTCGTCCAGGATCTCGCCCACACCCATCACCCGGGGCATGCCGCCGATGAGGATATTGAAATTGCAGGAAAAGCCATCCTGCAGAGGGGTGAGCTTGAGCAGCTTGGCCATAAGCTTGTCCGGGTCGGTGCCCCGCTTCAGGTCGATGGTGAGCTTCAAGCCGTTTTTATCCGTCTCGTCCCGCAGGTCGGAGATCTCCCGGACCCTGCCGCTCTTGATCAGGTCGGCGATCTTGTCGATGATGGCCTCCACGGTGGTGGTGTAGGGGATCTCCGTGACCTCGATCAGGTTGCCCGTCTTGAAGTATTCCCATTTACACCGCACCTGGAAGGAGCCCCGGCCAGTGCGATAGATCTCCTCCAGCTGGGCCCGGTCATAGATCAGCTGGCCACCGGTGGGAAAATCCGGCGCCAGCAGCGTGCTCAGCAGGTCATGCTCCGGATTTTTGATGCGCTCAATGGCCGTGCGGCAAACCTCGTTCAGGTCGAAGCCGCAGGTCTGGCAGGCCATACCCACGGCGATGCCAAGATTGGGGTTTACCAAAATATTGGGAAAGGTCGTGGGCAGCAGGACAGGCTCCTGCATGGTGCCGTCGTAATTGTCCACGAAGTCCACCGCGTCATTGTCCATATCGGAAAACAGCTCGGCGCAGAACCTGTCCAGCTTGACCTCCGTATACCGGGGGGCGGCGCAGGCCATATCCCGGGAATAGACCTTGCCGAAGTTCCCCTTGGAATCCACAAAGGGCATCAGCAGCGAGCCGTTGCCCCGGCTGAGACGGACCAGCGTGTCGTAGATGGCGGCGTCGCCGTGGGGATTGAGCTTCATGGTCTGGCCCACCACATTGGCCGATTTGGTCCGCGGCCCGGTGAGCAGGCCCATCTTATACATGGTATAGAGCAGCTTCCGGTGGGAGGGCTTGAAGCCGTCGATCTCCGGCAGGGCCCGGGAGACGATGACGCTCATGGCGTAGGGCATATAGTTGCTCTCCAGCGTTACCGGGATTTCCTGCTCCATATAGTGCTTTTCGTTCATCAAAACCGCCCCTCCTTTCAGGAAATATCCGCCAGATCCAGATACCTTGCGCCGTTTTCCGCAATGTGGTCCTTTCTGCCCTGGAGGTTGTCCCCCAGCAGCAGGTCAAAGACGCGGGCGGTCTCCTCGGCGTCGGCGGGCAGCACCTTGATAAGACGGCGGGTCTCCGGGTTCATGGTGGTCATCCACATCATCTCCGGGTCATTTTCGCCAAGGCCCTTGGAACGCTGGATGTTCACCTTCTTGCCCTCCAGCTCCTTCAGGATCTTCACCTTTTCCTGCTCGTTGTAGGCAAACCAGGTCTGTCCCTTGCAGGTGATCTCAAACAGAGGAGACTCCGCGATATACACATATCCGTCCCGGATCAGCGTGGGGCACAGACGATAGATCATGGTCAGGATCAGCGTCCGGATCTGGTAGCCGTCCACGTCGGCATCGGTGCAGATGACGACCTTGTTCCAGCGGAGGTTTTCCAGTGAGAAGTTATTGAGCTCCTTGCCGTGCTTTTCGCCCTCCACACCGCAGCCGAGCACCGTCACGACCGGATGCCCCGCCGTGAGCGCGCCCTTGAGCGCCATCGTGTCGATGCCGTCGGCTCCGCCGGAGACCACGACCGCACCCATCCGCCCGAGTTGATAACCGAGCTGCTTTGCCTGCACCAGGCCGTAGGCCGATGCCTTTCTCGTTCCGACAACGGCGATCACCGGCTCCGTGTCGATGGCCGGGACGGTACCCTGATAATACAGCACCATCGGCGGATCGTCGATGCTCCGCAGGCGGTCGGGATAGGCGGCGTCCTGATACGTCAGAATGGAGATCTGCTTGCGGTAGCATTCGTTCAAAATCTCCTCCGGCTCCATGAGGCTCTTGTCCTCCAGCGAAGCCGTGCTGCGCAGGCCCTCCACCTCCGAAAGCGCGCTCTTTTCCGCGCAGTACGCCGCCTCCGGCGTCCCGAAATGGCGCAGGACCGCCAGCTGCTCGCGCGGGGAGAGATTCCTTCTGCTTGCCAGCCAGAGCCAGTATTTGAGCATACGCCGCTTCTCC
>USML01000012.1 GCA_900555855.1 uncultured Eubacteriales bacterium | reverse complement strand
CCAGGAATCGGCCTGTTCCAGGAAAAAATCCGAGGTCATGCAGGTGAAAATGCTGCTGCCGTCCGGAATTTTCCATCCGTTTTTGCCCTTTTTCATGGGCAGCGCAAAATCCGCCGTCTTTTCGATCTGCGTGGGATCCCGTCCCACGGACAAATCTCTTCTGTACATATAGCAATGGGCGCAGCCTTCGCTGATTTTCCTGCATCCGTGCCATGGATTCCAATCGGCGTATATATTTTCTTTTTCGTTCATTGTTGTTCCGACTTATTTTTTATTTGTGATTTTATTTTATACCTCTATATGTGATTTGTCAACATTACGGGCGATTGGTATAGGTTGATTTTTCTTTTCTATAATTACCTGATACAACTCTACTCCGAAAAGATTTGTATTGAAAATAATCGTTTTAGATGCTATAATAAATATAATAACTTGATGCGACAAAAGGAGCGACACGATTACATATGGCAAACTTCACGAAGCAGGCAATAAAATCATCCTTTATGAAGCTGCTTAACGAGCAGCCTTTGAGCAAAATCAGCGTACGGGATATTGTCGAGGACTGCGGAATAAACCGTAACTCTTTTTACTATCATTTTCAGGATATCCCCGCCCTGCTGACGGAGATCATTACCGACGAGACCGACCGGCTCATCGCGGCCTATCCGTCCATCGGCTCGCTGGACGAATGCTTTGCGGTGGCCTTTCAGTTTGCGAAGGACAACCGCCGGGCCGTCAGCCATATTTATCATTCCGTCAACTGGGATATCTTTGAGCGCAGCGCCATGAAGCTCTGCGGCTATGTGGTGGAGACCTATCTGGACACCGCTTTTCCCGACCGGCGGCTGCCGCAGGAGGACCGGCAGGTGCTTGTCCGCTTTTTGAAGAATCAGCTCTTCGGCATGAGCGTGGACTGGATCTGCGGGGGAATGCAGGATGAGGCCTTGGAGGAGCTGAAGCGCGCGCTGGAGCTTTGCCGGGGTATGCCGGAGCTGATCCTGCGCAACGCAAAGGAGCGTTAGGCAATTCTGCCCGTCTGCCCAAAAATCAGATATTTTTTGCCCGCTGTCTGAAATTGAGACAGCGGGCTTTGTTTGTCCATGGCCCGGCCGGCGGCAGGAGATTATAATCAAAGCATGGAAAGCGGGCCGGCACAGGCCGGGCCGCGGAAGGGAGCTGCGATCATGAGATCTGTCGTACCGATGAAGCTGGCAAAGACCGGCTATATCGTGCTTTCGGCGCTGTTCTGCGCGCTGGGAGCGGTGCTGTTTTTCCTGCCGGGGAGCTTTGTGCCCTGGATCGGCCGCGCCATGGGCGTTGGGATGATCCTGTTCGGCGCGGTCAAGCTGGTGGGCTATTTTTCCCGGGATCTGTACCGGCTGGCCTTTCAGTATGACCTGGCCTTCGGCATCCTGTTCCTTGCGCTGGGCGCCGTCGGTCTGGCCTGGCCGGAGGGGACCATGAGCTTTTTCTGCGTCCTGCTGGGCATCCCCGTGCTGGCAGACGGCCTGTTCAAGATCCAGATCGCCATAGATTCCCGCCGCTTCGGCATCCGGAGCTGGCTGCTGATCCTGATCGTGGCCGTGCTCACCGGCGCAGTCGGCGCGGTGATGATCTTCCTGCCGGATGCGGGCACGCGGCTTCTGACCATGCTGCTGGGGCTGGCGCTGTTTCTGGACGGGGCGCTGAACCTCTGCGTGGCGATCTGCACCGTGAAGATCGTCCCCCACCAGAAGCCGGACACCACGGAAGCCATTGATGTAGAATATCGCGAGATTGGAAAGGACTGATCGCAATGCATATGGCAAACGCCATCGTAAAACATCGGATTCTGATCCTTGTGCTTTGCATGCTGCTGCTGATCCCGACGGCCATCGGGATGCAAAACACAAGGATTAACTATGATATGCTGGATTATCTGCCGGAGGATATGGATACGGTCATCGGGCAAAACGCCCTGATGGACGACTTTGGCAAGGGGGCCTTCTCCTTCATTGTCGTGGAGGATATGCCCCGGCGGGATGTGGCGGCGCTGAAGGAAAAGCTTCAGCAGGTGGAGCATGTGGAGACCGTGCTCTGGTACGATTCTGTAGCGGATCTCTCCATCCCTATGGAAATGCTGCCGAAAAAGCTTTACGATGCCTTCAATACGGAAAACGCCACCATGATGGCTGTGTTTTTTGATTCTGCCACCTCTGCGGATGTGACCATGGACGCCATCCGGGAGATCCGGAGCATCTGCGGCAGACAGTGCTTCGTTTCCGGTATGTCGGCGCTGGTCACCGACCTGAAGGACCTGTGTGAGCAGGAGGAGCCCGTCTATGTGGCGCTGGCCGTAGCCTGCGCCTGTGCTGCCATGATGCTGCTGCTGGACGGCTGGCTGGTGCCCTTTGTGTTTCTGGCCAGCATCGGCGTTTCCATCCTGTTGAATCTGGGCAGCAACTGGTTTTTCGGCGAGATCTCCTATATCACCAAGGCGCTGGCCTCAGTGCTGCAGCTGGCCGTCACCATGGATTACTCCATCTTCCTGTGGCACAGCTACAATGAGCAGCTGGTCCATACGGATGATCATCAGCAGGCCATGGCCCAGGCCATCTGCCGGACCTTTTCCTCTGTGCTGGGCAGCTCCATCACCACCGTGGCAGGCTTTGCCGCCCTGTGCTTCATGTCCTTCACCCTGGGCCGGGATCTGGGCTTGGTGATGGCAAAGGGCGTGGTGCTGGGTGTTGTTGGCTGTGTGACCCTGCTGCCCGCGCTGATCCTGCTGCTGGATAAGCCCCTGCAGAGGACCCGCCATCGGTCCCTGATCCCGGATATGCGCGGCTTTTCCAAGGCAATATGCAAGGCATTCCCTCTGCTTCTGGTACTCTTCGCTCTGCTGATCTGGCCGGCCTATTCCGGCTATGCAAAGACCAACGATGAGGTTTATTACGACATGGGCCAGTGCCTGCCGGAGGATATGGAATATGTCATCGCCAACAGCAAGCTCTCCGAGGAGTTCAATATCGCCTCCACCCACATGCTGCTGGTCAGCGCCCAGCTGCCCCGGCGGAGCACGGAGCAGATGCTGACGGAAATGGAACAGGTGGAGGGCGTGAAATATGTCCTTGGACTGGAAAGCGTCGTGGGGCCGCTGGTGCCGGAGGAGATCCTGCCGGATTCCGTCCGCTCCATTCTGAAGAGCGACAACTGGGAGCTGATGCTCATCAACTCCGAATATAAGGTCGCCAGCGACGCGGTGGGCCGTCAGGTGGAGGATCTGAACGCCATTCTGAAGCGCTATGATCCGCAGGGCATGCTCATCGGCGAAGCCCCCTGCATGAAGGACATGATCGATACCACCGGCCATGATTTCCAGGTGGTCAACGCCGTTTCCATCGCGGCCATCTTCCTGATCATTGCCCTGGTGGAAAAGAGCCTGTCCCTGCCCTTCATCCTGATCGCCGTCATTGAGCTGGCCGTGTTCATCAATCTGGGCCTGCCCCATTATCTGGGCCAGTCGCTGCCCTTCATCGCGCCCATCTGCATCAGCACCATTCAGCTGGGCGCCACGGTGGACTATGCGATCCTGATGACCACCCGCTACAAGACGGAGCGCGCCGCCGGACGGGACAAGAGGGAAGCCGTGGGCATCGCGCTGCAGACCTCCGCGCCGTCGATCCTGGTCAGCGGCTTTGGCCTGTTTGCAGCAACCTTCGGCGTGGCCGTCTATTCCAATATCGATATCGTCAGCTCCATGTGTATGCTCATGGCCCGGGGCGCGCTGATCAGCGTGGTTCTGGTGCTGCTGATGCTGCCTGCGCTGCTGATCCTGTGTGATGGCATCGTTTGCAGGACCACCCGGGGCATGAAGCCTGGAGCCAAGAAAGAAACTGTCTGAGGAGGATTTGAGCTTATGAATATCCGGAAAAAACAGATCGCCGCTTTGGGCCTTGCGCTGGCCGTGGCCGGCAGCGCCGCGGGCGTGGGCATCTACGCCGCCAACCGTCCTGCCGCGCCGCAGACGGCGGAAGAAGCGCCCCGGGTGATGGAGGCCGGCCCGGAGACGGAAAAAGCCCTGCGCCGGGACGAGACCGTCTATGTCATCGCCAATACCGACGGCAGCGTCCGTCAGATCATCGTCAGCGACTGGATCCAGAACGGGCTTGCCGCCGCGCAGGTGGAGGAGCGCTCGGAGCTTTCACAGGTGGAGGCCGTCAAGGGCAGCGCCACCTATACGCTGGGGCAGGACAACGCCCGGGTCTGGGACGCGCAGGGACAGGACCTTTATTATCAGGGCAGCATCGAAAAGGCCCTCCCGGTGGACATGACGGTCACCTATCAGATGGATGGCCAGACCGTCACGCCCGGCCAGATCGCCGGCAAGAGCGGCCATGTGACCATTCGCTTTGATTATGAAAACCGCCAGTATGAGATGGTGGAGATCGACGGCACGGAGGAGAAGATCTATGTCCCCTTCGCCATGCTCACCGGCCTTCTGCTGGACAGCGACCGGTTCACCAATGTGACCGTCTCCAACGGCAAGCTTTTCTGCGACGGCAGCCATACCGCCGTGGTGGGCGTTGCCTTCCCGGGCCTGCAGGAGGATCTGGCCATGGAAAAGGACCGGCTGGACATCCCGGACTATGTGGAGATCGAAGCGGATGTGAAGGATTTTTCGCTGGCGACCGCCGTCACGGTGGCTTCCTCCGGCCTGTTTGACCAGCTGGACGACGAGACTCTGGAAAAGCTGGAACTGGGAGAGCTTACCGACGGCATCGGCCGCATGACCGACGCCATGGACCAGCTGATGGACGGTTCCTCTCAGCTTTACGATGGCCTTTGCACCCTGCTGGACAGCTCTCAGCAGCTGATCGACGGCGTGGACCGGCTCTGTCAGGGCCTGAACGAGCTCACTGCCCACAACAGCCAGCTCAACGGCGGCGCAAAGCAGGTGTTTGAGTCGCTGATCGCCGCGGCCAACAGCCAGCTGCAGACCTCCGGCCTGACCGTGCCGGAGCTGACCGTGGACAATTACAGCCAGGTGCTGGAGAGCCTGCTGCAGCAGCTGGACGGCGCCTCAGCCTATGCACAGAGCGAAGCCCGGAAAAAGATCGAAGCCGCTGTGGCGGCCCAGCAGGAGCAGGTCTCTGCGGCAGTGGAACAGGCCGTGGAGCAGCAGGTGGCGGCCCAGGTGGAGCAGGCCGTGGAGCAGCAGGTCTGGCAGCAGGTGCTTTCTGCCGCCGGCCTGACGGAGGAGGCCTATGATGCCGGCACAGCCGCCGGCGCCATCCCCCAGAAGCAGCAGGAGCAGCTTCAGGCGGCGCTGAAGGCGCAGATGGCCTCGGAGACGATAAAGGGCTTGATTTCCCAGACGAAAGCCGCTAAAATGGAAAGCGATGAGATCCGCGCCCTGATGGGGCAGAAAACGGAGCAGACCATGGCGGAGCTGGTGGAGGAAAACCTGCAGTCGGAGGAGATTCAGAGCCAGATTCGGTCCGCCGCAGAGCAGGCCTCTGCCGGCGCACAGTCGATCCGCAGCCTGAAGGAGCAGCTGGACAGCTATCAGAGCTTCTATCAGGGCCTGCTGGCTTATACGGCGGGCGTCGCCCAGGCCAGAGACGGAGCCGCGCAGCTGCAGAGCAGCCTGCCGGCGCTGACCGACGGCGTGACCCGTCTGCGGGACGGCTCCATGGAGCTTTCCGACGGCCTGCGGCAGTTCCGGGAGGAGGGCATTCAGAAGCTGGCAGACGCGCTGGGCGGCGACCTGGGGCAGCTGAGCAGCCGGCTGAAGGCCATCCGGGAAGCGGCACAGAATTACCGCAGCTTCTCCGGCGACGCGGAGGATATGCCTTCTCAGGTGCGCTTTATCTATCGGATGGAAGCCATCGAAGCACAGGAAAACGACTGAAAAGCAACTGAAAAGCAAAAAAAGGAGAGATCCCCCATGCGATTGACCGAGCTTGAGACCTGGTATCTCTGGCTGATGATCTACAGCTTTTGCGGCTGGGTCTATGAATGCATCATTTGTTCCGTCGGCCACAAAAAGCTGATCAACCGCGGCTTTCTCAACGGGCCCTATTGCCCCATTTACGGATCCGGCGCAGTGTTGATCCTGCTGGTGCTGGGGCGGCTCAAAAACCCTGCGGCGCTGTTTTTCCTGGGCGCGCTGCTGACCTGCTCGCTGGAATATTTCACCTCCTGGCTGATGGAAAAGCTGTTCCACGCCCGCTGGTGGGATTATTCCAAGCGCTTCGGCAATCTCAACGGCCGGGTCTGCCTGCTGGGGGCCACGGTGTTCGGCCTGTTTTCCATGGTGCTGGTGCTCTGGATCCATCCGGCGGTGAAGAGCCTGACGGACCGGATCCCCCAGCCTGCGCTGCATTGGATCGCGGGGCTGCTGCTGGCGGCCTTCGTCAGCGACTATGTCGTGACCCTCCGGGGCATGCGGGGCACCAGCGGCGTCTTTGCGGAATATGAGGCCATCCTGCAGCAGCGCAAGGCGGAGCTGGAAGCCCGCCTGAAGGAATCTCCCGCCTATGCGGCGCTGCGGCAGCGGCAGGAAGCGGCGGCAGACCGCCTGAAGGAGCTTCCCGGCTACGAGGCCCTGCAGGAGGATTATATGGCGCTGCACAGCCGTCTGAACTTCCAGCAGCGGCGTATGCTCCGGAGCTTCCCCGAGCTGCGGCTGACGGAGCACAACGAAGTGCTCACCGGCCTGCGCCATGTGCTGGAGCGCGCCCGGGGCCATGTGGAAAAGCATATGCCCGAGACCGTGAAGGACAAAAAATAAACCCATCCCAATCAGTCAAAAACCGCCCCGGCAGGTGCCGGGGCGGTTTTTTGTATGGCGACGGTTCAGTTGGTTCTCAGCAGCAGCACATCCCGGTCCACATTGCCCTGGATGCCCCGGACAGAGCCCTTGGAGGTGTATTGCCAGAGCTTGAAATCATAGTAGAAGTCCGGCTGCTCCTGATACTGGGCGAACCAGAGGGGGATGTCTGCCAGCCGGCTCAGGTCGTAGCGCTTATAGGCCCAGTGCTGGATCACATAGAGCATGGGCTGATAGCCCGCCTGGGCCACCCGGTCGCAGAAGGCGCGGGCACAGGCGGTCAGAGTCTCCTGATCCAGACCTTTGGTGCGGGCGTCCTTGTCGTTGATGTTTTCCCAGTCATAGACCACCGGCAGCTCCAGCGGGCAGCCGTCCAGCAGCTTCAGCACAAGCTCGGCCTCCTCCAGCGCCTCGGCCGGCGTGATGGCCTGAGAGAAGAAGTAAACGCCCACGGAAAGCCCCTCCTTCTTTGCTCCGGAAAGGTTCAGCGAAAACATCTTGTCTTCCTTGACATTTCCCACGGTATAGCCCCGGTAGCCGGCCCGGAGGATGGCGAATTCCACGCCGTCTCCCGCCACCTGCTTCCAGTCGATGACGCCCTGATGGGCGGAAACATCGATGCCCTGTACCAGCCGCAGCCCTTCGTCATGGGTCTGCATCCGGCCATTCTCCAGATAAAAGGATTCTGCTTGATAAGTATTCACAGGTACGCCCTCCCACACATCCAAAAGCTCTTCCCGATAAAGGATCTTAGGTGCTTGCGTCGATTCTGCCGGCGTTTCCGCTTTTGGGTCGCCGCCGGTGGGCGCCTCCGGATGGGCGTCCTTCCAGCGGAGCTGCCGCCAGACGATGGCGCTGATCTGGCTGCGGGTCAGCAGGTCCTCCGGCAGATAGAACAGCACGCCGTCCTGCCGGACGCCCTCCAGGATCCCCTGCTCTGCCAGCGCCAGCAGCGCTCCGTCAGAACAGTCTGCAAAGGGGCTCGTCCCCTCCAGCGGCGAAAGCCCCAGCGCCCGGGCCGCTAAAAGCGCGGTCTCCAGCCGGGTGATGGGCAGATCCAGCGACTGGATCTGCAGATCGCTCAGCCAGCCCTGATCGCCGGCAAAGCGCAGATAGCCGCCGGCCCAGCCGTTTTCGTCGGTCTCCTGCTCCGGCCAGCCGGCCGCCAGCAGGAGCAGCTTCAGCGCCATGCCCCAGCTCACCTGATCCTCCGGGCCGAAGGTGCCGTCCGGATAGCCGGCGACCACACCCCGGGCCGCCAGCTCCCGGACATAAAAGGCATACCAGGCGTCGGCGGGCACATCCGGAAAGCCGGTCCCGGTCTCCTCCGCCCATGCGGCGCCGGGCAGGAGCAGCAGGATACATAACAGCAGGGAAACGATGCGAAGCTTTTTCATGGCGGTTCCTTTCTCCGGAAAAACAGTCGCTTTTTGTCAATATAGCTTGAATTATACCACGCTTTTCCCGCGGGGGAAACAGGAAGATCCAGGAAAAAGCAAAATTTCAGAAACAAAAAGGCCGCCGCAGGGGAGAGGTGTTCCCTGCGGCGGCAGTGATCCGGGCCTTTTCAGCCCTCCAGATCCTTGGTATAAAGGGCGCGGGTGGCGTTGAGTACGGCCAGCACCATCACGCCCACATCGGCAAAGATGGCCCACCACATATTGGTCTTGCCCAGCGCCGTCAGCACCAGACAGACGGCCTTCACCGCCAGCGCGAAGACGATGTTCTGCCGGACGATGCCCTCCGTGCGGCGGGCAATGGCCATGGCCAGGGGGAGCTTCCGGGGGTCATCGTCCATCAGGACCACATCGGCAGCCTCGATGGCGGCGTCGGAGCCCATGGCGCCCATGGCGACGCCCACATCCGCCCGGGAAAGCACCGGCGCGTCGTTGACGCCGTCGCCCACGAAGGCAAGGCTCTCGCCCTTGGGCTGGCTCTGCAGCAGAGCCTCCACCTGCTCCACCTTCTGCTGGGGCAGAAGCCCTGCAAACATCTGATCTACGCCCAGCGCCTGGGCCACCGGACGGGCGGCGGCTTCCCGGTCGCCGGTGAGCATGACGGTCTTGCGCACGCCCCGGCGCTTCAGCGCCGCAATGGCGTCTTTAGAGCCTTCCTTGGGCTGATCCGCAATGATCACACAGCCAAGATAGACGCCGTCCCGGGCCACAAAGACCTGCGTGCCGCCCTCCAGCTCCTCCGCCTGCAGACCCAGCCGGGTCATGAGCTTCCGGTTGCCGGCGGCCACGGAATGACCGTCTACCTGCGCGGCGACGCCCTCGCCGGCGATCTCCTGCACATCGGTGACGGAATGAGCGGCAGGATCGCCGCCCCAGCTCTCCCGCAGACAGCGGCTGATGGGATGGTTGGAATATTGCTCGGCCAGCGCCGCCTGCTCCAGCACCTCCGCCTCTGAAGCGCCGGCGGCGGCACAGGCCTTCTGCACGCGGAAGACGCCCTCGGTGAGCGTGCCGGTCTTGTCAAAGACCACGCAGCTGCAGCGGGCCAGCGTCTCCAGATCGTTGGAGCCCTTTACCAGGATGCCCCGGGCGGAAGCGCCGCCGATGCCGCCGAAAAAGCTCAGGGGGATGGAGATCACCAGGGCGCAGGGGCAGCTGATGACCAGGAAGGACAAAGCGCGGTAGATCCAGGTGCTCCACTGGGGCGCGCCGCCGGAGAGCAGCAGCGCCAGCGGCGGCAGGACCGCCAGCGCCAGCGCGCCGCCGCAGACGGCCGGGGTATAGATCCGGGCGAACCGGGTAATGAACCGCTCGGAGCGGGCTTTTTTCATGGAGGAGTTCTCCACCAGCTCCAGAATACGGGAGACGGTGCTCTCGCCATAGGGCTTGGTGGTGCGGACGCGCAGCAGGCCCGTCATGTTGACGCAGCCGGAGATGACGCTGTCACCTGCAGAAACATCCCGGGGCACGCTCTCGCCGGTGAGGGCGCTGGTGTTCAGCGCGGAGGAGCCTTCCTCCACAATGCCGTCCAGCGGCACCCGCTCGCCGGGGCGCACCACGATGATGCTGCCCACAGGGACCTCGTCCGGATCCACGGTCTGCTCGCCCTCCGGCGTTTCCAGACAGGCGGAATCCGGCCGGATGTCCATCAGATCGGAGATGCTCTTGCGGCTCTTGCCCACGGCATAGCTCTGGAACAGCTCGCCGGTCTGATAAAAGACCATGACGGCCACGGCCTCGGCGGTGTCGCCCACGGCCATGGCGCCAACGGTAGCCACGGCCATCAGGAAGTTTTCGTCAAACACCTGACCGCCGGCAATGCCGTGGACGGCCCCCAGCAGAACATCATAGCCCGCGATGAGATAGGGCGCCAGATAGAGGAGCCAGGCGCTGAGCACAAAACCGCCTGCGCCGTCGCTCTGGGTGAGGACGGGGATGCGGCTGCCCACGGGGATCGCCGGCACAAAGTGCAGCCCCAGGGTCAGCGCCGCTGCAATGAGGATCCGGATCAGCGTCTTTTTCTGCTTCTTGCTCATAAGGACCTCCCCCTTCTTTGTCTGCCTTTGCTTCAGAACTTGATCTCGCAGTCCCGCTCCACCTTTTTGCAGGCCTTCAGGACGGCGGGCATCACCTGGGCCGGATCTGCGCCGGGCGCAAACTCCACCTGCATCTTCTGGGTCATGAAGCTGACGGAGGCGGCGGCGACGCCCTCCACCTGACGGGTGGCGTCTTCCATCTTCTGGGCGCAGTTGGCGCAGTCTACTTCGATCTCATAGGTCTTTTTCATGGGTTTACGCTCCTTTTTTGATTTGATAGTTCAGATTATTCTTCTTCCAGATGCTCCATGCCCATGGCGAGGATGCTTCGGACATGGTCGTCATCCAACGCATAGAAAATGCTCTTGCCCTCCCGGCGGAAGCGGACCAGCTTGGCGTCCTTCAAAATGCGCAGCTGATGGCTCACGGCGGATTGCGTCAGCCCCAGCAGCTGGGCGATGTCGCAGACGCAAAGCTCGCTTTCAAACAGCGCATAAAGGATCCGGATGCGGGTGCTGTCGCCAAAGACGCGGAACACCTCGGAAAGGTCATACAGCCGGTCGTCATCCGGCAGCAGCTGCCGCACCTGCTGCAGCCGGTCAGGGTGGATATGCTGGTCCTGACACACGGGGACGGACGCGGTATGGTCGGTGGGGTGCTGCATGGGATCACGCCTTTCAACAAACATATGAACACTTGTTCATTCGTTTATCATAATACACCATTTTTGCCGTTTGTCAAGCCCTTTTTTCCCCATCGCAGCAAAAAAACGCTCCGGCGGACCGGAGCGTTTGCAAAGGGAGCCCGCAGCTCAGTAGCGTTCCCGCTCCGTCTGCCGGTAGCGCAGCGCCTGATAGAGCATCACGGCCGCGTCCTCCCGGGTGACCACCTGGCTGCAGCGGATGGTGCCGTCGGCAAAGACGGGCAGGATCCCGGCGGCGTTGGCGCTGCAGAGCGGCTGGGCCGCCCAGTCCGGGATGCTTTCGCTGTCGGCAAAGGCAGATTGCCGCCCGTCCCGGGGAAGGGCCAGCAGCCGGGTGAGGATGGCGGCGGCTTCGCCCCGGGTGATGGACCGCGCCGCAGAAAAGACCCGATTGCCAAGGCCGTCCCGTTCGCCCTCTACCGCGCCCACGGAGATGGCCGCAGCCACATAGCTCTGGGCCCAGGCAGGGATATCTTTATCATCGGCCAGACCGGTAGAGACGGCGGCCGTGGGCAGCGGCAGCTCGGAAACGGAGGCCGCCAGCGCAAGGAATTCCGCCCGGGTCACGGGCTTATCCGGGCAGAAGAAGGCTTCTGCGCCCAGCGTCTCGCCGGAAAAGACGCCCGCCTCCCGCAGCTTCAGCGCCGCATAGTGGCAGGTGCTTTCCGCCATGTCCGTATAGGTGAAGCATTCCTTTGCTGCGCGCTTGCTCACGGTGACGGTGACGGTGGCTTCCGCCGAGCGCTCGCCGCAGGGATCCACGGCCACATAGGTGAAGCTGTCCCGGCCGGATCTGCCGCCGGCCTGATAGCGAAAGCCGGTCTCCGTGATCTCCGCCGTGCCCCGTCTGCCCTGAGAGACGATCTCAAAGCTGCAGGGATCGCCGTCCGGATCCACGGCCTTCAGCGTGCCGCAGAGGGTCAGGTCCGCATAGGTCTCGTAGTGCAGATCCACGGCCACCGGCGGGCTGTTTTGCCGGTCGGAGCTGTTGAGCGAGACCGTGACGGCCGTTTCTCCCGCTCCGCTTTCCGAAAAGACGGGCAGAAAAGAAAACCGGGTATGCAGCTCCTGATCAGAGCCGGGAAAATAGGCCAGTGCCGAGAGCATATCTGCGCTCACGGCCTCGCCGCACTGCAGGGGACGGCCCGCCAGACAAAGACTGCCCTCCTCCGGCAGAGCGGCGACCACGATGGCGGAGAGCGTCTCCTTCCCGCGGGTGCGGGAGAGAAAATCCTCCCGGGTGAAGCAGATGACGCAGCTCTGCTGATCGGATTTTGCGAAGGCAGAAACGGCGGGTTGGTCCGCCGCCCGCTTGCCCCAGGCCTGTGCCGGGGTGAAAAGCGCCAGCAGCAGGCAAAGGCCCAGTGCTGCGGCGGCGCAGGGTTTCCAAAAACGCGTTTGGTTCATGATAGTTCCTCCTTTTTTCAATTTCCTGCGCATAGTTTGACGATCCGCGCGAGCCTTTATGTGGCGGAAAAGATATGCTGGAATGGTGCTTTCTGTCATGACGGCGCAAAATCGGGCGCGCCGCAGGCACAGTATGCAGAAAAGCGCAAAATTTTCCAGAGAACCCGCGGGAAAGCTCTTCCATTTTTCTTGCAATGCGTGTATAATATAAGCCCAGGTTACAGGAAAAAGCGATCCGGCCGGAGAAACCGCAGCCGGAAAAGAATAAAGAGGTGGCCACAGAACCATGAACAGACACGGCGCACGGGAGCTTGTGCTCCATTTATTGTATACCGGTGAATATACCGGCATGACGGCAGAGCAGCTTTTGGGATCGGTGAATGAAGACCGGTTCCAGTCGCTGGCGGGGGAATATCCCCTTTACCGGGAGCTTCCGCCGGATGCCCAGAAGGATTATGTCCGCGATGCCGTCACCGGCGTCACGGCGCATCTGCCGGAGCTGGACGGCTATATCGAAAAATATGCGGTGGGCTGGAATGTCTCCCGGATCTCCCGGGTCTCCAAGTGCATCCTGCGGCTGAGCATGTACGAGGTGCTTTATCTGGGCATCCCCGTGGGCGCTTCCGTCAACGAGGCGCTGGAGCTGGCGAAGGCCTATGATTCTGAAGAGGCCGCCTCCTTCATCAACGGCATCATGGGCGCCTTTGTCAAGCAGGAAGTCCATCCGTGAGAAGGCTCTTTCTGGGGATCGACACCAGCAATTACAAGACCTCCGCGGCGGTATTCTGCCCGGAGGACGGCAGTTTCCGCCAGTGCGGCAGGCTGCTGGAGGTGCCGGAGGGGACGCTGGGCCTGCGGCAGAGCGACGCGCTGTTTCAGCATATCCGCCAGCTGCCGGAGCAGATGGAGCAGGCCTGCCGGGCGCTGGAGGGAAGCGTGGCCGGCGTAGGCTATTCCTCCCGCCCCCGGGATCTGGAGGATTCCTATATGCCCTGCTTTCTGGCAGGGGAGTGCGCCGCCCGGTGCATAGCGGCGGCGCTGGGCGTTTCGGTCCGCGCCTTTTCCCATCAGCAGGGCCATCTGGCGGCGGCGGCCTTTTCCGTGGGAAAGCCGGAGCTGCTGCGGCAGCCCTTTCTGGCCTGGCATCTTTCCGGCGGCACCACGGAGCTTTTGCTGGTGCAGCCCGATCCCCGGCGGATCCTCCGGGCGGAGATCCTGGGCGGCAGCACAGATCTTTCCGCCGGCCAGATCATCGACCGGGTGGGCGTGGCCCTGGGCCTGCCCTTTCCCGCCGGCCCCTATGTAGAGCAGGCGGCGCTTCGTTCTGCCTCGGAGGAATGGTTTCCGGTGAAGGTGCAGGCTTGCCGCTTTTCCTTCTCCGGCGTGCAGAATCAATATCAGAAGCGGATGGAAGCAGGGGAGGGGCCGGAGGATCTCTGCCGGTTCGTTTTGCAGACAGTGGCCCGGGCCATCCTGCGGGCAACGCTTCAGGCACGCAGACTGCATCCGGGCCTGCCGGTGCTGGTCTCCGGCGGCGTTTCCGTCTGCTCCCTGGTGCAGGACGGTCTGCGGGGGCAGAAGGACCTCTGGTTCGCCGCGCAGGGGCTGGGCGGCGATAACGGTGTAGGCGCGGCCATTCTGGCCGCCATGGAGTGACGCATATGGCATTGCAGCCTGTTTCGGTCACGCAACTGACCGGCTATATCAAGCTGCTGCTGGACCGGGATGAGATCCTTTCTCAGACCTGCGTCCGGGGCGAGCTTTCCAATTACAAGATCCATTCCTCCGGCCATCATTATTTCACCCTGAAGGATGAGGGCGCGGTAATCTCCTGCGTCCTGTTCCGCTCCGACGCCATGCGCCTGCGCTTCCGGCCGGAGAGCGGCATGAAGGTGATCCTCACAGGCCGGGTAAGCCTGTTTCCCAGAAGCGGGCAGTACCAGCTCTATGTTTCTCATATGCAGCCCGACGGCGCGGGCGATCTGGCGGTGGCCTTTGAACAGCTGAAGCAGAAGCTTCAGGCCCAGGGCGTGTTTGACGCTGCCCACAAAAAGCCCCTGCCCCGGTATCCGGAGCGGGTGGCGCTGGTGACCTCGCCAACCGGGGCGGCCGTGCGGGATATGATCCGGATCCTGGGCCGCCGGTGGCCGCTGGCCAGCGTTCTGGTGTGCCCGGTGCGGGTCCAGGGAGAGGGCGCCGCGGAGGAGATCGCCGCCATGCTGGAGCTGGTGGACGCCGCGGGGCTGGCAGATGTGATCATAACCGGCCGGGGCGGCGGTTCGCTGGAGGACCTCTGGGCCTTCAACGAGGAGATCGTGGCCCGGGCCATTTATCGCTGCAAAACGCCGGTGATCTCCGCCGTGGGCCACGAGCCGGATGTGACCATCTCGGATTTTGCGGCAGATGTGCGGGCGGCCACGCCCTCCAACGGGGCGGAGCTGGCCGTCTGCGACAGGACGGAGCTGCGTGCGCTTTTGGAGCAGCAGGCCCGCCGCATGGAAAAGGCGCAGGAGCGCCGGCTGGAGCTTTTGCGTCAGCGGCTGCGCCGCCTTTCGGAGCGGCCGGTGCTGCGTTCGCCGGAGGGCTCCCTGCAGCAGAAGGAGCTGCTTTTAGAGCTTTTACGGCAGCGGCTGGAGCGGGCCGCCGCTGCCGCAGTGGAAAAGCGTCAGCGTCAGTTTGCCGCCCTCAGCGGCCGGCTGGACGCTCTCAGCCCGCTGAAGGTGCTGGCCCGGGGCTATGCCGTTGCGACCCGGCAGGAGCAGGTGCTCCATTCCGTAGCGCAGCTTTCGCCGGGGGAGGAGATCTGTCTCCGCCTTTCCGACGGAACAGCCCTCTGCGCCGTGGAGCGCATTGAGAAAGGGGAATGATCATGCCCAAAAAGTTTGTATTCGAACAGGCCATGACCCGTCTGGAGCAGATCGTGGCCGCGTTGGAGCGGGGCGACGCGCCGCTGGAGGAGAGCCTGAAGCTTTTTCAGGAGGGCGCCGGCCTGATCCAGGGCTGCACCAAAGCCCTGGACGAGGCGCAGCAGCAGGTGAAGCTGCTGACGGTGACCGATGCGGGCCTGCAGCAGAGTCCTTTTGCGGTGCAGGAGGAATAAGCCTGTGGTAAAGGAAGTGCTGCAGTGGTATGGCGCTATGATAGAAAAAGCGCTGGACCGGGCCATGCCCCGGGAGGACTGCCCCCAGCGGGAGGTGTTCGAGGCCTGCCGCTATAGTCTGCTGGCCGGAGGCAAGCGCATCCGGCCCTGCCTGCTGCTGGAATTTTACCGGCTTTGCGGCGGAAACCCCCAGGACGCACTGGCCTTTGCCTGCGGCCTGGAGATGATCCACACTTATTCTCTGATCCATGACGACCTGCCCTGTATGGATAACGACGATTACCGCCGGGGCCGCCCCTCCAACCACAAGGTCTATGGGGCGGGCATGGCCACGCTGGCCGGGGATGCGCTGCTGACCCGGGCCTTTGAGGTGATGCTTTCCCAGGACAGGATCCCGCCGGAGCGGGCCATGAAGGCCGCGGCCTATATCGCGGGCTGCAGCGGCGTTTACGGCATGATCGGCGGGCAGGTGCAGGATCTGGCGCTGGAGGAGCGCCGGGCCACCGAAGCGCAGCTGACCCGGATGGTAGACGGCAAGACCGCCGCGCTTCTGCGGGCCGCCTGCGTGGGCGGCTGCCTGCTGGCCGGCGGGGAAGAGCCGCAGCTGCGGGCGGCGGAGGATTATGCCTCGGCTCTCGGACTGGCCTTTCAGCTGCGGGACGATGTCTTGGATGTGACCGGCAGCAGCGCGGAGCTGGGCAAAAACACCGGCAGCGACGCAGCCAACGGCAAGAGCACCTTTGTGACCCTTTACGGTCTGGAGGGCTGCGCCCGGCAGCTGAAAAAGCTCACGGAGCGGGCCGTCCGCGCGGCGGAGACCTTCCGGGACCATGCCTTTCTGGCCCAGCTGGCGCAGGAGCTGGCCCGGCGCACGCATTAAGCGCAGACTCTTAGTATGAACAGAAAGGCGGCGTGCTTCATGCACCAGTCTCTTTTGCTGGATCAGGTGGATACGCCGGAGCAGCTGAAGGCGCTCCCGGCGGAGCAGCTTCCGGCGCTGTGCGAGCAGATCCGGGAATTCCTGATCGGGCATATTTCCCGCACGGGCGGACATCTGGCGTCCAATCTGGGCGCCGTGGAGCTGACGGTGGCCATCCACCGGGTCTTTTCCGCCCCGCAGGACGATATCCTCTTTGATGTGGGACATCAATGCTATGTGCATAAAATGCTCACCGGACGAAAGGCGCAGTTTGAAACGCTCCGGCAGTTCGGCGGCATCAGCGGCTTTCTCCGTCCGGGAGAGAGCGAATATGACAGCGCGGTCTCCGGCCACGCTTCCGCTTCGGTCTCCGCCGCGCTGGGCATGGCCCGGGCCAAGCGGCTCCGGGGGGAAAAGAGCGCCACGGTCTGTATCATCGGCGACGGCGCGCTCACCGGCGGCATGGCCTATGAAGCCCTGAACGACGCGGGCTCCTCCGGTCTGCCGCTGATCATCGTATTCAACGACAATGATATGTCCATCGGCCCCAGCGTTGGCGCGCTGGCCCAGCGGCTTTCCGCCATCCGCATCAAGCCCCGGTATTTCCGCATGAAGGAAAGGACAAAGCAGGCGCTGGGCCGTCTGCCCGGCGGCGAGGATGTGATCCGGGGGGTCTCCTGCCTGAAGCACCGGCTGCGGACCATGCTGCTGAAGGAGACCATTTTCGAGCTGATGGGCTTTGAATATCTTGGCCCGGCCGACGGCAACGATGTTTTGGAGACCTGCTCCCTGCTGGAACAGGCCAAAAAGCTGGACCGCCCGGTGGTGATCCACCTGAAGACCGTCAAGGGCAAGGGCTATCAGCCCTCGGAGCAGGCGCCGGAGGCCTTCCACGGCGTTTCGGCCTTTCATGTGGCCACCGGCGACCCCCTGCATCCCGGCGCGGCCCAGTGCTTTTCCTCCGCCTTCGGCGAGCTGCTTTGCCGCGCGGCGGAGCAGGATCCCCGGGTCTGCGCCATTACGGCGGCCATGGAAGCGGGGACGGGCCTTTCGGAGTTTGCCCGGCGCTTTCCGGGAAGATTTTTTGATGTGGGCATCGCGGAGGAACACGCCGTCGGCATGGCAGCAGGGCTGGCGTCCCGGGGGATGCGCCCGGTGTGCGCCATTTATTCCACCTTCCTTCAGCGGGCCTATGACCAGCTGATCCACGATGTGGCCATTGGGGGCCTGCCGGTGGTGCTGGCAGTGGATCGGGCAGGGCTGGTGGGCGCCGACGGCGAGACCCATCAGGGCCTGTTTGATGTGCCCTATCTGCGGACGGTGCCGGGGCTGCGGATCTATGCACCGGCCAATTACGCAGAACAGGAGACGGCGCTTTCGCTTTCGCTGGCGCAGCAAAGCCCTGCCGCCCTGCGCTATCCCAGAGGAAGCCAGGGAAGCTTCGTGCAGGATACCATGGCCCTTGCAGAAGCGCTGCTGCAGCCGGGGGAGGATGTGACCATCTGCACCTACGGGATCCTCACCAACGCGGCGCTGGCCGCGGCGCAGACGCTGGAGCAGGAAGGCATCCGTGCAGCTGTGGTCAAGCTCAACTGGCTCCATGGAGCGGATTATCCGCTGCTGCGGGAGCAGGCTGCAAGGTCTGGTCGCCTGATCGTATTGGAGGATTGCGTGGAGCAGGGCTGTATGGGCCAGAAGCTGGCGGCGCTGCTGGCGGAGCATAAGCAGCACGCGGCGCTGCGGCTGCTGAATCTGAAGGCGCAGTTCGTCCCTCAGGGGACGGTGGAGCAGCTTTCCGCTGTCTATCAGATCGACGACGCCGCCGTGGCGCAGGCTGCACGGGAGCTGCTCCATGGATAAGGAAATGCGGCTGGATGCGCTTCTGGTGGAGCGGGGCCTGATCTCCGGCCGGGACCGGGCCAAGGAGCTGATCGCAAAGGGCCTTGTGCTGGTAGACGGCGCGCCGGCGGATAAGCCTGCGCAGAAATGCGCCCCCGGGGCCGCGCTGGAGCTGCTGGGGCAGGAAGCCCATTATGTGAGCCGGGCCGCCGTAAAGCTAAGAGAGGCGCTGGATTCCTTTTCTCTCTCACTGGGAGGAAAGACAGTCTTAGATGTGGGCGCCTCCACCGGCGGATTTACCCAGTGTGCGCTGGAACGGGGTGCAAAGCGGGTCTATGCAGTGGATGTGGGCCGGGATCAGCTGGCCCCGGCGCTGCGGGAGGACCCCCGGGTGATGGATCTGCAGCAGACGGACATCCGCCTTCTGCGGGCGGAGCAGCTTCCAAAAACGCCGGACTTTGCCGCCTGCGATGTATCTTTTATCTCGCTGCGGCTGGTGCTGCCCCATATTCGGCGGCTGCTGGCCCGGGAGGGGCAGGCCGTTGTGCTGATCAAGCCCCAGTTTGAGGCGGGGCGGAGCGCCGTGGGCCGGGGCGGCCTGGTAAAGGATCCCCGGGCGCACCTGCGGGTGCTGGAGGAAGTGCTGGAGCAATGCCGCCTGCAGGGCCTTCCGGCGGCGGGGCTGATGCCCTCGCCCATCCGGGGCGGCGACGGCAATATCGAATATCTGGCCTGGCTGCGGCCGGGGGCGGAGGCGGCCTTCGATCTCCCCGGGCTGGTGCGCCGGGCATGGCAGACCAACGGAAAAGAGGTGCGGCCGGAATGAACCGGATCATGGTACAGACCAATATCCTGAAGGAAAAAGCCCTTCTGGTGAGCCGCAGGGTCATCCTGCTGCTGCAGCAAAGCGGCGCGGAGGTGCTGGTCTCGCTGGAGCAGCAGCAGCGGATCGCAGAGCTGCTGCCGGAGGAGGCCCGCAGGCGCGTTTGCTTCCTGCCGGAGGAGGAGATCTACGAGGCCTGTCAGGTCATCGTGGTGGTGGGCGGCGATGGGACCATTCTCCGCATGGCGGAGCCGGCCTCCCGGTATCACCGGCCGGTGCTGGGCGTCAACTGCGGTACCATCGGCTTTATGAGCGAGATCGAGCCGGAGGAGCTGGAGCTGCTGCAGCAGCTGCTGGACGGGAACTACACCCGGGACGACCGGATCCTGCTGGATGTGACGGTGCAGGATCAGACCGGGCAGGAGGTCTTCCGCCGGGCGGCGCTGAACGACGCGGTGGTCAGCCGCGGCTTTATCAATAAGGTCCTGCCGCTGACCGTCTGCGTAGACGGGCAGGAGGTCTTTTCCTTCGGCGGCGATGGTGTCATCATCGCAACGCCCACCGGCTCCACCGCCTATTCGCTGGCGGCAGGCGGGCCGGTGCTTGCCCCCTCCAGCGACTGTCTGGTGGTCACGCCCATCTGCCCCCATTCGCTTTCGGTGAAATCTTTCGTCATCAGCGCCGGCAGCGAGGTGGTAGTCACGCCGGACTGCGACGGCCGGCAGGTCTTTCTCTCTCCGGACGGAGAAGACTATCAGCTAAAGGATGGCGACCGGGTCATCCTCCGCAAATCCCAACGGACCTTTTCCCTCCTGCGCATCAAGGGGCAGGGGTTTTATGAGATCATCCGCAAAAAATTAACGAATGCGAGGTCAGAACGATGAAATTCAAACGACAGGCAGCCATCCTCGAGATCATCAGCAATAACGAGATCAAGACCCAGGAAGAGCTCTCCGCCCATCTGCGGCAGCGGGGCTACAATACCACCCAGGCCACTATCTCCCGCGATATCAAGGAGCTGCGCCTGATCAAGGTGGCCTCCCATTCCGGCGGATATCAGTATTCCACCCCCGACCAGAGCGGCTCCGTCACTCATATGACCAGGCTGAAAAATATCTTCCGGGAATGTGTGGTCAAGGTGGATCAGGCCCAGAACCTTGTGGTGCTCAAGACGCTGGTGGGCATGGCCAACGCCGCCGCCGCCGCCATCGACGCCATGAAGGTGAAGGATATCGTGGGGACGCTTGCCGGCGACGATAATATTCTGGTGATCCTCCGCACCACGGAAGAGGCCCAGCGCTTCTGCGAGATGGTGGCGGAGATGCTGGCATAACAGAAGGGAAAGACCATGCTGCGGGAGCTTGTCATCGAAAATATCGCCGTGATCCAGCGGGCGGAGCTGCGGTTTGAGCCGGGCTTTTCCGTGCTGTCCGGCGAGACCGGCGCGGGCAAATCCATCATCATCGACGCGCTCAGCGCCATTCTGGGCGGCCGGGTCAGCCGGGAGCTGATCCGCACCGGCGAGAGCCGGGCCTGCGTCTCCGCGGTGTTCGAGGGGATCAGCCCGGAGGCGGAGCAGGTGCTCCGGGAGCAGGACATCCCTCTGGAGGAGACGCTGGTGCTTCGCCGGGAGATGGAGCAGGACGGACGCAACAGCTGCCGGATCAACGGCCGCCCGGCCAATCTTTCTCTTTTGAAGGCGCTGGGGGAGCATCTCATCAATATTTACGGCCAGCACGACGGGCAGCACCTGCTGAACGAGCAGCTGCACATCGGCTATCTGGACCGCTTCGGCGGGCTGGAGCCGGCGCTGGCGCAGTATCATGAAAAATACGAGGCCCTGCTGCAGCTGAACCGCCGCCTGCGGACGCTTTCCATGAGCGCCGCCGAGCAGGAGCGCCGCCGGCAGACCCTGCCCGATGAGATCGGGCGGCTGGCGGAGACCCATATTTTGCCCGGAGAGCAGGAGGAGCTGCTTTCCCGCCGGACGGCGCTGCAGAGCAGCGGAAAGATCGCCGCCGGTCTGGCGGAGGCCTGCGCCCTGCTGGACGGGCAGGAGGGGCAGGAGGGCGCCTGCGCTCTGCTGGAGCAGGCCAGAAAGGCCCTGCGGGGCAGCGCAAAATACAGCGCGGAGGCAGAAGCGCTGGAAAAACGGCTGCAGGAGCTGGCCGTTCTGGCCCAGGAGCTTTCCGGCGACCTGGCCGACGCCCTCTCCCGGCAGGATTATTCTCCCGAGATGCTGGAGGAGACGGAGCAGCGGCTGGAGCTGATCTCCCGGCTGTGTCTCCGCTTCGGCGTTCCTGCCGACGAGCTTGCCGCCCATCAGGCGGCGCTGGAGGAGGAGCTGGCGTCGCTGGCGGATCTGGACGGCGATCTGGACGGCCTGAAGGCCCGCTACGGGGAAAAACGGCAGGCCCTTTATGAAGAAGCGGGCAGGCTCCACGCCCTGCGCTGCGCTGCGGCGGAGGAGCTTTCCCATCAGGTGGAGGAGCAGCTGCGGGAGCTGGATCTGAAAAACGCCCGCTTCCGGGCGGAGGTGGAGGATCTGCGGTCAGACACCCAGACCCGCTTCACCAAGCGGGGCACGGACAGCGTGCGCTTTCTGCTCTCCGCCAACGCCGGCGAAGACCTGAAGCCGCTGGCAAAGGTGGCCTCCGGCGGCGAGCTTTCCCGCATCATGCTGGCCCTGAAGACCGTCCTTTCCACTGGGGAGCAGCAGGTCACCGCCATCTTTGACGAGGTGGACGCCGGCGTCTCCGGCCGGGCCGCCAGCCGGGTGGGGGAGAAGCTATATGCCATCGGGCGGCAGCGCCAGGTGCTTTGCGTCACCCATCTGCCCCAGATCTCCTGCCTTGCAGACTGGCAGTATCATGTAAGCAAGCGCAGCGAGCAGGGCCGCACCTTCACCGCCGTCCGCCTGCTGGACGAGGCCGGCAGGGCAGAGGAGATCGCCCGGATGAACGCCGGTCTCCATGTGACCCAGGCCACGCTGGAGGGCGCGCGGGAGCTTTTGCGTCAGGCGGCGCTTTATAAGGCGGCGCAGGGGGAAACACACGGATAAAAACGGAAAAACTGCCGGTCTTACGGGGAAAACCCGGGCCGGCAGTTGATTTTTTTCGGGATTCTGGTATAATAACATAATATTACTTTACCAAAACAGAGGAATGGCCTATGCGTATCGTGATCAAGATCGGAACCTCCACCCTGACCCATCGGTCTGGGCTTTTGAACATCCGCCGGGTGGAGCATCTTTGCAAGGTGTTCAGCGACCTGAAAAATGCCGGGCATGAGCTGGTGATCGTCTCCTCCGGCGCTATCGGCGTTGGCGTGGGCAAGCTCTCCCTGAAGGAGAAGCCTGCGGATATTCCAACGAAGCAGGCCGCTGCGGCGGTGGGACAGTGTGAGCTGATGTATATCTATGATAAGCTTTTTGCAGAGTATAACCACACTGTAGCGCAGATCCTCATTACGGGCGAGGACATCGAAAGCCCCAAGCGGGCAAAAAATTTCCACAATACGATTTTCCGCCTGCTGGAGCTGGGCGCGCTGCCCATCATCAACGAAAACGATACCATTGCTGTGGACGAGATCGTCATCGGCGATAACGATACGCTGGGCGCCATCGTGGCCAGCACCATCGGGGCGGATCTGCTGATCCTCCTTTCCGATATCGACGGACTGTTCACCGCCGATCCCCAGCGGGATCCCTCGGCGAAGCTGATCCCCGTGGTGGAGGCCATCACGCCGGAGATGGAGGCCGCCGCACAGGGGGCCGGCTCGGCGCTGGGCACCGGCGGGATGCAGACCAAGCTGGCGGCGGCAAAGATCGCCACCGGCGCAGGCGTGGAAATGGTCATCGCCAACGGCACCCGGCCGGATGCGCTGTATGATATCGTGGAGGGCAAGCCCTGCGGCACCCGGTTTCTTTCGAAGGGAGAGAAAAAAGCATGACGACACAGGAAATTTTAACGCGGGCCAAGGCCGCCGCGGCGGCGCCCTGGCTGGAGAGCGCCCAGAAAAATGAAGCGCTGCTGCGCATGGCAGACGCGCTGGAGCAAAATCAGGAGGAGATCCTTTCGGCCAACCGGCAGGATGTGGAAGCCGCCCGGGGCACGGTCAGCGATGTGATGCTGGACCGTCTGACCCTTTCGGCGGAGCGGATCGCCGGGATGGCAAAGGGCCTGCGGGAGGTGGCGGCGCTGCCCGATCCGGTGGGCGAGGTGCTTTCGGAGATCCGGCGGGAAAACGGCCTGCTGATCCGGAAGGTGGCCGTCCCTATGGGCGTGGTAGCCATTATTTATGAGAGCCGGCCCAATGTGACCTCCGATGCGGCGGCGCTGGCGCTGAAGTCCGGCAATGTGTGCATCCTCCGCTCCGGAAAGGAAGCGCTGCGCTCTGCCAAAGCCATCGTCAAAGCGCTGCAGCAGGGCCTCGGCGCCTGCGGGCTGGATCCTGCGCTGATCCAGATCCTGGAGGATCCCTCCCGGGAGAGCGCCCGCCAGCTGATGCAGGCGGAGGGCTATGTGGATCTGCTGATCCCCCGGGGCGGGGCGGGCCTGATCCGCACCTGCATGGAGCAGGCCAGCGTCCCCTGCATCCAGACGGGAACGGGCATCTGCCATGTGTATGTAGACGCTTCCGCCGATTTTGAAATGGCGCTGAATATCATTGAAAATGCCAAGACCAGCCGTCCCTCCGTCTGCAACGCGGAGGAGGTGCTGCTGGTGCATGAGGCTGCGGCAGAGCGGTTCCTGCCCCTGCTGCAGCAGCGGCTCTGCGGAAAGGCCGCGCCCCATCCGGTGGAGCTGCGCTGCGACAGGCGAGCTGCAGCGATCCTGGGCTTACCGGAAGCGGGCCCGGCGAATTTTGATACGGAATTTCTGGATTATATTCTGGCGGTGGCCGTCGTGGCAGATACCAACGCCGCCATCGCCCACATCGCCGCCCATTCCACCCACCACAGCGAAGCCATCATCACGGAAGACGCGGAAAGCGCGCTGCGCTTCACCCGGGGCGTGGACAGCGCCGCCGTCTATGTGAACGCTTCCACCCGCTTTACCGATGGCGGGGAGTTTGGCTTGGGCTGTGAAATGGGCATCTCCACCCAGAAGCTCCATGCCCGCGGCCCCATGGGTCTGCGGGAGCTGACCACATATAAATACATCATCACCGGCAACGGACAGATCAGGAGGTAACGGCAATGGAACAGACCGTGCAGTTTGGATTCATCGGCGCGGGCAATATGGGGACGGCCCTGATCCGCGCCATGCGGCAGCGGACCGCAGACATCCTGATCTCCGATCATACGCCCGCCAAGGCGGAGCGCCTGGCAAAGGAGCTGGGCATCCGGGCGGGAGACAACGGGCAGATCGCGGCGTGCTGCCGGACGATCTTTCTGGCGGTGAAGCCGCAGGTGCTGCAGGCGGCGCTGGACGAGGTCCGGGAGACCCTTTGCCGCCGGCTGGAGGCAGGGGAGAGCGTCACGCTGGTGACCATGGCGGCAGGCGTCACCATGGAGACCGTGCAGCAGCTGCTGGGCCGCGCCTGCCCCATCATCCGGATCATGCCCAATACGCCGGTGGCGGTGGGGCAGGGCGTCGTGCTTTACACGGCGGCAAATATCCGGGAGGAAGCGGCGCTCACCGCGTTTCTGGACGCAATGGCCCCGGCGGGGCAGCTGGTGGAGCTCAGTGAAAAGCAGATCGACGCCGCCAGCGCCGTCTCTGGCTGCGGCCCGGCCTATGTTTATGCCTTTATCCATGCCATGGCCATGGGCGGCGTGCGCTGCGGCCTGAAATATGATGTGGCGCTGCGTCTGGCCGCACAGACGGCGCTGGGCTCCGCACAAATGGTGCTGGAGACCGGCGAGCATCCGGAGAGCCTGAAGGTCAAGGTCTGCAGCCCTGCAGGGACCACCATCGAGGGCGTCAAGGCGCTGGAGGAGCATGCCTTTGGCAGTGCCGTTATGGACGCCGTCTCCGCCGCCTGGCGGCGCACGCTGGAGCTGGCAGAGAAAAAATAAAGGCGCGGCCTGCTGCGCCTGATCCTCAAAATGAAAGCAAGAAAGCCGCGGTTGGATCGCTGATCCTTCCACGGCTTTGCCGTAATGCTAAAGGGATAAGGATGCTGCGGGCGGCTGATTCCGGACCGCGTCCACAAACAGGAGCGTCAGCCCCAGATAGACGGCGCAGGCCAGCGCCAGCAGGGCGCAGACCACGGTGCAGACCGTCCGCGCTGTTTTTCCCAGACGATGGGAGAAAAAGAGCCCCAGCACCGCCAGAAGGAGCAGAATTACGGATAAATAAAGCGGCATTGTGTTCACCTCCTCTTACGCCGGACGAAAGGCGTCGATCATATCTGTGAACCACTTCAGCTCGCCGGAAAAGCGCTGCCGCAGAAGCTCCGGCGTTTCCCGCCCCTTGCCCATGGCAAAGAAGCCCCGGCCGCAATGAACGGCCACATACAGCCTTCCGTCGGGATGCAGGCTGAGGGAATATTTCCCGTGGGCCCTGTCCGCCAGCGCCAGAAGCCGCTCCATCCGGGCGGGATCCAGCATACGGAGAGCCGCCTGCGCGTCGCCGCAGTTCAGCTGGAACCGCTTGTCAAAGGCTTCCTCCCCGGTCTGGACGGTGCTGCTGCGGAAGAGCTTATCCAGCGTCTCCCGGGGCCAGAGGGTCAGCCATGTGGGAAACTCCTGCCCCAGCTGACACAGCATCCACTGGCCCGCATAGACCTCTGTCTCGTTGGTCTCCCACTGGCCGGTCTCCTCCCGCTGAATCTCATGCTTTTCCGTCAGCCGGACGGTGCAGAGCTCGGCGGTCAGGCCCCGGTAGGTCCCGCGGATATAGCCGCTGCAGCTGCAGCCGTCGTGGCTGGGCAGAGGAATGTTGGCCGCTTCCGGATCCAGAAGGCGCGGCTTCGGATCCAGCTGCACCTGTTCCAGCGCAGCGTTCACCACATCCGGCAGGATGGCGTCTATGGCCCGCTGTCCGGCCGCGCCTTTGGTCTTCTGCCGGATCCATCCCCCAAGCCCGATGAGCACCGCGCCCGCGAGGATCACCGGGAGCAAAACGCCGGCCGCCAGGCCCACGGCGACGGCGATCCCGCCCAGGATCTCCAAGATCCTGCCGCCGGCGCCGCCCAGCGCGCCCTTCCGCAGGTCCTGGGCAAGCTGCGCGTCGGTCGGTCTGTTGTTCTGTTCTGTCATATCCGTTCTCCTTATTCTGCCGCGCCGGTCAGAGCCGGGCTTGCCGCCAGCAGATCCAGCAGCAGCCCTGCGCCAGCCATGAAGGCCATGTTTTCCCATTTGATGGCGCTGAAATCCAGATAATCATAGATGCGGTACATTGTATAGGAATAATCCATCAGCGTGCTCTTGAGCAAACCTGTCTGATCGGCAATGAGCGCCATCAACCCCATGGCCGGGCTGTAGATAAAGGCATTCACGCTAAGCCCGGAGGCCGCCGCGTCCGCGCCGCCGATTACCGCCACGGAGGAAGCCATGGTGCTAGCATACATATCATCATAGTGACTGCCGATATAGGATACGCCAAGAACCATCGGCAGCAGGGTGACCACGCCGATCAGGAACACAAGCAGATAGGCCATCACCGTGGCCGTTACCGTGCGGCGGAAAACGGCGGAGGCGAATACTCCCACGCTCAGTGCGGCAAAGGCCGTAACCAGCAGGAACAGCGCGCCGGTAAGCACATCCGCCAGCGTTACGCCGCCCGTAATCAGCGTCAGGCACATGGTGGGCAGCGCGGCCACCAGCAGCAGCGCCACATAGCCAAGCGATTCCAGCAGCTTTCCCGCCACAATGCGCAGCGAGCCCGTGTTGGTCACCAGCAGCATATCCAGCGTTTGCCGCTCGCGCTCGCC
>USML01000011.1 GCA_900555855.1 uncultured Eubacteriales bacterium | reverse complement strand
TATAAGAGACAGTCCATCAACTCCAGCTTGGCCTGGCGAAGACGGTTGCGCAGGCGGCAGGCCGCCCGGAGCTTTTCCTCTGTTATATCCGCACCGAAGCTTTCCTCCAGCAGGGTCTTGAGATACTCCAGCTCCCGCCGCCACAGCTCCGCCGCCACCGGGATCCGGCTCACCGACACGCAGGGCGAAAACTTATCCTTGATCCGCAGTCCGTCCTTCCGGATCCGTTCCGCCCAGGCGCCCCGCGCCAGCAGCGTGACCTCTTTTCCGGCCCGGAACAGATCCCTTGCAAGATTGCAGCCCAGCACCCCTGCGCCATAGATCAAAATTTTCACAGCCGTTCCTCCTGTCTCTGATGATTTTATGCTTCCTGTGCTTTTCCGAAGCCCAGCGTTACGATCTGCATTTTCATCCCGTTGTCTCCCACTCTGGCGAGAAAGCGGAAAAAGCCGCTGACGGAGGGCGTCTTCAGGTCGTGGTAGCCCAGCATATAGCCCCGGCTGGAGACCTGCAGACGGCTGTCCCACGGGGAAAGCTCTTCCTTCGCGTCGGAGACCGCAAAATAAGCGCCCACATCCTTGATCCTGGCGCTTTTGAGCCAGGTCTTTGCGATCATCTTTACCGCCGTCCGGTTGGCGGCGTCAAATACCAGAACGCCGCCGGGAAAGGCGTCTGTCAGACGCCGCACCAGCGCCTTCACCTGCTCCGTCAGGAAATAATAGAACACGCCGGAGGCGAAAAACACCGCGCCGCCGGAGGCGTCGATCTTCCCGATCCAGTCTGCATCGTTGAGATCACAGGGAATGTTTTCCTCCCGCTCTCCGGCGGGCAGAAGCGCATCGCGCACCGCGATCACATCGGGGAAATCCAGATTATAGAGCCTGCAGCTGCCGTTGTCGCAGCGCCGGCCGGTATCGTCCAGCCCGCAGCCCAGGTTGACCACCGCCGCGCCGGGATGGGTCTTCAGATACTCCCGCACCTCAAAGGCCAGATCGTTCTGCCGCATGGCCACCTCCAGCGAGCCGAAGCGCTGCATCAGGCTGCGGGATTTCTGCGCCGCCTCCGAAAAATCGTAGTCGATCCGCTGGAGCAGACGGACCGCCGTCTCATCCCGGTAAAGCTCCGGATACAGCTCCGAGCACACCTTCCGGGCGTAAAGCGGGATGATCAGCGTCTCCTGCACGGTATTTTTTTCGATTTTGTATTTCATAAGCCTTTCTCCCTTTCTGACAAGCTGACAAATGGGCGCTTCCGCGTCCCCCCTCAGCGGAGGAGCAGCGCCATGATCCCGGACAGCGCCGCCGCAGATGGTATAATCGCACCGGTCGCCGCATGCGCAGGTGGTCGTCCGCACCAGGCGGGCATGAAGCAGCTCCATGGATGCAAAGTCCACATTGCACAGGGCGGGCATGATGTCCGTAAGCCCATGCTTTTTCGCGAACTCCGCTGCGGGGCAGGCCGTAAACTCATAATAAATGGGCCGCCCCTTCTTGTAGGGCGCCACCTGCATCTCATAGTCGTGCCACCTGTCGCAGCGCGCCTTGGCCGAGCAGAAGGCCCGATGCATGAGCCTTCGCCAGAAGGGCTTGTTGCAGTCCACAAACTGCAGCCGGCGGAAGGCGGGAAGGATCAGATTTTCCTTCATCTCCTCGATCTCCCGGAAGGAGGTGACCGCTCTGCACACCACATAATAGCTCAGGATGGCGATGCAGCCGTAGGCCGCCCGGATCCGTCCGCCGCAATGCTCCCGGAGATAGGCTCCGCTCTTCTCCGTCTCCTCCAGCATGGTGGGAAACTCCGTCTGCTCCGTCTCGTCAAAGCCGTCTAGCTGACGCAGAGCACGCGGAACTCCTGCTGCAGCAGCGGGATCACCGCGCCGAAATTGCCCTTCCTGCCGGGCAGCAGCAGGATCGCCGGCGCGTCTTTCCGGCCAAAAACATAGACCTTCACCGTCCCACACCTTTCAGATAGCCGGCCTTTGCCTTTTCCTCCGTGTCATCCGTTTCGTCATAGGCGTCGTAGGGCGCGGCAGGGTCATGGACCCGCTTTTTGAAGGGCGAGCAAAGCGCGTCCTTATGGGCGAAGGCAAAGGCGAAGTTGTCCGTCCAGCCGGTATGGCCGGTGAGAAACACCGGCTGCAGCCCCCGGGCGCGGAGCCTTTGCTCCAGCTGCGCCAGCGATTTTACCGCCAGCCGGTTGTCCTCCGCCAGCGAGGAGATAAAGCTGTAGCCGCCGTCTGCGCCGAACCAGAGGGTGTCGCCGGTAAAGAGATATTTGTCGTCGATGAGATATACCATGTGTCCCCAGGTGTGTCCCGGGACCAGGAAGCACTCGATCCGGATCCCGTCGATCTCCAGGACCTGGCCGTCCTGCAGCAGCACCTTTTCGTTGCGGATGGTCACCTGCGGCAGCTTGTAGAGCCGGTAGATCACCCGGCGGCGGACCGCCCCGGTGAGATAGCGGTTTTCGATCTCGCCCACATACAGCACTGCCTTTTGAAACAGGCCGGGGCTGTCTGCTTCCACGGCGCCCACATGGTCGGTATCCTGATGGGTGATGAGGATCTGCCGGATGGAGGCGGGATCGATGCCCAGCCAGCCCATTTTCTCCGCCAGACGGTCGTAATTGTAGCCGGCGTCGATCATGATGGTGGTCTCGCCCTTGCGGTAGAAGAAGATATTTGCCACCCACTCCCGGACGCAGGCCACATGTTCGTCGATCCAGCCGGTGTTCAGGGGCTTGAAGATCTCCTTGCCCCGATACATTCTGCTCATTTCCTTTTTCTGAAACTCAGTCGCTTTTCTGGACATTGCCCGCTCCTCCCAACGGATGACTTTATCAAAGCTGCGTTTTCGCTTTTACACATTCTGCATAGGTCAGCGGGAAGGATGCGTTCAGCACGGCGCTTTTCCGCACCGTCCAGCCGTTTTCCCGCAGAAACGCCAGATACGCCCCGCTGGTCCACCTGCTGTGCAGCGGGAAGCCCGCCAGACGCATGAAAAAGGCTCTGGCCCTGCCCAGGAGGGAATTCTCCGCGTGGGTAAAGGTGGGCGCCGCCAGCACGCCATCGTCCTTCAGCACCCGGCCGATCTCCCGCAGCGCCCGTTCCGGCTGCGGGATGATATGCAGGGCGTTGGATACGATGACCACATCAAAGGACTGCGCCTCATACGGCAGGCAAACCATATCCTGCACGGAAAAATGCACCGTCCCGGGGCAGCCGCCCCGCGCTGCTTCCGCGATCATTTCCGCGGATGCGTCTGTGGCCTCCACGCTTTTCGCCGCATCCCCGATATGCTTCGCGATCAGTCCCGTGCCCGTGGCCAGCTCCAGTACGGTCTTGTCCCGCACCACCGGGCGAAGCAGGGTATACAGCTCCTCATACGCCGCCGCGTCCTTTTTCATGAAGCGGTCATAGCGCTTTGCGTTCCTGTCCCAGAAATTCCTTCGCTCTTTCATTGGCATTTTTCTCCGATCTATTGTTAAGCTCCTCTAACCGAGCCTTATGCCTTTGCAGTTCGAGTACACGAACCGCAGGCCCCGGAAAAAGCCGCATGGCTGCGGCCCTTTGCGGCTTCAAAACAGCTCTCTGCAGGCGCCGCGCACCAGCGTTTCCAGCACCTGGGGATAAAGCGCCCCGATCTGCTCCTGATGAGAGACCGTCAGGATCAGGCCGCGGATCGCGGCGGCGGCCAGCGCAATGCCGCCCCTGGGCTGCAGGCCGCTTTCCTCCAAAAGCGCGCGGATATGCGTCTCATCATCGTGATAATGCGCCGTTTTGACCTGGCCCGGGAGCCTGCGGAGCAAAAATTCCGCATCGTTCTCAATGAACACCAGCGCCTGCGTCTCAGAGAGCCAGCGGCAGGCCGCAAGGATCGCTTCCGCCGCCCGGTCTGCAGGAGACAGCGCCGCATTTTCCTGCAGCGCCGCCTGCGCCGCCGCAAAGCCTTCGGTGTGGATATCCTCCAGCACGGCAAAAAACAGCAGCTCCTTGGAATCAAAAAATTTATAAAAGGAACCCTTGGAGATGCCCACGGCGTCCGTCAGCTGCTCCACGGAGGTCTTCCGCATCCCGATGGTCACGCCGCAATGCCGGGCCGCCCGGATCAGGTCCCTGCGGATGGTTTCATTTTGCTCTTCCGTAAATGCCACGGTCTCCGCCCCTTAAACGCCTGAAGATTTGACTGGATTTATTCTTTCGGTCATATCGTAGCAAATTTTCATCCCCCTGTCAAGAGGTCTCCGCGATGTTCTGCCCGTAACCCCGCTTCTTTTGGGCGGGGGACGGAGACGAAAAACGAGGGGGAGCGAGCTTTTCCTACCGCCCCTTCAAAGCGGTGTGGGGCGAGCGACCTCCTACCGCCCCTTGTCAGCCCCGCAAAGCGGTGCGGAGCGGGCCACCTTCTACCGTCTCTTGCCTCCCCTGTGTAAGGGGAGGTGCTGAGCGGATGCGAAGCGGAGGGGTTGTAGGCACGGTGCAGGAGAAGGTATCCTGTAACCGTAATCCTGTTCCTACACGATACCCACAACCCCTCAGTCAGGGCCTTTGGCCCTGCCAGCTCCCCTTTTCGATCGCGGGCGTTTCTGCGGAAACGCCATTGCGGCACCGCAAAGCGGGCCGCGCGCGATCTGCCCGCCGCGAGAGCGGCGCAATGCCACAGGGAGCCGGTTTTTCCGGCGACCGAGGCGGTCAAATAAAACGGGGCCCCCGGCGCAGTTTGCGCCGGGGAAAGGAACCATGTTCCTCCCGTAAACCCTCTTCTTTTTGGACAAAGGACGAGAGGCGAAAGCCAACAAAACGAAAACACCTGCTTCAAAAAGCAGGTGTCTTCTGGTACGCCCGACTGGAGTCGAACCAGCGGCCTTTAGAGTCGGAGTCTAACGCTCTATCCAGCTGAGCTACGGGCGCATATGCGGTTTTCCGGGGAACGAAAGGTATTATAGCACGCTTTTCTCCGTTTGTAAACCTCTAAATCAATTTTTTCCTGCAGGAGAAAAATCAGCGGCGTCTGCCCTGCGCCGCGCTTGCACGGCAGCGGCCCCTGTGGTATAATACTTTTTGAAAAAACGGAACAGAAACGATCACGCAGGAGGTGTGATACCACAATGATGACTTATGAACAGATCAGCCAGGATCCGGCCATCCGCACCTATATCGCCAAGGCGGACGAATCCCTCATCGCTCTGGGCTATACGGAGCACAGCTTTGCCCATGTGACCCATGTGGCGGAAATGGCAGGCTATATCCTGCAGGCGCTGGATCATCCGGAGCGGACGGTGGAGGTGGCAAAGATCGCCGCCTATCTCCACGACATCGGCAACCTGGTGAACCGGGTGGACCACAGCCAGAGCGGCGCCGTCATGGCCTTCCGCATTCTGAACGAGCGGGGCTTTGATCCGGAGGAGATCGCCACCATCACCACCGCCATCGGCAACCACGACGAGGGCACGGGCGTCCCGGTGAACGCCGTGGCCGCGGCGCTGATTTTGGCGGACAAATCCGATGTGCGCCGCAGCCGTGTGCGCAACACCGACATCAGCAGCTTCGATATCCACGACCGGGTGAATTATTCCGTCACCAAGTCGGAGCTGAAGATCAACGAGGCCCGGACGCTCATCAAGCTGAAGCTCACCGTCGATACGCACTTCGGCTCCGTCATGGATTATTTTGAGATCTTCCTGCAGCGCATGATCCTCTGCCGCAAGGCGGCGGAGAAGCTGGGCCTGCAGTTCAAGCTGATGATCAACGAGCAGCAGCTGATCTGACCGCCGGCAGCTTTGGTCTCTATAAAAATAAAAGGGCACGCCCTCGGGCGTGCCCTTTGTTTGATCTCTTTTCGGTTTTTGTTCAGCGATCCTGCAGGATCACCCAGCCCCGGTCTGCGCTCCAGTATTCCGTGGCCGGAAGCGTATAGGTGAGCTCCTTCCCGCAGCGGGAGCAGACCACGATCCACCCGCGAAGCGGATCCCGTTTCGCCTTGGCGGAATGGTTGTCGTCCGCCCGGCTCAGCAGGGTCAGGGTCTCGTCGCCGCAATGGGCGCAGATCTCCTTTTTCTCCTGCAGCGTCCAGCAGCCGGCGCTTTTCTCAAGGTATTCTGTTTGGAAGGGACCTTCGCAGCCGCAGCTTCTGCAGGGCTGCACCGCGCCGCCGGCCAGACCGGTAAGGCCGATGGCCGCGCAGATGGCGGCGGAGGAGATGGGCAGCGTCAGCGCCACGCCGATGACCACGCTGACCAGAATGCCCATCCAGAAGGGCTGCAGCACCGTGGCCCACCGGACGAAGCCGCCCACGGCGGAGGCCGCAGTGCCGATGGCGGGCGCGACGGCATAGGAGAGGGCCACGCCGGTAAGGATGGTCACCAGCGGCGTCACCAGAATGTCCACCTTGGTCTCCTTGGAGACGGCCTTTCCCAGCTCGGCGGCAAAAATGGCGATGAACAAAACGGCCAGCGGCCCGCCGGCGCCCTTGCCGCCGTCCAGCGTGGTAGAGCCCAGCAGATTGGCGGCATAGCCCACCGTCGCCAGCGAAAAGAGCACCAGCGGCGGCGCCTTCAGCGCCCAGCCGATGGCCACGGCCATGGCCGCGCCGCTCATGGAGGAGGCAAACGAGCCGACATTCACCAGAAATTCCAGATGCAGCTGCGTGCCCAGCGTGTTCAGGATCGTCCCGATGAGCAGCGAGCAAAACAGGCCCTGCGCCATGGCGCTCATGGCGTCGATGCCGTAGCGCCGGCCGGAAAACACAATATCCTTGCGCTTCAGAAAGGCTTTGAAGGTCTCCATGGGAAAAACTCCTCCTGCTTCGGCGGTGTTCCGCCGTATTTTTTTCATCTTATCACAGTCTGCGGGGGAAAGCAATCGCGCTTCCGTAGACAAACCACAAAAAAGATTTTGCTTTTTGGTTGTTTTGCACATTGCAAGGTTTTGAAATTTAGTTATAATGTAGAAGGCTCTGTTGGCGGAGCTTTTTTTCTGCGATTTCCTATCTGATCGATCGAGAGGGGCGTTTTTTTATGAATTATCTGATCCCGGTGGCCGTGGCCCTGGTGGCCGGCCTGATGATGACCCGTGTTTTCAAGCTGCTGCATCTGAACTTCCCCGATGTGACCGCCTTTCTGCTGGCGGGCGTGGCCATCGGCCCCTACGGGCTGGGGCGGCTGGGCGTTCCGGGCCTGGGCTTTTCCTCTATGGAGTCGCTGGGCCAGGTCAGCGTGGTCTCCAGCGTGGCGCTGGGCTTTATCGCCTTTGCCATCGGCAACGAGTTTCGCCTTTCCCAGCTGAAGCACACCGGCAAGCAGGCCACCATCATCGGCATTCTGCAGGCCTGCGTGGCCACGCTGACGGTGGATCTGGTGCTGCTGGGGCTGCACTTTATCCTGGGCGGCGACCTTTTGCCCCTGCCCGCGGTGATCACCCTTGGCGCCATCGCCGCCGCCACGGCCCCCGCCGCCACGCTGATGGTGGTGCGGCAGTATAAGGCCAAGGGCAAGCTCACCGATCTGCTGCTGCCCATCGTGGCGCTGGACGATGCGGTGGGCCTGGTGATCTTCGCCGTGTCCTTCGGCGTGGCCGAGGCCATGGTGGGCGGCTCCATGAGCCTCAGCTCCGTGGTGCTGGAGCCGCTGCTGGAGATCGTGGGCTCGCTGGCGCTGGGCGCGCTTCTGGGCTGCCTCCTGACCCTGCTGGAAAAGCTCTTCTTCTCCAACACCAACCGCCTTTCGCTGACCATCGCCTTCGTGCTCATCACCATCGCCCTCTCCGCCGCGACGGTGCCGCTGGGCGGCGTCACGCTGCGGTTTTCCTCCCTGCTGGTGTGCATGATGCTGGGCACCGTGTTCTGCAATCTCTGCCCCCGCTCTGCCGACATCATGGACCGGGCGGACAAATGGACGGCCCCCATCTACTGCCTGTTTTTCGTGCTGAGCGGCGCGGAGCTGGAGCTGAGCGTCTTTGCAGACATGGCGGTGGTGGGCATCGGCATGGCTTACATTATCGCCCGCTCCGCCGGAAAATATCTGGGGGCGCTGGGCTCCTCCGCGCTGGTGGGCTGCGACCATAAGGTCCGGCAGTATCTGGGCATCACCCTGCTGCCGCAGGCCGGCGTTGCCCTGGGCATGAGCGCCTCCGCCGCCCAGCTGGGCACCGACGAGGGCCGCCTGATCCGCAACATTACCCTGTTCGGCGTGATGATCTACGAGCTGGTCGGCCCCGCTCTGACCCGTTGGGCGCTGGAAAAGGCCGGCGAGATCCGTCCCGCCGCCGCCGAGAAAAAGACGGTGGAGCGCTTCAACCGCCCCGCCGCCCAGCGGTAAAGCGGTGCAGAGCGAGCTGCCGCCCACCACCCCTTGCCTCCCCTGTGTAAGGGGAGGTGGCGAACGAATGTGAGCCGGAGGGGTTGTAGGCATGGTGCAGGAGAAGTTGTCCTGCACCCGTCAGCCCGTTCCTACACGATACCCACAACCCCTCAGTCAGGGCCTGTCGGCCCTGCCAGCTCCCCTTTTCGATCGCGGGCGTTTCTGCGGAAACGCCGGGCGGCACCGCAGCGCGGGCCGCGCGCGATCTGACGGGCGGAACCATGTTCCTCCCGTAAACCCTCTTCTTTTTGGACGGGAGACTGGAGACGGGAAAGCGCGCTTCCTCCCACCACCCCTTGCCTCTCTCCCCTTTATTTCTGCAGGTAATACCCTGCGCCGCGCTTTGTCATGAAATACTGCGGGTTTGCCGGGTCGGCTTCCAGCTTTTCGCGGAGGCGGCGCATGGCCACATCCACCGCCCGCAGGTCGCCGTAGTAATCATAGCCCCAGACCTTTTCCATCAGCTCCTCCCGGGAAACCACTCGCCCGGCAGACGCCAGAAAATAACACACCAGATCATATTCCCTCTGGGTCAGCTCCACAGGCTTACCATCCCGCAAAACCGCCTGCAGCCCTGCATCCACCGTATAGGGGCCGAAGGACTGCCGGTCGCCCTGGCTGCGTCCCTCGTCGCCCTTGCGGCGGGTATTGGCCCGGATGCGGGCCACCAGCTCCTTGACGGAAAAGGGCTTGGTCACATAATCATCTGCGCCGGTCTCCAGGCCGAACACCTTATCCCGCTCCTCCTCCCGGGCGGTGACCATGATCACCGGAACCTCGCTCTGCTTGCGCAGCTCCCGCAATACATCAAAGCCGTTCATCCCCGGCAGCATCACATCCAGCAGGATCAGGTCCGCATCGCCCTTCAGGGCCTTGCGCAATCCGTCCACGCCGTCATAGGCTGCCTCCACCGTAAAGCCCTCCCGCTTCAAATTGAAGGAGATCAGGTCCACGATAGTGGCCTCGTCTTCAATAATCAGGATCTTGCTCATTGGTCTTCCTCCTTCGGACAAATTCGTTTCGCCGTCAGATCAGGCCCCGGCTCCGGGCCAGCAGAAAGGCGCTGAGCGTCTTTCCGTCCGACACCATGCCCCGGGCGATATGGGCCTCCAGCGCCGCCGGAGACCAGCGTTCCACCGAAAGGAACTCGTCCGCGTCCAGTCTCTGGCTGCCGTGCTCGGTGATGTCGGCATAATACAGCCAGATCGTTTCATCCAGAATGCCCGGGCTGCCGTAATACAGCCCCAGCGGGATCAGCTGCCCGCTGCCGCAGCCGGTCTCCTCCTGCAGCTCCCGCCGGGCCGCGGAAAGGGGATGCTCGCCCGGCTCCAGCTTGCCTGCAGGGATCTCCAGCAGCTCCCGCCCCACGGCATAGCGATACTGCCGCACCAGCAAAAGCTCCGCCCCGTCCCTGGCCAGGACGGCCACCGCGCCGGGATGCCGCACGGTCTCCCGCAGCGCGATCTGTCCATCCTCCAGAAGCACCTGATCGTGCTCCACGGAGATGATGGCCCCCTGAAACAGCCTTTCGCCGGAAAGGCGCTTTTCTTCGTGGCTCATGCCCGCTCCAGCACCTCCCGCCGCACCAGATCCAGCGCGTGGCTGGCGGCAGACCGGCGGACCTGCTCCCGGGAGCGCATATAGCGCCGCTCCGGGCAGACCACCCGTTCTCCGCCCGCCCAGCTGAGCCCGATGAAGACCGTTCCCACCGGGTGCTCCTCCGTGCCGCCGCCCGGGCCCGCATAGCCGGTGACGCTGAGGCCGATATCCGCGCCGCTGAGCGCCCGGACGCCTCTTGCCATCTCCAGCGCCGTCTGCTCGCTGACGGCGGTGCAGCGCTCCAGCGTCTCCGCCGAGACGCCCAGCAGCCGCTGCTTGGCCGCGTTGCTATAGGTGACGCAGCCAAAGCCAAACACCTCCGAGGCCCCCGCGATATCCGTGATGCGCTTGGCGACCAGGCCGCCGGTGCAGCTCTCCGCCAGCGCGATCGTGAGGCCCTGCTGCCGCAGGCCCTGCACCACCCGTTCCTCCAATGAGGAAACATCCACACCATACACATGCGTTCCAAGAATATCCCTTACCTGCGCCACCACCGGATCGCAGAGGGCCAGCGCGGCCTCCTTTGTCTCCGCCCGGGCGGTGATGCGAAGCTCACATTCGCCCTCCTTGGCGTAGGGGGCCATGGTAACGCCCTCCAGCCGATCCATCAGGGGCTTGACCAGCGTCTCCATGGAGCTTTCACCCACGCCGAAGATCTTCACATACCGGCTCCCGATAACGCCGCCCTGAAGCTTTTCCAGATAGGGCACCGCCCGGTAAAGAAACATGGGCCGGCACTCCCGGGGCGGGCCGGGCAGCATGATCACATGGATGCCGCTTGCCGCAAAGGCACAGCCCGGCGCCGTCCCCCAGTCGTTTTCCAAAACGGTGCAGCCCTCGGGCAGGTCCGCCTGCTTCAGGTTGTTGGGCGTCATCCGCGGGCCCATACGCTCCTTCAGCCGGGCCAGCTGCTCCGGATCGGTATAGAGCCTTTTGCCGAAGGCGGCGGCCACGGTCTCCTTGGTGAGGTCGTCGGCCGTGGGCCCCAGCCCGCCGGTGGTGATGATGATATCCGCCCGGCTCCGGGCGATGTCCAGCGCCTGCCGCAGACGGCCCGGGTTATCCCCCACCACCGTCTGCCAATAAACATTGATGCCGTGCTCGCTGAGCCCCTGGGCGATCATCTGACCGTCGGTATTGGCGATCTCGCCCAGCAGCAGCTCCGTCCCCACGGCCAACAGCTCACAGTTCATGCTTTTCCGCCTCCCGTTCGTTTTTTGCGCGGAGAAGATCCCGCCGCTTATCCGATGACGAGGGTCTCCGCGCCAGCCAGCGCTTCCGCCACCAGCGCCTCCACCTCCAGCTTCCGTTCTTCCTCCTCCACATATTCCAGCCTTGGCTTGGTCTGGGGATGCTTGGGGGTGAAGACGGTGCAGCAGTCCTCATAGGGCAGGATAGAGATATCCATGGTTCCGACCCGGCGGGCCACGGTGATGATCTCCTCCTTGTCCATGCCGATCACCGGCCGCAGCACCGGCAGCGTGCAGACGGCGTTGGTGGTGTGAATGGCCTGCACCGTCTGGCTGGCTACCTGGGCCAGGCTCTCGCCGGTGATCAGGCACTGGCATTCCTGCGCCTGCGCAGTCTTTTCCGCCAGCCGCATCATAAAGCGGCGCATCACCAGCGTAAAATAATCCTCCTTGCACTTGTCCCGGATCTCCGTCTGGATATGGGTGAAGGGGATGACGGTGACGCTGATCCTGCCGCACCAGCCCGCCAGCACCTCCGCCAGCTCCAGCACCTTCTGCTTTGCCTCCGGCGAGGTGTAGGGATAGCTGAAGAAATGCACGCCGCAAAGCTCCATGCCCCGCTTTGCCATCATCCAGCCCGCCACGGGGGAATCGATCCCGCCGCTGAGCAGCAGCATCCCCCGTCCGGAGGTTCCCACCGGCAGGCCGCCGGCGCCGGGGACAGTCCCCGCGCTGACAAAGGCATGCTCCTCCCGGATCTCCACCTTGACGGTGATCTGGGGATCCTCCATCTGCGCCTGCAGATGGTCATAAAGGTCGCTGAGATAGCCGCCCACCTCCCTGCTGATCTCCGGAGAGGTCAGGGGAAAGCGCTTGTCCGCCCGGCGGGTCTCCACCTTATAGGTGCGGACGCCCGCCAGCGTCTCCCGGAGATATTCTCCGGCCTTCTGCTTGATATCCTCAATATTTTTTTCACAGACCGCCGCCCGGCAGACGCCCACCACGCCGAACACCTTCCGGCAGACCTCCAGCGCCCGCTCCATGGAGATATTCTCATCCTGCGGCTCCACATAGATAGTGGACTGACAGCTGTGGATCTTGAAATCGCCCACCTTTTTCAGCCGCCAGTAGAGCGTCCGGTTGAGCCGCTCCTCAAATTTACGGCGATTCAGGCCCTTAAGCACCAGCTCGCCGCATTTACAAAGCAAAACTTCTCTCATCTTTGGGTAACCCACCTTAAATCTTTCAAATACCAGACCCTGCGAAAAGGCAAAGCCCTGCCGCGCCCCGGAAAAAGCGCGCCCAAAGCCGGAAAATGCCCTCCGCCCTTTCCGTCAAAACAGCTTTTCCGCTTCCCGCAGCGCGTCCAGAAAGGCGTCCACCGCCTCCGCCGGCGTCTCCGGGCAAAAGCTCACCCGCAGGGCCGCGTCCACATTGCTCCCCGGCAGGCGCATGGCGGTCAGTACATGGGATTTTTTTCCCCGGGCGCAGGCGCTGCCGCCGGAGACATAGATGCCCCGGTCGGAAAGGATGCGGATATAGACCTCGCTGCGGCCCTTGCAGGGAGAAAGATTCACCACATGAGGCGCGCCGTCCTCCGGCGTATTCACCGCGCAGCCCAGCGCCGCCGCCCCCTGCAGCAGCCGCTGCCGCAGGGCGGCCATATGGGCCCGGTCCTCCGCAAAATGCGCGCTTCTCTGCTGCGCGGCGGCAGCAAAGGCCGCGATCTGGGGCATGGCCTCCGTGCCGGAGCGCAGACCGTTTTCCTGCCCGCCGCCAAACAGCAGCGGCGGCAGCGTCAGCCCCCGGCGGATATATAGCGCCCCGCTGCCCTTGAGCCCGCCGATCTTGTGGGCGGAAAGGCTCAGCAGGTCGATGCAGTCCAGCGGCAGGGGGATCTTGCAGAAGGCCTGCACGCCGTCCACATGGAGCAGCGCCCGGGGACAGACCGCCCCCATGGCCTCCTTCAGCGCCCGGACAGGCAGGACGGCGCCCGTCTCGTTGCAGACGCCCATGACGGAGACCAGCGCCGTATCCGGCCGCAGCGCAGCCTGCAGCGCCGGGAGCGTCACCCGGCCGTCCCGCTCCGGCGGGACCAGCGTCACCTCCCAGTCCTGCTGCCGCAGATCCTTGAGGGTGTTCAGCGTGGCGTCGTGCTCGATCTGGGTGGAGACCAGCTGCCGGCCCAGATGCCGGTTTTTCCGCGCGCCGCACCGGATGGCGGTATTGATGCTCTCCGTGCCGCCGGAGGTAAAGGTGATGCAGGCAGGCTCCGTTCCCAGCGCCGCCGCCACCGCCGCCCGGCTCTCCTCCAGCAGGGCGCGGGCCCTGCGGCCCGGCGCATGGAGCGAGCCGGGGTTGCCGAAATCGTCCATGGCCCGCTCCGCCGCCGCCCGGGCGGCGGGGATGGGAGCCGTGGTGGCGGCATTGTCCAGATAATATTCCATTATTTCTTAAAGCTGTCCTTCAGCGCCACCGCCCGGTTAAACACCAGATGTCCGGGACGGCTGTCCTGATTGTCCACGGCGAAATAGCCCAGCCGCATGAACTGGAAGTCTGCCGGGGCCTGCGCGTTTTCCAGGCTCTTTTCCACCTTGCAGCCGCTGAGGATCTCCAGAGAAGCCGGGTTCAGGCAGGCCAGGAAGCCGCCCTCAAAGGCGTCGGGGTTTGCGTCGCAGAACAGCTCGTCATAAAGCCGCACCTCTGCGTCCACCGCAGTGGCGGCGTCCACCCAGTGAAGCGTTGCGCCCTTGACCTTGCGGCCATCCGCCGGGTCGCCGCCCCGGGAATCGGGATCGTATTCTGCATAGATCTCCGCGATGCTGCCGTCGTCGTTCTTTTTACAGCCGGTGCAGGTGATGAGATAAGCGCCCTTCAGGCGGCATTCCGGGCCGCCGGGGAACAGACGCTTATATTTGGGCACCGGCGTCTCCAGAAAGTCCTCGCGCTCCACATAAAGCTCCCGGGAGAAGGTGACGGTATGGGTGCCGTCCTCGGGGCGGTTGGGGTTGTTTTCCACCTCGAAGGTCTCGCGCTTTCCCTCGGGATAGTTGGTGATGATCAGCTTGACGGGCCGCAGCACCGCCATCACCCGGCGGGCGTGCTCGTTCAGATCCTCCCGCAGGCAGTGCTCCAGAAAGGCGTATTCCACCGTGCTGGACACCTTGGCCACGCCGATGCGCTCGCAGAAATTGCGGATGGCGGCGGCGGTATAGCCTCTCCGGCGCAGGCCGCAGAGGGTTGGCATCCGGGGGTCGTCCCAGCCGGAGACCTTCTTCTCCTCCACCAGCTGGCGGAGCTTGCGCTTGGACATGACGGTATGGTCGATGCCCAGCCGGGCAAACTCGATCTGCCGGGGCTTGGAGGGGACGGAAACATGGTTGATGACCCAATCGTACAGGGGGCGATGGTCCTCATATTCCAGTGAGCAAAGGGAATGGGTGATATGCTCCAGCGCGTCCTGAATGGGATGGGCAAAATCATACATGGGGAAAATACACCACTTGGTGCCCTGCCGGTGGTGCTCGATGTAGCGGATCCGGTAGATCACCGGGTCCCGCATATTGAAGTTGCCGGAGGCCAGGTCGATCTTGGCCCGCAGGGTATATTTTCCCTCGGGGAACTCGCCGTTTTTCATGCGCTCAAACAGCTCCAGGCTCTCCTCCACCGGCCGGTCCCGCCAGGGGCTGACGGCAGGATGCTGGGTGTCGCCCCGGTATTTGGAAAACTCCTCCGGCGTCAGCTCGCAGACATAGGCCAGGCCCTTTCGGATCAGCTCCACGGCGTATTCATAGTCCTTCTCGAAATAATCGGAGCCGTAAAACAGCCGGTCGCCCCAGTCGAAGCCCAGCCAGTGGATATCCTCCTGAATGGCCTCCACAAACTCGGTATCCTCCTTGGCGGGGTTGGTATCGTCAAAGCGCAGGTTGCACAGGCCGCCGAACTTTTCCGCCGTGCCAAAGTCGATACACAGGGCCTTGCAGTGGCCGATGTGCAGATAGCCGTTGGGCTCCGGGGGAAAACGGGTGTGGACCTTTTTGCCTTCAAAGCGTCCGCCGGGGGCGAGGTCTTCCTTGATGAATTCTTCGATAAAATTGCCGGCTGCGCCGGTGGTCTTGATCTCTTCTTCCATATTGGAGCTCTCCTTAATATTGATGTTTTTTGATTATTTACGCTTTCCGGGCTTTACAGGCTGTCCCGGTATTCCCGGATGCGCCGGGCGCAGGTCTCCTGCCCCAGAAGGGCCATGATCGCGTGAAGATCGGGGGTGTTTTTCCGTCCGGTGACGGCCATGCGCACCACAGCGCTCACATCGCCCACATGCCCCCGGAACTGCTCCGGCGCGGCCTTATAGGCCTTCACATCGGGGGAAAGGCCCAGCGCCGGGCAGAGCTCCTTCATTTTGCCGAACCAGGCGTCCTTGTCGTCGCCGCAGTCCATCGCCGGCAGATATGCGTCCAGCACCTGCTTCTGCAGGGCGGGCTCCAGCTCCAGCGTCTCCTCCCGGCAGAACAGCGGATCGTAGAAATAGGCGGCATAGCTGCGGACATCGCTCCAGCGGACGATATCCTTCCGGGGCTTTTTGCCGCCCCGGTCGATGGAAAACAGCCCTTTGGCATAGTCCGCGTCCTGCTGCAGCAGCCCGGCCAGCTGGGCGTCGAAGCGCTGGGCCCAGGCCAGCGCCTGGACATACACCTCCTCCGCAGTCATCCGGGAGATGACCTCCGCCGAGACGCTCTGCAGCTTTTTCAGGTCAAACAGCGCGCCGGAGGCGCTCATCTTGTTCAGCTTGAAGGGGAACTGGGTGTAGTGGGCGTCCTTGTTCTGCCGCCGCCAGTCCTCAAAATTGGAATTGGCGATGGTGAGCAGATATTCCATCACGGCCTCCGCCGGATAACCCTCCTGAGTGAAATAGCTGACGGCCGCCTCCGGATCCTTCCGCTTGGAGAGCTTGCGCCGGGAGCCGTCCTCCTCCTTCATGATGGGGGCGATATGGGCGTATTTCGGGGCCTTCAGGCCGCACAGCCAGAACAGCTGCAGATGGATGGGCGCGGAAGCGATCCATTCGTCGCCCCGGACCACCTGCGTCACCCGCATCAGCGTATCGTCCACCACATGGGCAAAATGATAGGTGGGGATGCCGTCGCTCTTGAGCAGCACCACATCCACGAAGTTTTCCTCCATCTCGATGTCGCCGCGGATGGCGTCCCGGAACTTCACTCTTCCGCCGGGCTTTCCCGGGGAGCGCAGCCGCAGCACATAGGGCATGCCCGCCTGCAGCCGTTCCTCCACCTGCTCCAGCGTCAGCTCCCGGCAGCGGGCATATTCGCCCCAATAGCCCGGCGTAATGCCCTGCGCCTCCTGGGCCTGACGAATGGCGTCGATCTCCTCCGCCGTGCAGAAGCAGGGATAGGCAAGGCCCTTCTCCACCAGCGCCTTGCAGAACACATGGTAGTATTCCGCCCGGCGGCTCTGCGTGTAGGGGCCGTAAGCGCCGGTCTCCGTCTCATCGTCCACCGCGCCCTCGTCAAAGGTAATGCCAAAATCCCGCAGGCCCTGAGCAATGAGCCGGACGCCGCCCTCCACCTCGCGCTTTTTATCGGTGTCCTCGATGCGCAGGATGACCCTGCCGCCGGTGGTGTGGGCCACCCGCTCGGAAATCATGGCGGAAAAAACGCCGCCGATGTGCAGAAAGCCCGTGGGGCTGGGGGCGAAGCGGGTCACCTGTGCGCCCTCCTTCAGGTCTCTGGGCGGGAATTGCTTCTCCAGCAGCTGCTCCGGCGTTTGGGTCACATGGGGAAACAGAAGCTGGGCAAGACGGATGGGATCGGTCATCTCTATGTCACTCCTAAATAAAAATACATGATATCACTTTATTATAGCTTCTTCCGCGGCCCGTTGCAAGAGAAAGGAACGCAAAAAAGCGCATTTCCCGAAGGAAATGCGCCGGCAGCCGCCGAAAGCCCGCTTTTCCGGGCGCTTTTCCGGCAGGAACGCCCCGGCCCGCTTTACTGCGCCGCCGGCTGGCGGCTCTCCTGCCAATGGGGGATCAGCCGTCCGTTTTCCGCCTGCAGGCAAACGCTTCCGGCTTCGCCGCTCTGCAAAAGCGCCAGCGCCAGCGGTTCCTCCGCCAGCGTCTCCACCGCCCGGCGCAGCGGCCGGGCGCCCTGGGCCGGATCGGCTCCATGGTCCAGCAGCAGCGTCTCGCAGTCCTCCGTCCAGCAGAGGGTCACGCCCCGGGCCAGACAGCCCTGTCGCAGCCGCTCCAGCTCCAGCCGGAGGATGGCCCGCAGCTGCTCCCGCTCCAGCGGACGGAACATGACGACGCCGTCCAGCCTGCCCAGAAGCTCCGGCCGCAGGGTCTGGCGCAGCTCCTTCCGGATCTGCTCCTCGCAGGCCCGGGCGCGCTCCTCCCGCACAAAGCCCGCCTGCTGCCGCCCCATCCAGTGCTCCGCCCCCAGATTGGAGGTGAGCACCAGCACCGTCTCCCGAAAGCTGACGCTCTGACCGGTGCCGTCGGTAAGACAGCCCTCCTCCAGGATCTGCAGCAGCAGATTGAGCACATCCGGATGGGCCTTTTCCACCTCGTCCAGCAGCACCACGCTGCAGGGCCTTGCCCGTACCCGCTCGGTAAGCTGGCCGCCCTCGCCATAGCCGACATAGCCCGGCGGTGCGCCGATGAGCCTGGCCGCCGCGTGCTTTTCCATATATTCGCTCATATCCAGCCGGATCAGCCCGCTGCTTTGTCCGGGATAAAGCTCCTGCGCCAGCGCCCGGGCCAGGCTGGTCTTTCCCACGCCGCTGGGCCCGCAAAGCAAAAAGCCCGCCCGGGGCCGCCGCTCCTCCGGAAAGGCGCTCCGCCGCACCATGGCCCGGGCCACGGCGGCCACGGCGCTCTCCTGCCCCAGCACAGCCTGCTTCAGCTGCTCCTCCAGTCCCAAAAGCCGCTGGGTCTGCTGCTCCTCCGTCTGCCAGTCCTCCCCCTGCAGCTGCCGCGCCACCTGAACCACATGGCGGCGCTCTGCCTTTCTATCCCGCTGCAGCGCGGCGCAGGCCGCCGCCTCATCCAGCAGATCCACCGACCGATCAGGGTCGTATCTGCCGGGCATACAGCGGGGCGAGAGCCGCACCGCGCTCTGCAGGGCGCCTTCCGTGATAAGCACCCCATGGTACCGCTCATACCTTGGCCGCAGGGCACGAAGGATCAGCTCGGTCTCCCGGGGAGAGGGCTCCGCCACAGGCACCGGCTGGAACCGGCGGGAAAGCGCCGCGTCCCGGCTGATGTATTTCTTGAACTCCGCGCCGGTGGTGGCTCCGATGACCTGCAGGCCGCCCCGGGCCAGCGCAGGCTTCAGCAGATTGCTCAGGTCGATGGCGCCCTCCGCTGCGCCGGCGCCGCAGATGGTGTGCAGCTCGTCCAGAAACAGGATCACATTGCCGGCGGCGCGTACCTCCGAAAGGATCGCGCCCACCCGCTCTTCAAATTCGCCCCGGTATTTCGTCCCCGCCACCATGGAAGCCAGCTGCAGGGCGATCACCTTGCGCTCCAGCAGACAGGCGGGCGCTTCGCCGAAGGCGATCCGCTGGGCCAGCCCCTCCACCACCGCCGTCTTGCCCACGCCGGCCTCGCCCAGCAAAACGGGGTTGCTCTTCTGCCGCCGGGCCAGGATCTGCATCACCCGGGCGATCTCCCGGTCCCGGCAGGCCACGGGATCATAGCCGTGGGCCAGCGCCCGGGCGGTCATGTCCTCGCCGAACTGCAGGGTCAGCTTCAGCTCGCAGCGCCTGGCGGCGGCTCTGGGCGCGGCGGGACGCAGCCGCAGACGGCGGCGCAGGGTCTCTCCGTCGCAGCCGCACTGCTGCAAAATGGCGGAGACGGCAGGGTCGCCGCTCTCCAGCAGCGCCAAAAGCAGATCCCGGGCGGCAACGCTCCCCTCCGCCAGCTGCGCCGCCCGCTGGATGGCGTCGGCCGCCGTCTGGCTCAGCACCACCGGCAGAGAGGCGCTTTTTCCCCGGCCCATCTGCTGCTGCGCCAGCTGCTCCGCCTTTTTGCCGAGCTCCTCCGGATGCTCCAGCAGCCGCCCGGGGCCGCATTCCTCCAGCATGGCCCCCAGCAGCAGATGCTCCGGCCCTACCCAGCTGTGGCAGGCGCCCCGGGCCAGCTGATAGGCCCGGAGCAGCGCGCTGCGCCCGCTCTGAGAAAACCGCGGCTCCGTCATGCGTCCACCCCGGAGCCGAATCTCCCCTCATGGGAGACGGACATCTCCAATGTGTTGCCGTCCTCCAGCGTGACCTTTCTCCGTGTTTTTTTCATACCATCGCCTCCGCTTGCTATCTTTTCCAAAATAAAGCGGATTATTTATCTCCCGATTTGTTGAATTAGGCATTGCTTTTTTCAGATTATCTGTTAGAATAGAGGGAGAATCTACAGGAGGTGCTTTATTATGGCCTACAAAATTTCTGACGCTTGCATCGCTTGCGGTTCCTGTGCCAGCGCTTGCCCCATGAGCGCGATCAAGGACGCCGGCGGTAAGTTCGAGATCGACGAAAACACCTGCGTGAGCTGCGGCGCTTGTGCCGGCGCTTGCCCCGTTGGCGCCATCTCTGAATAATTACAGACAAGCAAGAGCGGCTCCCGCGGAAGCGGGAGCCGTTTTCTTTTTTTGCGACTTTTTCTTGCTTTTTTCTCCCGCTTTCGCTATAGTGATTAATTGTGAGAATATCCTGAAAAGGAGCCTGCATATGAAAAAGACCATCGGTATCCTGGGCGGCATGGGCCCGCTGGCCACGGCCGATCTGTTCCGCAAGATCGTTCTGATGACCCGCGCCGGCTGCGACAACGAGCATATCCGCATCTATATTGATAATAACTGCCGGATCCCGGACCGGACGGCCGCCATCCTGCAGGGCGGCGCCGATCCCGTCCCCGAAATGTCCGACGCGCTGCGCCATCTGGAGGCCTGCGGGGCGGACTGCATCATCATGCCCTGCAACACGGCCCACTATTTCCTGCCCCGGCTCCAGAGCCAGACGAGCATCCCCTTCCTCAGCATGCTGGAGGCCACCGCCAAGGCCTGCGCCGCCCGCTTCCCGGGAAAGACCGCCTGCGTTTTGGCCACCCGGGGCACGCTGGCCTCCGGCCTTTATGAAACAGCGCTAGAGAAGGAAGGCGTCGCCTGCATCCTGCCCGACGAGCCTCAGCGGGATGTGCTTATGACGGCCATCTACGACTGCGTCAAGGGCGGAAAGCCGCTGGAGCTGGTGCGCCGGCCCATGGAGCAGCTGCTGGACGGGCTGACCCGCCGCGGCGCGGATTATTTCATTTTAGGCTGCACGGAGCTGCCCATCGTCCAGCAGGAGCTGGCCCTGCCGGGCAGCTTCATCGACCCCACCGCCGAGCTGGCAAAGGCCGCCATTCTGTTCTGCGGCTATGCGCTGAAGGACTGAGCCTGTGTTCCGTTCCTGCCACCCCTTCCGTCCTCTGCGCCGTCCGCCGCCCTCCCTTCACCCGTTTTCCGTGTCTTTTTAATTTTTCAGAAAGCTGGTGAATGTTATGTGGTTTTGGCTGGCGCTGGCGGCGCTGCTCTGCTGGAGCGGTTCCGACCTGTTCTCCAAGATCGGCTGCTCCGACCCCGACGATCGGGACAGCCATTTGAAAATGGTCATGATGGTGGGCCTTGTGATGGGGCTGCACGCGGCGTATGAGATCTTCATCGGCGGCGTGCGCATCTCCCTGGGCGTGATCTGGACCTATCTCCCCGTCTCCCTGCTGTATATCAGCTCCATGGTGCTGGGCTATGTGGGCCTGCGCTACATCGAGCTTTCCATCTCCTCTCCCATCTGCAATTCCTCCGGCGCGCTGGCGGCGATCCTCTATCTGATCTCCGGCGAGCGGCTGGAAAAAATGCAGTATGTGGGCGTCCTGTGCGTTTGTCTGGGCGTGATCTCGCTGGCCATCGTAGACGCCCGGGAGGACGAGGAGCTCCGCGCCCGGCGGCAGGAGGCCTCCAACCGGAAATATGCCAAGAGCCTGCTGGCGCTGGCGCTGCCGGTGCTTTACTGCGTTTTGGACGCGGCGGGCTCCTTCTGCGACGGGCTGGTGCTGGACAAGCTCTCCCTGACCATCGAAAACTACGAGGCCACCGCCAATGTGGCCTACGAGCTGACCTTCCTGTTTGCGGGCGTGGTGTGCTTCCTTTATGTCTGCCTTTGGAAGAAAAAGCGGCTGTCTGTGCGCAGCGAGGGCCCCAAGCTCATCGGCGCCTGCTTTGAGACGGCCGGTCAGTTCGCCTATATCTTTGCCCTCTCCGCCAATCCGGCGGCGGCGGCTCCCATGATCTCCTCCTACTGCGCGGTGTCCGTCCTCTGGAGCCGCATTTTCCTGAAGGAAAAGCTCAGCTGGAAGCATTATCTCACCATCGCCGCGGTGGTCCTGGGCATCGTGATCCTGGGCGTTTACGACGCATGACGCCCCCGGGGTCCGATCCGAACAGATAAAAATCCATACGAAAGCGCCGCCCGGAAAAGCTCCGGGCGGCGCTGTTTTTTGTCTGGTTTCCGTTTATTCCACGGTGACGCTTTTTGCCAGATTGCGGGGCTTATCCACATCACAGCCCCGGATAACGGCGGTATAATAGGCCAGCAGCTGCATGGGCAGGATGGAAAGGCTGGCGCTGAACTGCGGGCTGACCGCGGGGATGCGCACCAGATGGTCGCAGATCTCCGGATCCTCCTGCAAGCGCTGGTCGCTGGTGACCAGCACCACGCTGGCCCCCCGGGCCTTGACCGATTTCACATTGGAGACGGTCTTTTCCAGCAGCGCCGGATCGCAGGCCAGCGCCACCACCATGGTCCCCTCCTCCACCAGAGAGATGGTGCCATGCTTCAGCTCGCCGGCGGCGTAGGCCTCGCTGTGGATGTAGGAGATCTCCTTGAGCTTCAGGGACGCCTCCTGTCCGGCGGCATGATCCATGCCCCGGCCAATGAAAAAGACGCTCTGGCGGTTGGCGTAAAGGCTGGCAAGATGCTGCATCTGGCTGCGGCATTCCAGCGTTTTTTCGATCTGCTCCGGCAGGGCGGCCACCTCCCGGCAAAGCACCCGGGCCTGCTCCTCCGAAACGGTCCCACGCACATAAGCCGCCCGGATCGCCACCAGATACAGCGCCGCCAGCTGGGCGGAATAGGCCTTGGTGGTGGCTACGGCGATCTCCGGGCCGGCCCAGGTGTAAAGCACGGCGTCCGCCTCCCGGGCGATGCTGGAGGACACCACATTGACGATGGCTACCGTCCGTGCGCCCTTGCGTTTGGCCTCCCGCATGGCGGCCAGCGTGTCGGCGGTCTCGCCGGACTGGCTGATCACCAGGCACAGGTCTCCCGGCCCGATGATGGGGTCCTCATACCGGAACTCCGAGGCGATATGAGGGATCACCGGCACCCGGGCCAGCCGCTCGATCACCGTTTTTCCCACCAGACCTGCGTGCAGCGCGCTGCCGCAGGCGGTAATATGGATGCTTTTGACCTCCCGCAGCAGCGCGTCGGAAAACCCGTCGCTGTCCAGCACGGGCAGCCCGTCCTTCAGCCGGGGCAGGACGGTATCCCGCACGGCCTTGGGCTGCTCAAAGATCTCCTTGATCATGAAATGCTCATAGCCGCCCTTCTCTGCGGCGGAAAGATCCCAGGTGACCGTCTCGATCTTCGGCTGGATCCGGTTGCCAACGCCGTCGTAAAGCTCCACGCCGTCTGCCGTGACGCGGGCCGTCTGGCCGTCTGCCATGACGATATAGCGCTTTGTCAGCGCCAGAATCGCGGGGATGTCCGAGGCGATCATGTTTTCGCCCTCCCCCACGCCCAGGATCAGCGGATTATCCCGCCGGGCGCAGAGCAGCTCGCCCGGGGCGTCGGCGTTGATGACCGCCAGCGCATAGGACCCCCGCAGCTGCCGGGTCGTCTCCCGCAGGGCCGCAAGGGCGTCGCCATGGTAATGAAGCTGAAACAGATGCGCCGCCAGCTCGCTGTCCGTTTCTGTCCGAATGGAAAAGCCGGCCTTTTTCAGCATTTCCCGCAGCTCCATATAGTTTTCGATGATGCCGTTGTGCACCAGAGCGATGCGTCCGTTTTCGCTCACATGAGGGTGGGCGTTGATGTCCGACGGTTCTCCGTGGGTGGCCCAGCGGGTATGGCCGATGCCGCAGGTGGCCGTAAAGGGGCCCTGCGCCTGCAGCAGCTCCTCCATGTTCCGGATGCGGCCCCGGGCCTTGACCACCTTCAGTCGGCCCTGCTCCAGCAGCGCCACGCCGGAGGAATCATAGCCCCGGTATTCCAGCTTGTGCAGGCCCTGCAGCAGCACAGGGACGGCCTGCCGTTTGCCCACATATCCAACAATTCCGCACATATATGATAACACTCCTTAATATCTCGACAAAAAATGACAAAATGTATTTAAATTCCGTGCGGATCGCCCTTTGTCCCGCAGGTCGCCCCGCGGTTTTTCTGCGATCCTTTCGCCTCACGGCAGACGGGAGGCATCCGCCGAACCCTTCGATTTTCGCGCTTTTGCGCAACCTCCATCCTCGTCAGCCGGCGCATCCCGCCCGGCTCCGGCGCTTCTATGCTCCTCCTTTCCTGCTTTGGCTTATCAAAACCGGCGCCTGCCGGAGAATTGGCATGGGCTTTACAGCGCTTCCACCGCAGCCTTTACCACCTGGGCTGCCCGCTGCGCCTGCTGCTGCACCTGCTCGGGATCCCGGCCCTCTACCATGACCCGGACCTTCGGCTCCGTCCCGGAGGGACGGATGACCACCCGGCCCTGGCCGCCGAAATATTCCGCGATCTCCCGGCCCACCTGCTCCACGGCGGGCAGCGCCGCCACCTGATGCTTGCGGTCGTTGGCCACCGGAACATTGATGGACACCTGGGGGAAGCTCTCGATGCGCCGATTCAGCTGACTGGCGGCAGCGCCGGAGGCCTTCAGGGCGCACAGGAACTGCACGGCGGTGAGCTGGCCGTCGCCGGTGGTGGCATAGTCGGAAAGGATCACATGGCCGGACTGCTCGCCGCCGATGTTCCAGCCCTTTTCCCGCATGGCCTCCAGCACATACCGGTCGCCCACCTTGGCAGACCAGACAGGGATCTGCCGCTCCTCCAAAAAGGCATGGAGCCCCAGATTGGTGAGGATCGTCCCCACCACGCCGCCCTTCAGACGGCCATGGCGCTTCATGTCCTCCGCCAACAGCCCGATCAGATGATCGCCGTCGATCAGCTCGCCGGTCTCGTCTACCATCAGGCAGCGGTCTGCGTCGCCGTCAAAAGCCGCGCCGGCGGCAAAATTGCCGCTGCGCACCAGCTCCTGCAGGCCCTCGATATGGGTGCTGCCGCAGCCGGCGTTGATGTTGGTGCCATCGGGCGACTGGTGTAGGATGACAGCGTCCGCCCCCATCCTGCAGAACAGAGCCTCTGCCGTGGCGGAGGCGGCGCCGTTGGCGCAGTCCACGGCGATGCGCATGCCGGTGAGCCGGCAGGGCGCAGTGGAGGCCACATGGCATACATAGGCCTGCACCGGGTCTCCTTCAAAGGGCCGGACGGCGCCCAGCTGCCCGCCGGTCATGTGCAGCGCAGGGGGCGCATCGATATAGGCCTCGATCTGCGCCTCCTCGCTGTCCGTGAGCTTATAGCCCCGGCTGCCGAAGATCTTGATGCCGTTGTCCTCAAAGGGATTGTGGCTGGCGGAGATGACGATGCCCGCGTCGGCGGCGGGGGTGTTTGCCGTCAGATAGGCCACGGCGGGCGTCGGCATGACGCCCAGATCGGTCACATCCGTCCCGGCGGTGCAGAGACCCGCCGTCAGCGCCGCTTCCAGCATGCCGCCGGAGATGCGGGTATCTCTGCCGATGAAGACCAGCGGCTTGCGGCCCAGCTCCTTCCGCAGCACCGCGCCCAGCGCCAGCCCGGCGCGATACGCCAGCTTTGCATCCAGCTCCACATTGGCCTTGCCACGGATGCCGTCTGTTCCAAAATATTTCATAATGATCCTTCCTCTTTTCCTGAATTAAAGCTCCATCTGCCCGGAAAACGGGATGCCCAGATGCTCATAGGCCCGGGGCGTGACGCAGCGGCCCCGGGGCGTGCGGTTCAAAAGCCCGATCTGCAGCAGATACGGCTCGTAAACATCCTCCAGCGTGACGCTCTCCTCGCCGATGGTGGCGGCAAGGGTCTCCAGCCCCACGGGGCCGCCGCGGAAGTTTTTGATGATGCTCTCCAGCATCCGCCGGTCGGTGCGGTCCAGTCCAAGCCCGTCGATCTCCAGCGCCCGCAGGGCCAGATCGGCCGTGGCGGCGTCTACCCGCCCATCGCCCTTCACCTGCGCAAAATCCCGCACCCGCTTCAGAATGCGGTTGGCGATGCGGGGCGTCCCGCGGGAGCGGCACGCGATCTCCAGCGCACCGGAGGGGACGATATCCACGCCCAGAATGGCCGCCGTCCGGGTGACGATGGCCTGCAGCTCCTCCGGCGAATAAAGCTCCAGCCGCAGCTGCACGCCAAAGCGATCCCGCAGAGGCGAGGAAAGCTGGCCCGCCCGGGTGGTGGCGCCGATCAGCGTGAAGCGGGGCAGATCCAGCCGGATCGACCGGGCCGCCGGCCCCTTGCCGATGATGATATCCAGCGCATAGTCCTCCATGGCGGGATAGAGCACCTCCTCCACGCTGCGGTTGAGCCGGTGGATCTCGTCGATGAAGAGCACATCGTTCTCATTCAGATTGGTGAGCAGCGCCGCCAGATCCCCCGCCTTTTCGATGGCGGGGCCGGAGGTGATGCGGATATTGACCCCCATCTCGTTGGCGATGATGCCCGCCAGCGTGGTCTTGCCCAGGCCCGGCGGGCCGTAAAGCAGAACATGATCCAGCGGCTCCCCCCGGAGCCGGGCCGCCTGAATATAGATCCGAAGATTTTCCTTGGCCTTTTCCTGGCCGGTATATTCCGTTAAAACATGGGGCCGCAGCGCCGGCTCCTGCGCATCCTCCGTGCGGAGCGTGGAGGAGACGATACGCTCCTCCTCCATTTGCTGTCCGAATTCGATCGCCACAGGCGCACCCCCTTAAAACAGTCGCTTCAGCGCGGCCCGGACCAGCTCGTCGGTGCCCATGCCCTCTGCCTTTACGCCGGCCAGCGCCGCCATGGCCGCCGCCCGGGGATAGCCCAAAACGGCCAGCGCCGCCAGCGCATCCTCCATGGCGGAGGCTCCGGCCCCGGTCTGGGGCAGCTCCGTCCCGCTTCCCTGCGCGGCGCAGGGGAACAAAGTACAGCGCTGCCGCGCTGTGATATGTTACCCTTGACGTTTTTTGAAGGTTAAGTAACCTTCAAGCATCAGGCTCGCCGCGACGGCGTCGACGGTTTTCTTGCGCTCCTTGGCGCGCTTGCCATTATTCAATAGAATATTGTGCGCGTCGACGGTCGTGCGGCGCTCATCCCAGAGCGTGACGGGGAGCGACGTGGCCTCGCGCAGCATCTCGGCAAAGCCCTCGGCCTTTTCTGCGCGGGGGCCGCGCGTGCCGTCCATGTTGAGCGGGTGGCCGAGCACGAGCTCTGAGACCTCGTGCTCGGAGATGAGCGGCAGCAGCTTTTCGATGACCGCTTCGGGCCGGTACGCGGTGATAACGGTCGAAAATCCAGTGAGCGTCAGCGTGCGATCGGAGATCGCGACGCCGGTGTGCGCGTCGCCGTAGTCGATGGCCATGATCTTCATAAAATTGCCTCCTGAGTGTTTCTTTTGCCTGCCAGCATACAGGATTTTTGCCAAAAAAGCAAGGGCGAGGCGGGGAGAAGCGGGCTGCGGCTGAAAAATGTGTCCGGAGTACGCTGCTGCGGAAGAAAAAACGCGGGAAAGGGCGGAAAGCTGTGCGATTTTCTGCAAAAACGTGCAAAAAGTGCTTGACGGCTGGACATGACATGTGGTATCATCTTACTTACCTGTGAAAGAGGGCTTTCTTTTTGCGCGCTTTTGCTTCTCGGCACGCAAGGGAAAAGCACCCCTCAAATTTGAGAGCAGGGAGGCAATCGCCAGCTTCATGCCGCTTTTGGCAAACGGAGCTGAGTAAATAAGGAGGTGCCGTTAGATGCGCATTAAGATCACGCTCAGATGCAACGAGTGCAAGCAGAGAAACTACAACACGATGAAGAACAAGAAGA
>USML01000010.1 GCA_900555855.1 uncultured Eubacteriales bacterium | reverse complement strand
TTAGTCTCGTGGGCTCGGAGATGTGTATAAGAGACAGGATCCGCATCCAGCGCCTGCACCCTTCGAAAGACCACGCCCTGCCGGGCGCACAGCGTAAAAAAGCGCTCTCCCGCGGCGCTTCGGACCTGAATGAGCAGGCTCCCCCGCAGATCCTCTTCCCATCTCATTCTGTCCGCTCCCGATATTGATATTCCACGGAAAAGATCTGTCCGCCGATGCAGATGCAGTCGCTGTCCATGGCGCGCAGCAGCATTCGGTCGCCGGTGACGCAGATCTCAAAGGGCCTTGCCGCAACGCGGATCCTTGCTTCGCCATATTCCAAAAGGCCTTGATGCCGCTGGATCGTCAGCTGGCGGTCGCCGTCCAGAGTCAGCTGCGGGGCCGCTTCGTCCAGCTGCTGGGGCAGGGCCATGGCCGCTCTCAGCCGCTGCCGCAGCCCTGCCGTTTCTTTTTGCTTTTGTTCCATCATGAGGGCTCCTTTCCCGGAATATCCTACAGCAGTATATCAGGAAAAGAGGGATCCCATGACTGGTTCAGACGCGGCGTTTTCCATCCGGCGGGCGGGGTTTTTGCTTTGGCTCCTGCTGTTTGCGGCGGGGCTTCTGCTGTGCGGACGGGAGGTGTCTGCCGCGGTAGTGGAGAGCCTGACGCTATGCACTCAGGTGCTGCTGCCGGCGCTGTTTCCGTTTTTTGTGCTTTCCGGCTGGCTGGCGGCCTCGGGCAGCGCGGCGGCGCTTGCGCCCCTTCTGCAAAGGCCCATGGGAAAGCTCTTCCACTTGTCAGGGGCCTGTGCGCCGGCGCTTCTGCTGGGTCTGGTGGGCGGCTATCCCGTGGGGACGAATGCGGCGGTCCAGCTCTATCGGGCGGGCCAGTGCTCCCGGGAGGATGCGCTGTCTCTGCTGCGGTTCTGCAACAATGCCGGCCCCGCGTTTCTCATCAGCGCCCTTGGCTGCGGAATGCTGGGCGATCCCCGGGCCGGCGCGCTGCTCTATGGGGCGCAGGTGCTCTCCGCCCTGCTGATCGGCGTCTTATTCCGCAGAAAAAGCAGCGCTGTAAAGCCCGATTGCATTACAGCGGAAAGCCAGCCGGCGTTTTCCCTTTCCGCCCTTTTGGAGACGGTGCGCAGCGCCTTCGCGGCCTTTCAGAATGTCTGCGCCTTCGTTTTGTTCTTTTCTGTAATGAAGCGGCTGCTGTTTCAGCTGCCGCTTTTGCGGCAGGGCGGGCTGCCCTCCGCGCTGCTCTCCGGCCTGCTGGAGGTCACCGGCGGACTTTCGTCGCTGGCTGCGCTCCCCCTGCCGCGGCAGCTGCTTCTGCCCTGCTGCGCCTTTCTGGCGGGCTTTGGCGGGCTTTCGGTAACGCTGCAGTCGGCGTCGCTGCTGCTGGAGGCCGGTCTGCCCTGCCGGGATCATGTGGTCTTTAAGCTGCTGCAGGGGGCGCTGGCGGCCGGGATCGCATTTCTGCTGGCCCGGCTTTGATTTTCCCTTGCCAAGCACAGAAAATGGGATTATAATAAAGAAAACGATGCGTCCGGAGGTGATCCCATGCTTTTTGATAAGGATATTCCCAAGATCTGCGCCTTTTGCCTGTATGGGCAGGATTACGGCGAAGACGCCATCCTCTGCAGCAAGAAGGGGCCGGTAGATCCGCAGGATCACTGCTCCCGCTATGTTTACGATCCTCTGCGGCGCAAGCCGGCCTCCGGCGCGGAGCTTCGCACGGTCAAGGACGAAAACGCCTTCCGGCTCTGAGCGCCGGACAAATAACTGTTAAGGCCACCCGCTTTACACGGGCGGCCTCTTTTTGGTTTATGCGATAAGATCCGGGTCAATGACCTTGCGGAGCTGCGCCAGATATTCCTCCAGGCAGACGCCCATCTGCCGGATCTCCAGCGCGGCCTTCTGGCCCACATAGCGATAATGCCAGGGCTCATAATGAATGCCGGTGATGTCGCTCTTTCCATTGGGATAGCGCAGGATGAAGCCATAATCCCAGCAGTGCTCCATCAGCCACTTCTGCTCCTTGGTATTCTCCTGCCGCGTATCCAGCGTCTGGTAGCTCGTGGAGACGATATCCAGCGCAAGGCCCAGCTCATGCTCGGAGGTGCCCGGCCGGGCGACCCACTGCTCCGCTTCGGCTTCTGCTCTGGCGGTGGAATAGCCAAGCCCGCGGTAATAGCGCACCTTGCGCTGAAAGAGCGTGGTCTGGGTCTGGTGCGTCCGGTAGGAGGAGCGGACTCTGGGCGAAAGCCCGGCCTCCCGCATATCGGAGAGCATCTGCGTCAGCGCGGGATAGATCCGGCTGTCCACGGCGTGTCCCCCGCCCAGCTTTGTCAGCTCCGGCTTGGGCTGCTGCTGCAGGGGATAATCCCGGTTCACCAGCTGCAGCGACCAGGTCTCCTCCGAATCGTCTTCCAGCTTATGCAGCCTGGAAAGCTGCTGATATTTTTCCGGCGTTACGGCGCTTTCCTCCGGCGAGACCTCCGGCGCCGCCCGTTTCGGAAGCTGCGGTCTTGGTTTTACGGTAACCGATGTGCTTATTTTCGGAAGCTCCAGCTGTTGAAGCTGCGGGATCATCGGCAGCTCTGTTGCGGTGGGGCTGGTCTGTTCATGCTTTACCAGCAGGATGACTGCACCTGCTGCCAGCAGTAAGCATGCGATCAGCGCCGCCAGGCGCTGGGGGGTGTGGATGGATAATTTCTCTTTACTCCGGATCTTTTCCACGCAGGGTCCCTCGATTCTTCTCTGTTTCTAAAAGCTCATGGCTGCGGCGTCTGCCCCGCGGCGCCCTTTTCCAGCGCCAGCAGATCCTCTCCCGGGCGGACGATCCGCCGGATCCATTCCTTCCGGATCTCCCAGATGTTGCCGCAGACATTGAAGATCGTCCAGTTGTCGATCTCAAAGACCCGCTTCCAGCTCTCCCGGATGCGCTGCTCCTCCTGGGGATATTGCCCGCGCCAGCGCCCCTGCAGGATCTCAAAGCCGCTCTGGATGCCCATGGCGCGAAGATGCTCCCGATAGGCGGCCCGGTCGGCCTCGTCTTTGGGGATATAGACCCGGTTGAGCACATAATCCCACTTTTCTTCATCAAAATAAATCACCTGATCCCGCGGGACCTCCAGTACATAGACCACCGTCCCCGGAATAGGTCGGAGACAATTCTCCACACTGATGGAACACCAGATGGAGGCCTGCACATCTGCCGGCCGGGGCACCCGCCGGGAAGCCTCCTCCGTAAACCAGTCATAGCTTTCCAGATAGTGCTGCGCCATATCGCCGAAATGCAGCCGCACATAGGTCCGGCTGTTAATGATGCGCCCATCCCGCTCCAGCTGGGCCAGCGTTTTTTCGTTCTGCCGCGAATAAAGGCGGACGGTTTCCTGCTCTGCCACGGTAAAAGCCCCCTTACCCTGATCATCATACCACGATCCGACGGTTTTTGCAACTTTTTGGCACAAAAAAGCTCTGCAGGCAAGACTTGCCTGCAGAGCGGAACCATTTGCTCAAGTACAGTAACGATACAGCAGCGCCAGCTGAACCAGCAGCATCAGCGGAACGCCCAGCATGAATTTCAGATGCCGGGTCTTGTGGCGAAACAGCAGCATTCCCAGCAGCATCCCGCAGCTTCCGCCCAAAGCGGAAAGGAGCAGAAGCGTCGCTTCCGGAACGCGCCACTGTCTCTGCCTTGCCCGGCGCTTGTCCGCAAGGCAGAGCACAAAGGCCGCGCTGTTGATCAGGAGCAGATAAAGACGGAGCACTTGCTTCAGGCGTCCAGATTCTTCTCCAGAATGTCCAGGTTCTGGCGCAGCTCCCGGGGCAGACGGTCGCCGATGGTGCCGTAGAACTCCTCAATGCTGGGCAGGTCCGCCTTCCAGGCGTCCTTGTCGATGGTCAGCAGCTCCCGGAGGGCAAAAATATCAAACTTGCGGGCGGGAGAAATGTCATATTGCAGATCCTCGAGGCAGATATCCTCCGCCTTGGGAACAAAACCGATGGCGGTCTCTTCCGCATCCACAGTTCCCTCGCAGCGCTTGATGATCCAGTCCAGAACGCGGAAGTTGTCGCCAAAGCCGGGCCACATAAAGTCGCCGTCTGCATCGGTACGGAACCAGTTCACATGGAAGATCTTGGGGGCCTTGCTCATCTTCTTGCCCATGTCGATCCAGTGCTGGAAATAGTCACCCACATGATAGCCGATGAAGGGCCGCATAGCCATGGGGTCGCGGCGAACCACACCCACGGCGCCGGTGGCGGCAGCGGTAGTCTCAGAGGCCATAATGGAGCCCACGAACACGCCATGATCCCAGTCGCGGGACTGATAGACCAGAGGTGCGCACTTAGCACGGCGGCCGCCGAAGATGATGGCGGACAGGGGCACGCCGTCGGGATCTTCCCAGTTGTCCGCGATGCAGGGGCAGTTTTTCGCGGGAGCGGTGAAGCGGGAATTGGGATGGGCGATCTTGGTGTTGGAGCTGTAATCATGCGGCTCGCCGGTCCAGTCCAGCAGGCCCTTGGGCGGCTGCTTGGTAAGGCCCTCCCACCAGACGGTCTTCTCCACGGGATCCAGCGCCACATTGGTGAAGATCGTATTGCTTCTGGTGCAGGCCAGAGCGTTGGGGTTGCTGTGGGCATTGGTGCCGGGGGCCACGCCAAAGAAGCCCGCCTCGGGGTTGACGGCATAGAGCTGGCCGTCCTTGCCCACGCGCAGCCAGGCGATATCGTCGCCCAGCGTCCAGACATGATAGCCCTGCTTGGCGTAATAATCCGGGGGGAACATCATGGCCAGATTGGTCTTGCCGCAGGCAGAGGGGAAGGCCGCCGCCACATATTTCTTCTTTCCGTCGGGATATTCGATGCAGAGGATCAGCATATGCTCCGCCATCCAGCCTTCGTTCTTGCCCTGGAAGGACGCGATGCGCAGCGCGAAGCACTTCTTGCCCAGCAGGACATTTCCGCCGTAGCCGGAGTTGACGGACCAGATGGCGTTGTCCTCGGGGAACTGGAGGATATAGCGCTTGTCGGCGTCCAGCGTACACTTACCGTGGAGACCGCGGACGAAATCATCGGAATCGCCCAGCTTGTCCAGGACCTTCTGGCCCACGCGGGTCATGATGGCCATGCTGACGACCACATAGATGGAATCGGTGATCTCGATGCCCACCTTGGCAAAGCGGGAAGCCACCGGGCCCATGCAGAAGGGGATCACATACATGGTCCGCCCCTTCATGGAGCCGCGCAGCACATCGGAAGCCACCTGATAAGCCTCCTGGGGATCCATCCAGTTGTTGGTGGGGCCGCAGTCCGCCTGATCGCGGGTGCAGATAAAGGTGCGGCCTTCCACGCGGGCCACATCGTTCAGCGCAGAACGGTGATAGTAGCAGCCCGGGAGCTTCTCCTCGTTCAGCTTGATCAGTTCTCCGGTGGCCATGGCCTCCCGGCGCAGACCTTCCAGCTGTTCCTCGCTGCCGTCGATCCAGACGACCCGATCGGGGCAGGCCAGCGCTTCGGCGTCCTGAACAAACTGCAGGACGGCTTTGTTCGTGGTCAAGGACATAAATAACCCTCCAAAAAAATTTGGTGTAATAACTTGCTATGCGAAAAATATTTTAGCCGATTCCCGTTTTCTTGGCAATCAATAATTAGCCGAGATTCCGTCGATTTCTCTGAAATAATTGTGCAATTTGACGGACAGCTCGCTGAATTGCTCCAAACTGAGGGCTTCGCCGCGAATATTTTCGGAAAGTCCCATGGATTTCAACAGGGCCGCGGCAGCGTCCTTGGTGATTTTTTTGCCATATTCCATGCAAATGCCGTTGATCAGCGTTTTCCGCCGGTTGGCAAAGCCGGCCCGGATGGCCCGGAAGACCTCTCCCTTCTCCCCCGCCACAGGCGGCTGCGCATGGACCTCCAGCCGCAGCACCACAGAATCCACCTTCGGCTGGGGGATAAACCGGTCTCTCGGCACCTGCAGGATGACGCTGGGCGCGGCATAATAGGCCGTTTGGGCGGAAAAGGCGCAGTATTCCTTCTCCCCCGCCCCGGCGCAGATCCGCTGGGCGGCCTCCTTCTGCACCATGACGATGACCCGCTGGAAGCAGCCGCTCTCCAGCAGGGCCGCGATGGCCGGCGAGGTGATGTAATAGGGCAGATTGGCGCAGGCGATCACCGGCCCTCCGGAAAACTGCTCCCGGCAGAGGGCGGGCAGATCGGTCTTGAGCACATCGCCCTGCACCAGCGCAAAGTTGCCGCAGCCTGCCATGGTCTCCTGCAGGATGGGCGGCAGACGGTGGTCCAGCTCCACGGCGGCCACCTTTTTGGCCCGCCGGCAAAGCTCCCGGCTCAGCGCGCCGATGCCCGGCCCGATCTCCACCACATTGGTCTCCGGCGTGATGTCCGAGCGCTGGGCGATCTGCTCCGGGACGGTGCTGTCGCAGAGAAAGTTTTGCCCCAGCTCCCGGGAAAAATGGAAGCCGTGGCGCAGCAGGAGCTGCCCGATATCCTTGGGATCGCAAAGATCCATGCTTGTCCCCTCCAATCCTTTCAAGGGTCTCACGGCCGCTGCCGCGGATCCCGTTTCTGTTCCATGATCTGACCGATGGTGCTGCCCCGGCCGGCCCGGGCGCGGTATTTCTGAACGATCTCCCCGATCTCCGTATGGGTCTGCATGACCTCCGCCCGGAAGGCCAGCGAGGAGACCCGCACAGCGCCGTGGCCCAGAATGATCAGCTGCTCCATGCCGTCGGAGGTGGCCACCCGGACCCGGTACTGCCGGCCGATCTCATAGGTGACCTTCTCGATATACATATCGGCCGTCTCCGCTTCTTTGGTATAAACGATGTCGATATTATGATATTTTTCCACCGAGCCCGGGTTTCCGTGGACCTTATAGGCGTCGAAGACCAGAATCAGCCCGCATTTGCGGTAGCCCTGATAGTTGCACAGGATGTCCGCCAGCGACTGCCGGGCGGCCTCCAGGCTCTCCGCCGCCAGCCCCTTCAGCTCCTCCCAGGAGAAAATGATGTTGTAGCCGTCCACCAGAACATATTCCGGCAGCAGCGCCTGGTTTTCCGCTTTTGTGCGGCGGGCCGGCTCGTCGAAGGAAACATCCTTCCTCCGGGGGATGAACTCCCGGCGGCGCACGGCGCCGTAGGTGCGCTCATAGATGGCCTGCAGCTCCCGGTCCTCCTCCAGCGTGCCGCGGTAAGCCTCGGAAGCTCGCTGCCGCGGCGTCTGCTCTGTCGGCGCAGTCTGGAGCTTGGGCAAAGCGCTTTCCAGATGCATATGCGCCGGGACCTGATCCCAGGGCACCACATAGCCCGCGCCGTGATCACAGAAGACGGAATCCGGCGTGTTTTCCAGATCGTTTTCCGGCCGGTAGCCGATGGCCTCCGCCACGGCCTGCTGCTCCCGGCAGGGCTCATAGCCCCGCACCTGCAGCGCGATCCGTCCCCGTCCCCGGGTATAGGCGGCCAGCTTGGCAGGATAATCCCGCATGGCTGCCACCGGGGCATAGCCCTTCAGCAGGGCATCCTCCCCCTCCGCAGCCGGGCTCTCGCAGACGCCGCCCATTTGCTGCACATCCGTGAGCGCCCGGCCCACGGCGTTTTGGGGCAGGCGCAGGGTAAAATCATAATAAGGCTCCAGCAGGATGGGCCGTGCCTGCATCAGCCCCTGCCGCACCGCCCGATAGGTTGCCTGACGGAAATCGCCGCCCTCGGTATGCTTCAGGCTGGCCTTTCCGGTGAGCAGGGTGATGTGCAGGTCGGTGACCGGCGCGCCGGTGAGCACGCCCAGATGCTGCTTTTCCTCCAGATGGGTCAGGATCAGCCGCTGCCAGTTCAGATCCAGCACATCCGTGCTGCACACGCTGTCAAACACCAGCCCGGAGCCCCGCTCCCCCGGCTGCAGCAGAAGATGCACCTCCGCATAGTGGCGCAGCGGCTCAAAATGTCCAACGCCCTCCACCGTGTCGGCGATGGTCTCCCGATAGACCACGCTGCCCGGGCCAAAGGACGCTTCCAGCCCAAACCGGTCCCGCAGCAGCCGCTGCAGCACCTCCAGCTGGACCTCCCCCATCAGCTGCACATGGATCTCCTGCAGCTGCTCGTCCCAGACGATGTGCAGCATGGGGTCCTCCTCCTCCAGCTGGCGCAGACGGCGAAGGGTCTCCGGCAGGCTGCATTCCGGCGGCAGCAGCAGCTGATAGGTCAAAACCGGCTGCAGCGCCGGCGGCTCCGCGCCCTGCTCCAGGCCGAAGCCGTCGCCGGGGGCCGTCTGGCTCAGGCCGGTGACGGCGCAAAGCGTCCCTGCCTCCGCCTGCTCCACGGTCTTATATTTTGCGCCGGAATACAGGCGGATCTGATCGATCTTTTCCTCCCACGGGCCGGCTTTGCCCACGCCGGAAAGCGACGCCTTGACCCTTAAGGCGCCGCCGGTGACCTTCAGCCAGGTGAGCCGCGCTCCCTGCGCATCCCGGGATATTTTATAGACCCGCAGGCCCAGCTCCTCCGGATATTGCGGCGCGCCGGTCCAGCGGCACAGATCCTGCAGCAGCTCCTCCACGCCGTCCAGCTTCAGGGCGGAGCCAAACCGGCAGGGAAAGATCTTCCTTGCCGCGATGGCGGAGACGATCTCCCAGGGCTTCAGGCGTCCCGCAGCCAGATAGGCGTCCAGCAGGCGCTCGTCGCAGAGGGAGAGCTGCTCCTGAAACGCCTCTGCGTCCTGCGCGCCGAAGTCCACGCAGTGCTCGCTGAGCTTAGACTGAAGCTCTGCCAGAAGCGCTTCCCGCCGGGCGCCGGCCAGGTCCATCTTATTGATGAAAAGAAAGGTCGGGATCCGGTAGCGGCGGAGCAGCCGCCAGAGGGTCTCCGTATGGCTCTGGACGCCATCCGTGCCGCTGATGACCAGAACGGCATAATCCAGCACCTGCAGCGTCCGCTCCATCTCCGTGGAAAAATCCACATGGCCGGGGGTGTCCACCAGCGTCAGCTCCGCTTCCGGCAACTCCAGCCGGGCCAGCTTGGAGAAAATGGTGATGCCCCGCTCCCGCTCCAGCGCATTGTTGTCCAGAAAGGCGTCCTTGTGATCTACCCGGCCCAGACGGCAGATGCCGCCGCCCGCGTAGAGCAGGCCCTCGGAAAGCGTGGTCTTTCCCGCGTCCACATGGGCCAGGATGCCGATCGCAAGCTTTTTCATGCAGGGCTCAGTGCTCCAGAATATCCCGCAGCTCCGGCGTCAGCTCCTCGCCGTATTCGCTGATCTCAAAAACCTCTACATAATGGATATCGTCCGCAGCAGCGCCGAACTTCTCCCGCACCTGCGCGTCGTATTCCTGCCGATAGCCGGAAAACATCTTCTGATAGCGCTCCCAAAGGTGCTGCACCTGCTTTTCCCGGGGCCAGGAAATGCGCTCCGGATGGTCGGGCCAATACATCCAGTCAAAATACTGACATTCGTGGCAGCAGGCCGCCTTCAGGATGGTCTCGATGGTGTCGTCGATGGGGACCACCACATCCGGCTGGATGGGGTTGGGCTTGCGGAAGGAATCGTGCCAGTAGAGCACCACGGGCATATGGTCCATGTATTTCGTATCGGGGCAGATGCAGGGCACCGTCAGCAGGAAGGACGCATCCTGCACCAGCTGGGCAGTATTACGATGATCTGCATGATAGTCGTTGAGCCGGTTGGTGATGATCAGATCGGGGGAGAACCGGCGGATATAGCGGATGAGCTCCTCCCGGGCCTCCAGCGTCACCTGCAGACGGCCGTCCGGATGGTCCATCACATCATACTGCCCGCCGAAGATCCGGCCGGACCGTTCCGCTTCCTTCCGGCGGATGTCTGCCAGCGGCTTTCCGCCCATGTCCATATGATAGGTGCCGGCGCTGCCGTCGGTGACGGAGAGCAGCCGCACCTCCCAGCCCTTGCGGCGCAGCTTTTCCAGCAGACCGCCGGCGCTGGTATCCGCGTCGTCGGGATGTGCGCCAATGCTCAAAACGCGCATCGTCTTTGTTTCCATAATCATGGTCCTCCTCACATGTTGGATCGTTGTCGCAGATATTATAACAAATGGATAGGCAGAACGCAATGTTTCCCCCGGGAAAACCGCATATTTCCGCTTCTTCCGCCGGATACTACCGAAAAAGGAGGTCTGTCCATGAAAAAAAGCACTCTCACGCGGCTGGCCGGCTTTGGCCTGACGCTTTCCGTGATCCTCTGCGGCAGCACGGTCTATTATGCCGGCCGGGAGGCAGCCTATGCCCGCTATGTTCAGGCGCAGAATGAAAAAAATCTCTCCGCCCTGACCGACCGGCTCTCCGAGATGGACACCATCCTGAAAAAGGCCGCCTACCTTCCGGAGGGCGCCATCCGGCAGACGCTGGCCGCCGATCTCTGGCGCAGCAGCCAGCAGGCCTCCGCGGCGCTGACCTCCCTGCCCCTCAGCGCCCAGCCCCGGGACCGGCTGGAAAAATACCTCACCCAGACCGGCGACTACGCCTATTACCTGCTGCGCAGCGGCGCCTATGCCCGGCAGACGCCGGAGGAATGGGATTCGCTCTGCGCCCTTTCCGGGCAGGCGGAGGCCCTTTTGCAGAGCGCCGACCTGCTGAAGCAGCAGTCAGACACCGGCGGGCTTTCCTTCCGGGCGGTGCAGCAGCTTTCCGGCGAGGAAAGCGACGGCGTCTCCCAGCAGCTGCGCCAGACGGACGAGGCCCTGCCGGAATATGCAACGCTGATCTATGACGGGCCCTATTCCGACCATGTTTCCCAGCGGACGCCGCTGGCCCTTGCGGCGCTTCCGGAGCGCTCTGCGGAGGAAAACCGTCAGGCGGCAGCGGAGCTGCTGGGCGCGGGAGAGCTGCAGTATCTCTATTCCTCCCAGGGGCAGATTCCGGCGGATTTTTATCAGAGCGGCACCAGAACGGTCTCCCTCTCCCGGCAGGGCGGCCTGCTGCTGACCCTTTCCGACCAGCGGCAGCTTGGCCCGAACACCATCGCGCCGGAGGAGGCCGCAGAGATCGCGCTGGCCTTTGTCAAGGGCCTTGGAATGCCGGAGATGCAGCCCAGCTATTCCCTCACCTATGAATCCATCGTCACCGTCAATCTGGCCTGTCTGGAAGACGGCGTCATCTGCTATCCGGATCTGATCAAGGTGGGCGTGGCGCTGGACGACGGCTCCGTGGTGCGGTTTGACGCTCTGGGCTACGCCATGAACCATCATGACCGAGAGACCCCTTCCCCCGCCGTTTCTCAGGAAGACGCCCGCGCCGCCGTCGCGCCCGGGCTGAAGCTCAGCGCAGAGCGGCTGGTCTATATCCCCACCGCCGGCCAGCGGGAGGTGCTCTGCCGGGAGCTGATCTGCCTTACGCCGGAGGGGACTCATGTGATCTATGATGTAAACGCCCAGACCGGCCAGACGGAGAACCTGCTCCTGCTGGTGGAGACGGAAAACGGGACCCTCACCCGATAGCGCCTATGCCCTGCGGCAGCCTGCCGTCCTGCAGGACGGACGGGCTGCCTTTGCTTTTTCGTTGACAGCGGGCGTCCGTCTGCTAAAATTAAAATGAAAGGGAAAGACGCAAAAATTCCCCTTGACTCTCCCACTGTGTCAGGCCTTATCCTGAAGGGGAGCTCAGAAAACCTGTCAGCACGGAGGTACCGCTATGCTGAAAATCGGAGAATTTTCAAAACTGTCCAGGATCAGCGTCCGCATGCTGCGCCATTACGACGAGATCGGCCTGCTGAACCCCGCCCAGACGGACCGCTTTACCGACTACCGGTATTATCGGGAGGATCAGCTCCCCGTGGCCAGCCGCATCACCGCCCTGAAGGAGATGGGCTTCCGGCTAACCGAGGTGCGGGAGCTTCTGGCCCTTTGGGACGACCGGGAAGCGCTGGAACGCAGCCTTTCCGCTCAAAGGCTTCGTCTGCGGGAGGAGGCCGCCGAAGCGGCGCGCAGGCTGCGCCTTCTGGACACGGCCATGGAACGGCTGAGAAAGGAAGCGTCTATGAATTATAATGTTGTCATCCGCACCCTGCCGGAGCGCTATGCCGCCTGCGTCCGCATGAAGCTGCCCCGGTATGAGGACGAGGGTCTGGTCTGGAAGCTCCTCTGCGAGGAGACCGACGCCATGCGCCTGGTCCCCGCGGACCCCTGTCTTTGCAGCGTGGTCTTTCTGGACGAGGAATATCAGGAGACGGATGTGGAGGTGGAGGCCCAGAAGACCGTTCAGGGCCATTACCCGGATACGGCGCATGTCCGCTTCCGCACCCTGCCTGCAGTCACCTATGCCGGCTGCACCTTCCAGGGCGGCTATGACCAGATCAACGATGTGGTGGCCGCCGTCACCGCATGGATCCGGGATAACGGCTATACGCCCTGCGGCCCCATGTTCGATATCTATCATGTCAGCCCCCACGAGACGAAGGACCCTGCGCAGTTCGTCACGGAGGTCTGCTTCCCCGTGCGGAAGCAGTAAGGATCAGCACCCGGGTCCCGGCGCGGCAGTCTGCGCGCCGGGGCTTGCCCGGATGCCGCCGGCCGGCGTTTTTTCGTCTTTACAAACGGAAAAAATGCGAGTATACTAAGAAAACACTCATCAGAAAGAAGGTACGCCCTATGCCGATGCTCGCCCCCTCGATCCTTTCCGCCGATTTTGCCAATCTGCAGCGGGATGTGGAAGCCGTTTTGCAGGCCGGAGCCGATTGGCTCCATGTGGATGTGATGGACGGGCATTTCGTCCCCAATATCTCCATCGGCGTCCCCGTGGTCAAGTCTCTGCGCAAGGCCACCCCCGGCTTTTTGGATGTGCATCTGATGATCTCCCAGCCGGCGCGCTATCTGGAGGCCTTTGCAAAGGCCGGCGCCGACCTTCTGAACATCCATCTGGAGGCGGAGGGCGACAAGGCTGCGCTGCTGCAGCAGATCCATGCCCTGGGCTGCCGCGCCGCCCTGACCATCAAGCCCAATACGCCGGCGGAAGCCGTCTTCCCCTATCTTCCCCTGTGCGATATGGTGCTGGTGATGAGCGTGGAGCCGGGCTTTGGCGGACAGGCTTTTCTGCCCTCTGCGCTGCCGAAGCTGGAGGCCCTTCGAGCCCAGCGGGAGGCACAGGGGCTTTCCTTCCTGCTGGAGATTGACGGCGGCATCAATCAAAGCAACGCGGCTTTGGCGGTTTCGTCAGGCGCAGATGTGCTGGTGGCAGGCTCCGCCGTCTTCGGCGCGGAGGATGTGGCCCGGGCCGTTCGGTTTTTCAAACAAATTTGACAATTATATTGTTATTTTTTGCACAGCTTAGGCTGTGCATTTTTTATTATACCTTTTTTCGGTAAATCCGGATTTTTTCTTGAAATGCACAAAAGAGTATTTACAATTTGTGAACGAGCTGATATAATGCAGTCGTATTATTAACAAAGGAGCGGATCCTAAAATGAAAACAAAACGCGCAAAAGTGACCTATCTGATCGCCCTTCTGGTGATCGTCGGGTTGCTGATCTTCCTCGGCACTTCTTTTCAGGGCAAGCCCAATCCGGTTCTGACCATCGACGGTGAAACGGTCGAGACCAATACCCCCTTTGCCGCCACCTTCTGGTCTCTGCTCCCCCCCATCGTGGCCATCGCGCTGGCGCTGATCAGCAAGGAGGTTTATTCCTCCCTGTTCTTTGGCTGCCTTGTGGGCGCCCTGCTCTACACGCAGTTCCATCCCTGGCAGACCATCGTTGAGCTGGTCGGCTCCAACTACGGCATCATCTCCGTCCTGGCCGACAGCTACGACATGGGCATCATCGTCTTCCTGGTCGTGCTGGGCATCATGGTGGATCTGATGAACAAGGGCGGCGGCTCCGAGGCCTTCGGCCGCTGGGCTACCCACTCCGTGAAGAGCCGCGCCGGCGCGCAGCTGATGACCATGCTGCTGGGCGTGCTGATCTTCATCGACGACTATTTCAACTGCCTGACCGTGGGCGCCGTTATGCGTCCCGTCACCGAGAGCCACAAGATCTCCCGCGCCAAGCTGGCCTACATCATCGACGCGACTGCCGCTCCGGTGTGCATGATCGCTCCCGTGTCCTCCTGGGCCGCCGCCGTTTCCGGCTATGTTACCTCTTCTACAGTCAATGGCTTTGATATGTTCATCAAGCAGATCCCCTATAACTACTACTGCTTGCTGACGCTGGTCATGATCGTTGTCACCTCCCTGCTGAATCTGGACTATGGACCCATGCTGAAGCATGAATACAACGCCCAGGTCAAGGGCGATCTGTTCACCACAGAAGAGCGTCCCTTCGAAGGCGCGGACGATTATGAGAAGCCCGCCAAGGGTAAATCCTCCGTATTGGATCTGGTGCTGCCTGTAGTGGTTCTGATCGTGGCCTGCATCATTGGTATGATCTATTCCGGCGGCTACTTCGATGGCAACGACTTTGTCAGCTCCTTCTCCGATGCAGATGCTGCTGTGGGTCTGTCCATCGGCGGTCTGATCGGTCTGGTGTTCACCTTCCTGTATTTCTGGATCCGTGGCTCCATCGACTTTGACAAGAGCTTTGAATCCGTCCCCAAGGGCTTTATCCAGATGATCGCCCCCATTCTGATCCTGACCTTCGCCTGGACCTTGTGCTCCTTCACCCGCAACGCTATGTATTCTGCGGAGTTCGTCAAGGAAGCCATGGCCGGCGCAGGCGAGCTGAAGCTCTTCCTGCCCGCCATCATCTTCATCATTGGCTGCGCTATCGGCTTCGCCACCGGCACCTCCTGGGGCACCATCGGCATCATGGCCCCCATCGTGGTCAATGTCTTCAATTATGATGTGGATCCCATCCTCTGCACCATCGGTCTGGCTGCGGCCTGTGCCGGCGGCGTTATGGGCGACCACTGCTCCCCCATCTCCGATACCACCATCATGGCCTCTGCCGGCGCCCACTGCTTCCATTTGAACCATGTGTTCACGCAGTTCCCCTACGCCGTCACCGTGGCCATTGTCTCCTTCGTCTGCTTCATCATTGCCGGCCTGATCCAGAACTGGATCATCTGCCTGGCCATCGCCATCGCGCTGATGATCGGCACGCTGCTGGTCATCAAGGCCGTCGTTTCCACGAAGCATAAGGATATGATCGACGAGATCGCCGCCGCCAGCAAGCAGCCGGCGAAATGATCCCTGATCCAAACACAAATAGCAAGGCCCGGCGCAAAAGCGCCGGGCTTTTTCCATGCGATGATCTGATCTTTCAATCTTTCAAAGGCGGGGCTTCCCGGGGGATCAGGCGTTTTCCGCCGCTGCGGGCGGGATATCTCCCACGCCGTTCAGCACCAGCCGAGGCCGGTAGGGGAACTTTTTGATATCGTTCTTGTCCGTCACGCCAGACAACACCAAAACGGTGTCCAAACCGGTCTCAATGCCCGCCACCATATCCGTATCCATCCGGTCGCCGATCATGACGGCCTCCTCAGAATGGACGCCCAGGATCTTCAGCCCCGTGCGCATCATCAGCGGATTGGGCTTGCCCACGAAATAGGCGGTCTGGCCAGTGGCCATTTCAATGGGGGCGATCATAGCCCGGCAGGCGGGAATGATCCCATCCTCCGAGGGGCCGGTAAGGTCACTGTTGGTACCGATCAGGCGCGCGCCGCGCATCACCAGCCGGACAGCCTTCAGAATATTTTCGTAATTATAGGTGTTGCCTTCGCCGATGATCACATAATCCGGGTCTACATCATTCATGGTAATGCCCTCGTCATGCAGCGCCATGATCAGACCCGCGCCGCCGATGACATAAGCGCTGCAGCCGGGGGCCTGATTCCGGATGAACCGGGCCGTGGCCAGTGCGCTGGTGTAAAAATGGCTTTCGTCCACCTCCAGCCCCATGCGCTTGAGCTTCTGCTGCAGCTCCTTGGGGGAACGCTCGGAGGAATTGGTCAAAAACAGGAAATTCTTTTTTTCCCGATAGAGCCAGTCCACAAACTCCTTTACCCCGGGCAAAAGCTTGTTTCCGTGGTAGATGACGCCGTCCATATCGCAGATAATGCCTTTTTTCTTTCTCAGCTCTTCCATAAAGTGCTTGTTCCTTTCTCTTTCCTTCTTCTTTTCTTATCTCGATCTTATCATACCGCTTTTTTGTCAAAGAAGAAAGCCTGTTTTTGTAAAAAGCGGGTAAAGCTTCTCAGAGCTTCTTCATAAACCGGGAGGCCGTTTTTGCCATCATCAGCTTGTCCCCGGCCTTTTCAAAGCGGATATTCAGCAGCAGGTCGCCGCCCATGGGCGTGGTCTCCAGGATCCGTCCGGGGCCAAAGGCCTTGTGCAATACCTGCATCCCCGGCTTGAAATCCAGATCTGCCGCAGGCTGTGGCTGATAGCTTTCCGCCCGGATCCGCTGCTTCAGCTGGAGCTGGCGCTGCTGGCTGGCCTGCCGCAGGGCCGAGCCCATGTCTCTGCCGGAGCCGGAACGGGAGACCTGCTCCACCAGCTCCTCCGGGATCTCCGCAACGAAGCGGGAGGGCCGGCCATAGGTGGTCTGGCCGTAGAGCATACGCCGCTGGGAGCAGGTGATGGTCAGCGAGCGCTTGGCCCGGGTCATGGCCACATAGCAGAGCCGGCGCTCCTCCTCCATCTCCTCCTCGTTTTCCATGGCCCGGTAGGAGGGAAAAAGCCCTTCCTCCGCCCCCACGATGAAAACCTGCGGAAATTCCAGGCCCTTGGCGCTGTGCATGGTCATCATGGTGACGGTATCGGCGTTTTCGTCATACTGATCCACATCGGAGATCAGGCTGAGCTCCTCCAAAAAGCCCTCCAGCGAGGGCGTCCCTTCCCCGCTCTCCATCCGCTGGCAATAGTCCGCGATGTTGGAGCGCAGCTCCTGAATGTTTTCGATGCGTCCGCGGGCCTCGTCGGTGCCTTGCATCTCCAGCGCCGCCAGATAACCGGAGCGCTCCAGCAGCGCCTGATACAGCTCCGCCAGCGGGACCTCCTTTTCCAGCGCCCGCAGACCGTCGATCATGGCGGCAAACTTCTCCAGCGGGCCGCTGCTGCGGGCCAGGGCAGGATATTGCCCCGCCTGACGGATGATCTCAAACTCCGTCTTCCGCTGCTGCTCCGCCAGCTGCGCCACAAGCTCCATGGTCTTCAGGCCGATCTTTCGGGCGGGATTGTTGATGATCCGCCGCAGGCGCACGCTGTCGCCGGGGTTGTGGATGACCTCCAGATAGGCCCGCATATCCCGGATCTCCATGGAGTCCAGAAAGGACCGGCCCCGCACCACCACAAAGGGGATGCCGGAGCGAACAAAGCAGGTCTGCAGAAAGTTGCTCAGCGCATTGTTCCGGTAAAGGATGGTGAAGCTCTTCAGGGGCTCGCCGGCAGCGTGGGCCGCGGCGATGGTCCGGGCGATATAGTGGGCCTCCTCCTCCTGATTTTCCGCCTGATAAAAATGGATCTTCTCGCCGGTCTCGTTCTGGGTCCAGAGGGTCTTGCCCTTGCGGCCCCGGTTGCAGGCGATCACATGGTTGGCGGCGCTGAGGATATTGCCGGTGGAACGGTAATTCTGCTCCAGCCGGATGGTGACGGCGTCGGGATACTGCTTTTCAAAGGCAAGGATGTTTTCAATGGTGGCGCCGCGGAACTTATAGATGCTCTGGTCGTCGTCGCCCACCACGCAGAAATTGCGCCAGCCGCCGGCCAGCAGCGAGCAGAGCACATACTGGGCGTGGTTGGTGTCCTGATATTCGTCCACCAGCACATAGCGGAACTTCCGCTGATAGTATTCCCGCACATCGTCGCAGGTCTGCAGCAGCTCCACCGTCCGGAAAATAATATCGTCAAAATCCAGCGCAGCGGCGCTGCGGCAGCGCTTTTGATATTCCGCATAAATGCGGGCCACGGTCTTACGGTAATGGTCGTCCCCGGCCTGATCGGCATAGTCCTCCGGCGTGAGCAGATTTTCCTTGGCGCGGGAGATCTGGCCCATGACGCCCTTGGGGTCAAAATGCTTTTCATCAAAGCCCATGTCCCGGATCACGGCGGTGACCAGCCGCTTTTTATCGTCCTCATCATAAATGGTAAAGGCGCTTCCATAGCCCAGCCGGTCAATATTGCGCCGCAGGATGCGGGTGCAGGCCGTATGGAAGGTGTGGGCCCAGATGTCCTGCCCCTGCGCGCCGCAGGCCACCTCCAGCCGGGAGCGCAGCTCGTTCGCCGCCTTGTTGGTGAAGGTGATGGCGATGATCTCCCAGGGCTTGGGCGGATCCACGGCGCAAAGCCGGGAGACCTCCTCGGGCGGCAGCGCGGCAGGATCGTCCACCAGCGCGGCCAGCTCCGCAAGGGCCTCGTCGCCGGCCCAGTCCGGCGCAAGCTCCGCCTCATATCCTGCGCCGAAGCGCAGCAGATGGATCATCCGGTTGATCAGGACGGTGGTCTTGCCGGAGCCGGCGCCCGCCAGCAGCAGCAGCGGCCCCTCCGTCTTCAAAACGGCCTTTCGCTGCATCTCGTTGAGCCGGGCATATTCATTTTCGATCACGGTCCGCCGCAGGGCGGTATAGCGCAGGTCAAAATCATCCATGTTGCTTTATCCTCTGTTTTCTATTTCAATACCAGGTTGTGGCCGCCCAGCGTGGGCGCAAGGCTCTGCAGCGCGGCCGCCCCGTCGACGCCTGTCTTCCAGGCCATCCGCTTTTTCTGATCCAGAACATAGATCACCGCCCGGTCCTTTCCCGGGAAGGCCCGCAGGGCCTGCTGCACCGGATCCATCCGGGCGTCCAGCAGGGAGCTCATTTTGATCCAGAGGGTCCTGCCGCTCTCCCCGGCGCCGGCCGGCGGTTCCTGCGCCGGTGCTTCCTCAAAGGCCGCGGCCTGCGGCCGCTGGGCCTGCCGGCGGTTTTTTTGCGACAGACGGATCTCGCCGTAGCGGAAGGCATACTGCTCGTTCAGGGGATAGACCTCGTCCACCATGAGCTTGGGATCCTCGTCCTCCCGGGCGGAGATCCGGCCATAGGCGATGATGGCCGCATCCTGCTGGAGCCAGGGCGCGCCGGCGGTCAGCGCCTTTTCAAAGACCATCAGCTCCATGCTGCCGGAGGCGTCCTCCAGCGTTACATAGGCCATCTGGGTCTGCTTCTTCGTCAGCTTGAATTTCAGCGAAGCCACCATGCCCGCCACCGTGACGAACTTTCCGTCCTGCAGATAAGGGTCCTCCCCGGAGGCCACCGCCTGAAACAGCTTGCCCACAGGGATCGCATTGACCTCCCGGGCCAGCGGCCGCAGCTCCTCCATGGGATGGCCGGAAAGATAGAGCCCGCAGGTCTCCCGCTCCATGGCCAGCAGCTCCCGGCGGGAAAACTCCTCCACCTCCGGCAGCTGCAGGACCGGCTGGAAGGTGCTTTGCAGCTGGCCGAAGAGATCCATCTGCCCCTCCAGATTGCGCTTGCTGTCGGCGGCGGCGCTGTCAAGGACGGATTCATAGACCCGCAGCAGCGCCGCGCGCTTTGCGCCCAGGCTGTCAAAGGCGCCGCAGCGGATCAGGCTCTCCAGGACCCGCTTGTTCAGGTCGCCGGCGCTCATCCGCTGGCAGAAATCCTGAAAGGAGACGAAGCGTCCGCCCTTCTCCCGCTCCCGCACCAGCTCGTCGATGAAGCCAACGCCCACATTTTTCACCGAGCCCAGGCCGAACCGGATGTTGTCGCCCGCCACGGAAAAATCCGCCCGGGATTCGTTGATGTCCGGCGGCAGGACGGTGACGCCCAGACCGCGGCACTGCTCGATATATTCCGCCACCTTGCCGTTTTGCCCCAAAACCGAGGTCAGCAGGGCGGCCATGTATTCCTTGGGATAATGATATTTCAGATAAGCCGTCTGATAGGCCACCACCGCGTAGCAGACGGCATGGGCCTTGTTGAAGGCATAGTTTGCAAAATCCAGCAGCTGGTCAAAGATCCCGTTGGCGACCTCCTCCGGAACGCCGTTGGCGGCGCAGCCGCAGATCCCCTCCGCCGGATTGCCGCGGACGAAGCTTTCCCGCTCCGCCTTCAAAACATCCATCTTCTTTTTGGACATGGCCCGGCGGACCATATCCGCCTTGCCCAGACTGTAGCCCGCCAGCAGACGGAAGATCTCCATCACCTGCTCCTGATAGACGATGCAGCCATAGGTGACGGAAAGGACCTTCGCCAGCAGCGGATGGGCATAATGCACGGCGGAGGGATTCTTGCTGCAGCGGATATAATCGTCGATATACTGCATGGGGCCGGGACGGAACAGGGCGATGATGGCGGTGACATCCTCGATGCTCCTGGGCTTCAGGCGCACGGCCACATCCGTCATGCCGGAGCTTTCCATCTGGAACACGCCGGAGGTCTGCCCCTTGCCCAGCATCTCGAAAACGGCGGGATCGTCATAATCCAGATGCTCCCAGTCCAGCTGTCCGCCGTCTGCCAGGATCATTTTCCGGGCGTCGTCCAAAACGGTCAGGTTGCGCAGGCCCAGAAAGTCCATCTTCAAAAGGCCCAGCTCCTCCAGCGTGGTCATCACATACTGGCAGACCACGCCCTGATCGCTTCGGGACAGGGGGACATATTCGTCCACCGGCGCGGCGGCAATGATCACGCCCGCCGCATGGGTGGAGCAGTTGCGGGGCATGCCCTCGATCTTCCGGGCCATATCCAGCAGGTTTTTCACCCGGGGATCGTCGTCATAATAGCGCTTCAGCTCCGGCGAGACCTTCAGCGCCTTTTCCAGCGTCATTTTCAGCTCCTGGGGCACCAGCTTTGCCACCATGTCCACCTCGGCATAGGGCATGCTCATGACCCGGCCCACATCCCGGACCACCGCCCGGGCGGCCATGGTGCCGAAGGTGACGATCTGGGCCACATGGTCCTTGCCGTATTTCTCCGTAACATAGTCGATGACCTCCTGCCGCCGGCGGGGGCAGAAGTCGATATCGAAGTCGGGCATGCTGACCCGCTCCGGATTGATAAAACGCTCAAAATACAGATTGTACCGCATGGGGTCCACATCCGTGATCCGCATACAGTAGGCCGCCATGCTGCCTGCGCCGGAGCCGCGGCCCGGCCCCACGGGGATGCCCTGACGCTTAGCGTAGTTGACAAAATCCCCCACGATCAGGAAGTATTCCACAAAGCCCATCCGGGCGATCATGTCCAGCTCATAGCGCAGCCGCGCCCGATAATCCTCCGGCCCGTCAGGATAGCGCTGCTGAAAGCCCTCCCAGCAGAGGCGCTCCATATAGTGCCGGGCGTCGGTCTCCCCTGCCGGTAGCTGAAAGGCCGGCAGATGATATTTGCCGAAGACGAAGTCCATCTGACACATCTCCGCGATGCGGCAGGTGTTTTCCAGCGCTTCCGGGGCTTCCGGAAAAAGCTGCGCCATCTCGTCGCCGGATTTTACATAAAACTCCGTCCCCTGAAACTTCAGCCGGTTCTGATCCTCCAGCGTCTTGCCCGTCTGGATGCACAAGAGCACATCGTGCATCTCCGCGTCCTCCCGGCGGAGGTAATGGCAGTCGTTGGTGCAGACCAGGGGGATTCCCGTCTCCCGATGGATGTCCAGAAGGCCCGCATTCACCTGCTTCTGCTCCGGGATGCCGTGGTCCTGCAGCTCCAGATAATAATTCCCCCGGCCAAACAGCGCGTCATACCGCAGGGCGCATTCCTTTGCCGCCGCGTAATTGCCGTGGAGCAGCAGCTGCTGCACCTGCCCCGCCAGACAGGCGGAAAGACACACCAGCCCCTCATGATGCTGCTGCAGCAGGTCCCAGTCCACCCGGGGCTTGTTGTAAAACCCCTCGGTAAAGCCGGCGGAGCAGAGCTTGATCAGGTGCCGGTAGCCCTCCATGCTTTTGCACAGGAGAACCAGATGGAAGGCGTCGGAATCCAGCTCATAGACCCGGTCGAAGCGCGTCCGCGGCGCCACATAAAGCTCGCAGCCGATGATGGGCTTGATGCCGGCCTTTTTTGCCGCCTTGTAAAAATCCACGCAGCCATACATGACACCGTGGTCCGTGATGGCGCAGGCCGTCTGCCCCAGCTCCTTGAGCCGCTCCATCAGCGCGTCGATGCGGCAGGCGCCGTCCAAAAGGCTGTATTCCGTATGTAAATGCAGATTGACAAATGGGGTCATTTTGGCTCCTCCTCGCTGAGCTGCACCAGACGGCGCAGCCGGTTGCTCATGCCGGGCTTGGAAATGGGCTCTTCGCTGGCGGCGCAAAGCTCCTGCAGGGAATATTCCGGGTATTGCAGCCGAAGCTGCGCCGCCTGCTGCAGGGGCCGGGAAAGCGTTTCCAGCCGGCCGCTCTCCTGCAGACGGCGGATGGCCTCCGACTGCTTGAGAAAGGCGCTCACCGTCCGGGCCACATTGGCCGTCTCGCAGTTCACCGTCCGGTTGATCTGACTGTTCATGGCCCGCTCCACCTTTTTGAGCATCAGCGTCATGGCCGCGCCGGTGGCCCCGCAGGCAGAGAGAAAATCCTCGATGGCGGCGCTGTCCTTATAATAGAGCACATAGTTCCCCCGGCGCATGGTCTGCCCGGCGGGCAGCTCCAGATCGTTCAGCAGGGCGCTGACCTGGCGGGAGATGGAATAATGCGCCGTCACCAGCTCCAGATGATAGCCCTTTGCTGAGGCGGAGACATAGCCCCCGGTAAGAAAGGCGCCCCGCAGAAACGCATTTTTACAGTCCTCCTCCTCCACCACGGCCCGGTTCAGCGGCAGGGCGTTCTGGCTCTCGTAGCCATAGACGGAAAAGATCCGCCCCAGCTGCTCCGGCTCGGAAAGATAGAGGGTATTGTCCAGCTCCTCCGGCGTGATGCCAAAGCATTGGCGCATCAGCTGCTGCACCCGGCGGCGCACCGCGGGCATTTCCGCCTGCAGCCGAAGGCGCTGCCGGTTCAGCTGGCCCGCAAACAGCAGCATGCCGAGGCATTCCGCCAGCGCGGCGTCCGGATCGTCGGTGATCCGGCAGAGCTCCTGCTTGATGTCTGTGGTGAACGACACGGTTCCTCTCTCCTTTCCTGTGCCGGCGGTCAGCGCTGCCGCAGCAGCAGCCGGTCATATTCTCCCAAAACGCCCTCCCGATGGGCAAAGGTCTCCGCCGTCAGCATCACATTATAGGCCAGCCGCAGCGGGTCGTGCCGGGCCAGCTGCCCGTTGCGCGAAAGCATATCTCCGCCAAACAGACGGATGCCCAGCCGGCGAAATTCCTCCGGCACCGGGCGCAGCGGCTCGCTGCCCTCGGGCATATACCGGGCCGCCAGCTTGTCCGGGATCTCCTGGGTGTTGTAAAGGCAAACATCAATACAGCCGTTGTGTTTCAGGATGGCCCGGGCATGATCCGCCGCGGAATAATGCTCCGTCTCGCCGTCCTGGGTCATCACATTCAAAACATAGAGCTTCAGCGCCGGCGACTGCCGCAGCGCCTCCGCCACGCCCCCCACCAGAAGGTTGGGGATGATGCTGGTATAAAGGCTCCCGGGGCCGAGGACGATCAGCTCCGCTTCCCGGATGGCCTGCAGGGCCTGGGGCAGCGCCTGCGTGTCCTCCGGCAGCAGGCGGATGGAGCGGATGTCCAGATTTTTGTCCTTTTTGGCGGAGGTGATGGCCGTCTCCCCCACCACCCGGCTCCCATCGGCAAAGATGGCCTCCAGCGCGGCGTTTTGCGTACACACCGGCAGGACCTGCCCGGTGACGGCCAAAATCTGGTTCATATCGGCAACGGCCTCCTCAAAGGAGCCGCAGATATTGTTCAGCGCCAGCAGAAACAGATTGCCGAAGCTCTGCCCCGCCAGACTGCCGGAGGGAAAGCGATAGTTCAGCAGCTGGGTCATCATGGTGTTGGTGTTGGCCAGCGCCAGAATGCAGTTGCGGATATCCCCCGGCGGGAGCATCCCAAACTCCCGGCGGAGCTTGCCGGAGGAGCCGCCGTCGTCGGTGACGGTGACGATGGCCGTGATGTTTTCCGTATATTCCTTCAGGCCCAGCAGCAGCGTGGAAAGCCCCGTCCCGCCGCCGATGGCCGCAACCTTCCGGCCCGAAGCCCTTGCCCCCCGGAGCAGCCGCTCCGGAATGGCGTCATAGGGGGCGGCGCGCCAGGCCGCGATCTCCTTTTGCTCCATGGCTCAGCCCTTCTCCACATCCCGGTTCAGCAGCGTCGCACCAATGCCCGCCTGCAGCAATTCTTGATGAAGGCGTCGGCCAATGGTCACGGAACGATGCCGGCCGCCGGTACAGCCCACGGCAATCACCAGCGAGGTCTTGCCCTCCTTAACATAAAGCGGCAGGAGAAAGCGCAGCAGGTCGGTTGTCTTTGCCACGAAGACCTCCGCGTTGGGGTCGGTAAAAACATAGTCGTAGACCGGCTGGTCCAGCCCGGTCTGGGGGCGCAGCGCCTGCTGATAATAGGGGTTCTTCAAAAAGCGCACATCAAAGACCAGATCCGCTTCCCGGGGGATGCCGTATTTATAGCCGAAGGTGCAGACGGAGACCGTCATCATCCCGCCCTCGCCCCCGTCGCCAAACAGGCGGAAGAGCCGGTTTTTCAGCCCGGCGGCAGAAAGGGCCGTGGTGTCGATCACATAGTCCGCCTTGCGGCGCACCGGCTCCATCAGCTCCCGCTCCTGCCGGATGGCGGCCTCCAGCCCTCTGCCGTCCATATCCAGAGGATGCCGGCGGCGGCTGGCCTTCTGCCGGTTGATGAGCGTCTCATCGGCGCAGTCCAAAAACAGCACATGGCAGCTGTTTCCCGCCCGGGAAAGCTCCTCCAGCGTGCGGAACAGATAGGAATAATCGCCCCCGCCCCGCACATCCACCACGAAGGCGGCTTTTTTGTTTTCCCCGTCCAGGCTGCCGAACAGCTCGGTAAACTGCGGGATCAGCTTCACCGGCATATTATCGATGCAGTAATAGCCGATATCCTCCAAAACATCCGCCGCAAGGCTCTTACCGGCGCCGCTCATGCCGGAGATGATGAGACATTCCATCGCCCGTTCCCCTTCCTGTGTTCTTTCTATCCAAGGATCTCTTTTGCAAACATCAAAAGCAGGCTGCAGGCCTCCCGCAGATAAACGCTGGGGATCAGCCAGGCATAGGGCACCGGCGCGGAGACCGTCTCCACCTCCATGCCCATGCGCTCCGCAAGATGCTTCGCCCTGTAAAGGTGAAAGCCATTACTGACCACAGCAATGCTTCCTTCCAGATGGTTTTCCTCGATGATCTCCCGGGAAAACCGCAAATTCTGCTCCGTATTGCGGGCCTGCTCCTCCAGATAGAGCCGGGAGGGCTCGATGCCCCGGGCCGTCAGATAGCGGGCCATGGCGCTGGCTTCCGTGACCGTCTCGTTGTGCCCCTGCCCGCCGGAAAGAACGGCCACCGCCTGAGGATGGGCCGAAAGCTGCTCCAGCGCCGCATCCAGCCGGACCTGCAGCGTGGCGGAGGGCGTTTCTCCGCGCAGGCCCGCGCCCAGAACGATCAGGATCTCCGCCTGGGGATCCTCCGTGCCGTGGACCTCGGAAAGGATCAGCCCCTCCAACAGGATCAGCAGGGCCAGCCCGGCCGCCGCGGCTGTAATGGTGATCACCTTGCCAGTATTGAGCCAGCGCCGCTGTCTGGGCGTCAGACCCGGCTGCCGCCCCTTGCGGAACAGCCACACCAGCCACGCCGCCAGCAGCAGACAACAGCCCACCGCCGCGGCCAAAAATCCGGCGCTGGTGCGCAGATCTCCCACGAAAACGCAAAGCACGCCGGCAGCCGCCAGCCAAAACGCCGGAAACGCCAGCCGCTCTTTGAACTTCCCTTTCTTCATTTCCGCTCCTTACTTCAAAACGCGGATCTCCGGCTCCAGCAAAACGCCGGTCTGGGCCTGCACCCGCTCCTGCACCAGACGGATCAGCGCCAGCACATCGGCGCAGGTTGCGCCGCCCCGGTTGATGATAAAGCCCGCGTGCTTTTCCGAGACCTGCGCGCCGCCCACGCGGCAGCCCTTCAGGCCGCATTCCTCAATGAGCCGGCCGGCAAACTGCCCCGCCGGGCGCTTGAAGGCGCTGCCTGCGGAGGGATATTCCAGCGGCTGCTTCTCCCGGCGGCGGGCCCCATAGTCCGCCATTTCCGCCAGCAGCTGCGCCCGGTCTCCCGGCTGCAGCCGAAAAACGCCGTGCAGCACGATCCAGTCCGGATGGCGGGAATAGACGCTGCTGCGGTAAGCAAAGTCATGCTCCGCCGCAGAAAGCTCCCGCAGGCCCTCCGGCGTATGGCAGACGCTGGAGACCAGCGTATCGGAGATCTGCCCGCCGTAAGCGCCGGCGTTCATCAGGATCCCGCCCCCCACCGTCCCGGGGATGCCCTGGGCAAAGGTCAGGCCCGCAAGGCCCCGCTCCGCCGCCAGCGCAGAAAGCCGGCTCAGGGAATAGCCCGCCGGGACCTGCACCGTCGTCTCATCCAGCCAGACCGGCGCGCCCTCCGGCGTCCGGATCACAAGGCCGTCAAAGCCCTCGTCCGGCGCCAGCAGATCGCTGCCCCGTCCGATGACGGCAAAGCGAAGCCCCTGCTCCGCCGCAAGCTCCAAAAGCGCGCAAAGCTGTGTCTCCGTCTCCGGCAGCGCCAGCCAGCGGGCCGGCCCGCCGATCTGAAAGGTCGTATAGTGGGAAAGCGGCGCTCCGCAGAGCAGGCGGATGCCCTGCTGCGCTGCAAGCATCATCAGTTGCTGTTCCATGTCGGCCTCCTGTTCTGCATCGTCTTCTGTTTCATATTATTCTACCACATTTCATTCTAATAGACCAGCCCAAAAAAAGAAAAATCGGGAGGGCGCTTCCTCCCGATGGGGCTCTCCATGCGCCGCCGGCGCACTATTTCCGGATCAGATTCTGATAAATGGCCGGATGGCCCCCCTCGATGGGGACGGCGCCCACGGTCTTCTCATAAAAGCCGATGGCCTCGTCGGCCCAGCCGATGATGGCGTAGGCATACCCCAGCTCCCACATGGAATGAAGGCTGCAGAGCAAAAGCCCCGTCCCCACGCCGGAGACCCGGGCTTCCTTTTTAACGCCGATGGGGCCGAAATAATCCTTTCCCGTGGCTTCAAAGCAGGAAAAGCCGAGGATCTCCCGCTCCCGCACGGCGATATAGCAGGTGCTGGGGACGGTGGAAAGGGCCGCTTCGCATTCGTGCATCCAGCCGTCGCCGAAATGCTCCCGCACAAAGGCCAAGACCCGGCCCCGGTCCGGCGCGATGACCCGTTTGATCGAGACGCCCCGGGCCTGCAGCGCCTGCAGAACGGGCATTTTATCCGGCAAGCTCCAAAGCTTTACAAGCAAGTCCTGTGCCATCAGAAAAGCCTTCTTTTCGCCGCGATGCCTGCGGGCGTGACGGCAAGGCCCCCCTCGCCGGTCTCCCGGACGCAGGCGGGCATCCCGCAGCCGATCTGATACATGGCGTCGATCACCTGATCCAGCGGGACGAAGCTCTCGATGCCGGCCAGCGCCAGATCTGCCGCCGGCTCGTCCAGATAAAGCCCGCCGATGACATTCACATAGGCGTCGCACATTGAAATATTC
>USML01000009.1 GCA_900555855.1 uncultured Eubacteriales bacterium | reverse complement strand
GGCGTTTTCTGCTGGAGCTGGCGCCCTTTGAGCGCTTTGATCTGGAAATGGCCCGGATGGTCAGCGGCGACCCCCAGACGGCCGCGCGGCTGGACTGGCTCCTGCGCTGCACCTCCATGCTCCGCTGCGACGATGTGCAGCACTTCCGCTTCTGGCCCCAGTTCCGGGCCTTTCTCCTCTGGGAGATGGAGCGGGAATATCCCGAGGAAAAGCGCAAGGCCCTGTTTCGCCGGGGCGGGCTCTACTACGAGCTGAAGGAGGACTATGCCCACGCGCTGGACTGCTACACCAGGGGCGGCGACCACGCCAAGGTCTCCGAGCTTCTGATCCGCAACGCGGAGCTGCACCCCGGCATGGGGCACTACAGCGAAATGGAGGCCTATTACCGCAGCCTGCCGGAGCAGGAGATCCTCGCCTCCCCCTCGCTGATGCAGGGGATGAGCATGCTCTGCGCTCTGGCCATGGACTATGAAGGCTCCCAGCGCTGGTATCAGGAGCTGCAGGCGTTTGCCCGCCGCTGCGGCCCGGAAGACGCCGCAGGAAAACAGGCCCGCAGCCGGCTGGCCTGGCTGGATATCTCCCTCCCCCAGCGGGGCGTGGAGGGCCTGACGGAGACGATCCCCGCCGTGTTCCGCCTGCTGACCAACAAGGAGGTGTCGCTCCCCTCCTTTTCCGTCACCAGCGCCCTGCCCAGCATCATGAACGGCGGCAAGGACTTCTCCCCGTGGAGCAAAAAGGACGACCTGCTCTACAAGACCCTCCGCATCCCTGTGGAGGCGGTGCTGGGCCGGGACGGCGTGGGCCTTGCCGACTGCGCCATCGCCGAGAGCAAGTTTGAAAAGGGCGAAGACATCTCCGGGCGGATGCTCTCGCTGATCCCCCGCATGAACGACATCCGTCAGCACGGCACGCCCGACATGGAATTTGCCGCGGGCGGTCTGCTGGCGCGGAGCCAGCTGGCCGGCGGCCAGAGCGAAGACGCCCGCCGGACGGTGCGCTCCCTGCGGGAGAGCTTTGCGGCGGAGGGGCGGGAGCGCTTTCTCCCCAATATGGACGCCATGCTCTGCCGGATCGCGCTGCACGCCGGCGATCTGGACGCCTCCGACGCCTGGTATCGGAAAAGCGCCCCGCGGGACCCCCTGCGGGTCAATGTGATGAAGCGTTATCTTTATTTTACCCAGGCCATGGTGGAGCTGGCCGACGGCGCGCCGGACAAGGCGCTTCTGACGCTGGCGCCCCTGGCCCGCTACATCCAGAGCTGCCGCCGGCATATCGACGGCATCCATCTGGACCTGCTCACCGCCATCGCGCGCTTCCGCAGCCGGGACGAAACCTGGCGGCAGGACCTCACCCATGGGCTGAACACGGCGGCGGAGTTTCGCTTTATCCGCCCGGTCAGCGTCTACGGCGCGGCGATCCTGCCCCTGCTGGAGGAGCTGGAATGGCAGGGCAGCGTCAAGTGGCACAAGCGGCTGATGGCGGATGTACGGGCGCAGGCGGCCTATTATCCCCGCTTTCTGCAGCCGCGGCTGGCCCCAAAGGACGCGCTTACGCCCACGGAGGTGCAGATCCTCCGGCTGCTCTGCGCCGACAAGAGCAACGCGGAGATCGGCCAGATCATGGGCATCAAGCTCCCCACCGTCAAGACCCATGTGAGCCATATTTTAGACAAGCTGGATGTTAAGCGCCGCTCTGAAGCAAAGACCGCGGCAAAAAGGCTTCGGCTGGTGCCGGAGGAGCTTTAGGAAAACTGCGCCCGCGATGCGCCGGGCTGAACATAGATGCACAAGCATAACGCACAAAGGAGGAACTTTATGAAAAAGAGAATTTTCAGTCTGCTTTTGGCTCTGGCCATGGTTCTGAGCCTGATGCCCGTGGGCGCACTGGCGGCGACTGAGCCGGCCTATTATGACACTGTCAAGGCGGACGGCACCATCGAACGGGGCGGCGGCCAAATGTGGGCCGATCTTTATACCGAGACCAGCTCGGACAGTGTTACATGGGGCGAGGTCAGTTATGTTATCAAGAACGATGTAACCATTAACGGAGACCTGACTATAAACGCCCGCAGCAGTTTTGCCCGGGTCCTTCTTTGCGATGGCGCAAAGCTGACGATCAACGGCGCGCTGAAATTTGCGCAGGGGACCAGGCCACTTTATGTTTATGGCCAGACGGTCCAAAACACCGGCGAGGTCGGAACGCTCGTTATCAATCACACCGGTTCCGGCGCGGCGATCCAAAGCGAAAGCACAAACGGCAGCACGCTCTCCATTCACGGCGGCACGCTGGAGATCAACAGCGCGTCCGGCGACTTGGTCAAGAACATCACGCTGGAAGTCCAAAACTCTTATCTGGGTACAAGCTCTTGTACAGTAATGAAAGCCACGCGCACCGACGCGTCCGGCCACAGCGAAGAGCTGAAGCACGGGGACTGGGCCGGGCTTGCGCCTGCTGAGACCGACCTGAAGGGCAGCAAGCTCGTCATCGAGTATTGCGGCCACCGCGCGGACGACGCCACATATACCCATAATGAGGGCACCGATACACATGCCGAAACATGCACTGTGTGTGGCTTTGCGCAGACTGTTGAATGCGACCTCTATGCCGTGAGCGTCACTGACACGATGCACACCATGGGCTGCTATCGTTGCGACAACAGGCACGCCGCAGAGTCGCACACTCTCGATACGGAAAACACGGACTATGTTGTCACTGCCGACGGCAAGGGGCATTCCAACAGCGTGTGCCGTGTGTGTACATATTCGTTCGGTGGCTCGGAAGCGCACACCTATGACGATACAACTAATGGCAGCTGCGACAAGTGCGGCTTCCTGCCGATTCTGGAAGGTGCGAAAGGCGAGGACGGCACAGGCAACCTGTACAAAGATTTGGAAACAGCTTTCGAAGCAGGCGAGACAGAGCTGACACTGGTGTCCCATGCAACAAACGAGTATCAGGGGATCTGGCGGTACGCCTTTGTGCTGAATTCCTCGGATAAGCCTGTCACGCTGAAAACAAACGGCTTGAAGCTTGTCAGTCTCGGCTATGACCCGGCGCTGACGGTCAACGGCGGCAGCCTGATCATTGAAGACGCCGCAGTGCTCGAGGGCGAAAACGGAGGTGCCGGCAACCCCGCCACCTCTGCCATCAAGGTCACGGGCGGCAAGCTGACCTTCAAGGGCACCGTCAACGCCACGGGCGGTGCGAAGAATTCCAGCGCCGCGCCCGCCATCGAAGTGACCGGCGGCACGGTGACCTTTGAGCAGGATGTGACCGCAACGGCTGTGGAAAACGAGGGCCTGGATACCGCGATCGCGCCCGCCATCAAGGTCACCGGCGGCAAGGTGGTCTTTAACGGCAAAGTCACCGCCACCGGCGGCTTGAAGGGCGTTTCCGGCAATGTCATGACCTGCGAACCTGCGATCAAAGCCACGGGCGGCGAGCTGGAGTTCAACGGCGATCTTGACCTGAACGGCGGCCTGACGATCACGGGCGACGCAAAATTGACAAAGGGTCTGACCCGGGGCACATTCAAGGTAGACTACACCGGTGAAACCGTGGACGGGAATCGCGTGTCGGTCGTTGGCTCGAAGAACTACAAGAATCTGAACAGCCTGCTGGCAGCTGATCGTGCCTTTGTCAGCGAAGACGAGACAAGAAAGTATCCGTGCGTGGGCGACAACAACAGGTCTTGGGGCGGCGATGTTACCATTCAGGAGCATACGCATGTCTATAACCCCGCAGAGAACTACACCTGCGAGTGCGGTGTGACCTGCGATCATTCTGCGGGCTATGAGAACGGCAGGTGCAAAACCTGCAAAATGTCCTGCCCGCACAGGCGTCTTGGTATCGGTGACCGCGACTGCCTCGATTGCGGTCAGCGGATGTATGTCGTGCGCCAAACTAAGAACTCCTCGGGCAACACGCTGTGGTTCTACTACACCGACCTCCCCACAGCACTGGCCGCAGCCGAGGACGGCGATACCGTGAAGCTGCAGGATGACATTGATAATTCCAATCAGACCGCGTGCCTTACCGGCGACGGCAAAACCGTCACGCTGAACCTGAATGGTCACACGATCAAGGAAGGCTGGATTTATGTTGGAATAGATCAGGATGGGAAGGTTATCAATTCCAGCAGACTGAATATCACCGGCAGCGGCGGCTTTGACGGTATGATCGGCATTAGCGCGAAAGGCACGCTCGATTTGAGTGACTGGGACGGCGGCACGATCAAAACGGTATCGTCGTCTCAGAACGGCAGTGAAGAAAGTACGCTGATTTCTGGAGAAAACAAAGGAACCATCACGTCTCTGCAATTTTATAGCTGGCCGTCAAACAGCATAAAAAATAACAAACTCACCGGCGGCACTTATGGCCGCATTGAGATAGGGCTCACAGACTACCGGTCGCCCGGCATTCTGTTTGGCACTCTGCTTGCTCCGGGCTATGCGTTCCAATATGCTGACGGTTCTGGTAGCTTCGTGAATTATGCAACGAAAGCAACATACGACGAGGCCGGTGTTATCTCCGATGTCAAGGTCGTAAAATGCACCACCCATGTGGACGCGGACAACGACAAGCTCTGCGACTACTGCAACACGGCGCTGGACGACATGGCCGCCAGCGTCACGCCGGCGGGAACGGACGCCAAGACCTATTATTTCTCCGACCTCACCGCCGCGTTTGACGCGGCGGCTGACGGTGCCACCGTCAAGCTGCTGAAGAATGTGACGCTCAGCGAAACGCTTCGCGTCTACGAGCAGGTCACGCTGGATCTCAACGGCTTTACCATTGACGGCAGCAAAGCACCCAATGGCACGACCATTCTTTCATTCTATTATGGCATCACGCTCACCATCTGCGACAGCAGCACCGGGAAAACCGGCGCGATCACCAACAGCAGCAACGGCTGGTCCGTGAATCCCATGGGCACGCTGAATATCACCGGCGGCACCTTTGGCAGCGTTTACCTCAGCAACGCCTCCACCGTCTCCGGCGGCACCTTCTACTATCTTGCCTGCAGCGGCCGGCCGCTTGGCGATGCGCTGGCAAAGGGCTATGCCTTTGCGCAGAAAGATGATCCGAGCGAGCTCGTAAACGCATACGGCACTGACATCAAACCTGTAACCTTTTTGCCCAATGTCACCGTGGTTTCCCACACGAAGCACAGCGGCTCTCCCTGCGCCTGCGGCTATGTCTGCGACCATGGCGATGGAATGGATCCCGCCAACGGCCAGTGCAAAACCTGCGGCAGTCTTCTGGCGGTGGCCAGCGTCACGGCGGCGGGTGAAGATCCGGCAATCGCCTATTATACGAACATTGAAGAAGCCTTCAACGCGGCGGCGGCCAGCAGCGACAGCACGCTGACGCTGCTGCAGAATGTGACACTTGAAGATGGCAAGGACATTAACATCAGCTCCCCCGACAAAGACTGCACCTTTACCGTCGACTGGAACGGCTTTACCCTCTCCGGCAACTGCTACGGCAGCCTGCTGACCTTCTCGGCGCGTATAAATGTGACCCTGAAGGACAGCAGCGGCAGCAGCGGCAGCAGCAACGCCGGCGGCGTCCGCAATACATATGCGCCAGGGAACCTTACTGGCGGCACCGCAGTATGCATTTCCCTCTTCAACGGCTACTGTGTGACCATCGAGGGCGGTACCTATTCCGCGCGGGTGTGGAAGCGCGATTGCTACGGCACGCTCAAGATCAGCGGCGGCGTGTTTGAAAACCCGCAGAATGCCACTGTAGGCTATGCCATCTTCTCCAGCGACCGTAACGGAGCCGATGTGGGCAAGCTGACGGATCTGCTGGTCCCCGGTTATACCTTGACTTATAATGCGGCCGGTACGGACCTGCTGGATGTTTACGAGACCGCTCGTACCGATGCCGGCAAGACCGTCTATGTGGTCTCCCACACCCATAGCTTTAACGAGTATGGCGAGTGCGCCTGCGGCTACCCCTGCCCCCACAAGGCGATAGGCACTGGCAACAAGTGCACCGTCTGCCACAATCCCATGGCCGCCAGCGTCACGAAGGGCGAAACGACCACCTATTACCTGTATCTTTCCGAAGCCATCACCGCCGCATACAACGGCGGCACGCTGAAGCTGCTGGCGGATGTGTCCGACCCGGTGTTCATTGGCTCGAATCTCATGCTCGACCTGAACGGCTACAGCATTTCGCAGCTGGAGACCAGCGCCAAAATCACCCTCAAGGACAGCGGCACTACCAACAAGGGCGTCATCGGCACGCTGACCATCAACGGCTCCGATAAATCCATTGTCTTGGGCGACCTGATGACCGGCGGCGACAGTCTCAAGAGCAATGATACATGGCTCACCCCCGCGGAGCTGCTGGGGCGAACCGCAAGCAATGTTTCTGTGGTCAAGACGGATCTTGACAGCGTGACCGCCAGCAATCCCGGCACTGTGACCTACGGCGAGACCGGAACGGGTTTCATCGAGCTCACCCCCAAAGACAGCCTTAGCGCCGAGCAGTGGTTTGAGCTGAAGGACGGCGCGTGGACGCAGATCACCGGCGCGGGTGGCACTTCCTATCCCCCCGCCGCTCTGGATGCGGGCAGCCACACGATCCGCGGCGCAGTCGAGTCCGGCGGTGGCTGGGTGCTGAGCAATGCGGTCACCGTGACGGTAACCCCGGCCAGCATCGCGGGCGCGAATATCACGCTGGATCACCCCTCCTTCGTCTACGACGGCGCGGAAAAGACGCCCGCTGTTTCCAGCGTAACGCTGAACTTGACAACGCTGACGAAAGACACGGACTACACCGTCGATGTCACAGGCCAGACCAATGTGGGAACTTACACCCTCACCGTCACTGGCAAGGGCAACTATACCGGCAAGGTTGAGGTAAATTGGAGCATCACGCCGATGGTGCTTAACTATCCTTCCATCGACTCGCCGATCACCAAACAATACGACGGCAGCGCAGCCTATCCGCTTGAGAAGAGCCAGGTGACATTCTCCACCAACATTGGAAATGTTAAGCTCCCCGACGCCGACGCTTTTGAGATCACCAACGCCCGCTTCACCATGCGGCAGGCCGATGGGAGCTATGTGGATTCGCCGGACGCCGGCAGCGGAAAATCCTTCTCCTTCACGGTGACGCTGAAGAGCGACAACTATGTGTTCAAAGACCATCCGGAAAGCAGAACGGACAATTGCGACCTTGCCACCGATGATGCTTCAAAGTTCACCATCACCAAGGCCAAAATATACAATAGTTCCCGCTCCGCGGCGCTGACGGTTTACAACGGTCTGGACAAGACCTATCTGGTGGAGCTTCCGGCCCTGCCGACGCTGAAAAGCCCCGAAACTTACGGCGAGACCACCTACACGGTCAAAAGCGTTGCTTTGGGCAACTATTACACCGGTGACGCGCTGATCAAAAAAGGCAAGCTGACCCTGCCCATCAACGCCGTGACCACCGACCAGGAAGGCAAGATCGGCGAAGTCACGGTGAAGGTCACCACCACCAACTACGAGGACATCACCCTGACCGTCAATGTCAGCGCCTCGAACAAGATCGTCCCCACTGCGGCCAATGTCAGCGCCACCGCCATCACCTACGGCCAGCCGCTGAGCGCCAGCAAAATCACCGGCACGATGAAGGATCCCACCACCGGCGCAGCGGTCGAGGGCGATTTCGCATGGACGGACGCCCAATACACATATAAGCCCGCTGCCGGCCCTTATGAGGCTGAGTGGAAATTCACTCCGTCGGGCAGCAACGCCTATATGTACGCCGCGACCACCGGAAAGGTAACCGTCACGGTGAACAAAGCGACAATGACGGCCACCATTACGCAGCACACCGCGCTGACCTACAACGGCAAGGCGCAAACTGCAGATGTGGACATTTCGGTGACTACTGCAGACAAAACAACAATCCCGGCCTTCACCTACGCCGCAACGGAAAACGGCTCCTATGGATCCGACATCCCCACCTTCATCGACGCGGGCGAACACACGGTTTATTTCCGCATGACAGATCCCAACGGAAACCATGAGATGTTCTCCGGCAGCTTCACCGTCACCATCGACCCCAAGACCGTGACGGCCCCGACCATTAAGCTGACCGGCAACCGCACCTATACCGGCGCGGAGATCCGGCCCACCGTCACCGTCAAGGACGGCGACACCGAGATCCCGGCGAGCGAATACACCGTCACATATTCCGGCAATATCAACGCCGGCACGGCGACGGTTACCATCACGGACAAGGACGGCGGCAATTACACCGTCTCCGGCAGCACCACCTTTGAGATCCAAAAAGCCGCTTCCTCCTGCACCGCCCCTGCCGCCAACACCCTGACCTACAACGGCAATGACCAGACGCTCATCACCCCGGGCGCTGCCACCGGCGGCGAAATGCGGTACAGCCTGACGGAGAACGGCGCGTATTCCGCCGCCATCCCCACCGGCAAAAACGCGGGCGGCTACACCGTATATTATAAGGTCGCCGGCGACGCCAACCACAACGACACCGTCCCCCAGAGCGTGACCGTGACCATCGGCAAGGCCGCCGTCACCGTCACGGCGGAGAGCAAGTCCTCCCGCGTGGGCAAGGAGCTGCAGCCGCTGACCTTCACCTATGCACCCGAGCTGTTTGTCGGAGACGCCTTCAACGGCGCGCTGGCAACGACTGCGGACAAGGGCACGGTGAACGACTACCCCATCACCCAGGGCTCGCTGACGCTGGGCGATAATTACCAGATCACCTTCATCGAGGGTACCTATTCTGTTCTCGCCAAGCTCCCGCAGGCCAGCTTTAGGTTCGCGGTAAGCGCGGTGGAAAAGACCTACGGCGATGGCGACTTCCCCCTTGCCGCCACCGGCGAAGCGGAGAACAGCACCGTCACCTATTCCAGCAGCGACGAAACCATCGCCACGGTGGATGCGGCCGGCACGGTGCAGATCCGCAAGGCCGGCACCGTCACCATCACTGCCGTCGCTTCTGAAACGGCGGAGCATCTGGAGGGCCGCGTGAGCTATACCCTCACGGTGGCCAGAAAATCCGTCACCATCACCGTTCTGGATAAGCTCGCTTACACCGACAGCGCCGCGCCCGATCTGAGCGCACCGGTGCTGGGCACGGATTACACCGTGGAGGGTCTGCTCGGCGGCGACACGCTGCGCACCGGCCCCACGCTGACCTATGATCCGACTGTCCCCGATATGCGCAAGGCCGGCACAGCCGCCAAGATCGTGGCCTCCGACGCCGACGCCGGCGAAAATTACCAGTTCACCTATGTGAACGGCACGCTGACTCTCATTAGCCGCGCCAATCCTGTGGGACCGGCGGAGCCTTCGGTGAACCCCGGCGAACCGGACAACGGCAGCATCACTGTCAGCCCCAAGAACCCCGCCAAGGGCAGCACCGTGATCATCACCGTGGAGCCGGACGAGGGCTACGCGCTGGATGAGATCACCGTTACCGATAAGGACGGCAACTCCCTGAAGCTCACCGATAAGGGCGACGGCAAGTATTCGTTTACCATGCCCTCCGGCAAGGTGGATATTGACGCGGCCTTCAAGAAGCTGGCCGAGACCAGCCCGTTTGATGATGTGAGCACAAACGCTTATTATTACGAAGCCGTCAAGTGGGCGGCGGAAAATAACATCACCGGCGGCATCGGCAACGGCCTGTTCGGGCCGGAGCTGACCTGCTCCCGCGGACAGATCGTCACCTTCCTGTGGCGTGCGGCAGGCTCGCCCGAGCCCACGGCACTGAGCACCTTCACCGATGTGGCGGCGGATGCGTACTACGCCAAGGCGGTTGCCTGGGCAGTGGAAAACGGCGTCACTACCGGCACCGGCGACAATCGCTTCAGCCCGGATGATCCCTGCACCCGCGGTCAGGCCGTCACCTTCCTGTGGCGTGCCCTGGGCCAGCTGACCGGTGATACCGCGTCCTTCGCCGATGTCCCCGCCGACAGCTACTTTGCGCAGGCCGTTGCCTGGGCGGCGCAGAGCGGCGTCACCACCGGCGTCGGCAACAATCTTTTCGCCCCCGGCGGCGACTGCACCAGAGCCCAGATCGTCACCTTCCTCTGGAGAGCCTATCGGCAGAACTGACCCTGAAAAAAGCCCAAAAGGCCCCCGCAAAACCAGTTTGCGGGGGCCTTTTCCTGTCCTTTTTCCGGTTTCGTATGCCGGTTTCTTATGCGAAAAAAGCGCGCCCCTGCAGCAGGGACGCGCTTTGTTTTGCTTTTGGTCTGCTTCAGCCCAAAACGACCTCTACGGCTTCCTCCGGCAGGAAGATGCCCTGCATATCGTATTTGTTGAAGCCGCCATAGTCCTTCAGGGCCCGGCCCTCCAGAAAATAGCTGCGGATGAAGCGCTTGCCGTCCACGCAGGTCCAGTTTTCCCCGTCCCAAACATGGCCGTCTTCATCGGCGGTCTTTGCCTTGAGCTTCAGGTCCACCTGGCGGTTGTGGTTGGCCATCAGGTCGATCAGCTCGGCCGTGGAAAGCTCCTTCTCCGCCTTTTCCACCCGGTCATAAACCTTCATGGCGCGCCCTCCTCAGCCGATATAGCCCGCCGCCTTCAGAAGCTGGCTGGCCTTTTCCAGATTGGCTTCGCTCATCATGACCAGCGGGCCGGTGCAGCCCATGCCCGTCTCGGCATAGATCCCGTTTTTCCAGAGCACCTTGGCGGCATCCTCCAGATCCATGACCTCGATGCCGGGAATGCTGGCGGTGCATGGCTCCGCCGGCGGGCATTTCACTTCTTCCTCCGCCTCGGCGGGCTTGGAAGCAGCCTTGCGGGCGGCCAGGATCTTGCTCAGGCCGGCCTTTTCCGCCGCGGCAAACTCCCGCTTCGCCACCTCGAAGACCTTGCCCCGCACCAGCTGTGCCGCATATTCCAGCGCATTGGCGATCAGCGGCGCGCCGGAGGCCCGGGAGATGATCAGGATCAGCTTTTCATAATCCATGCCGATGCCGGGGCCATAGCCATAGCCGGTGGCCTCAAAGCTGCCGCCGGTGGTATAAGCGCTCATCATTTTGATCATCACATTGCCGGTCAGGCTGTCCATGACCATCACATCGGGCGTGCCCTGAAGCACATCATTGCCGCGCATGACGGCGCCGCCATCGGCCCGGGCGGAGGTGGCCCAATGCAGGTCATAGCCGCCCTCCCGCAGCTGATTCAGCGCCATTTCCGTCTGCCGCGCGCCGTCCACATTCAGGATGCCCACGGTGGGCTCCTTCACGCCGCAGGCCTTGGCGGTGATCACGCCGTAGATGGCGTTTTTGATCATGCCCTCGATGCGGTCGGAGCTGGAGGTGCCGGTGGTGGTGGCTACAAACATCTCCTTGCCGCGAGCGGGCGTAATGACCCGGCCCACGGTGGAAACGCCGATGGGGAAGGGGAAATGCATGGTGACGGCGCCGTCGACCTGGCCCTGTTCCACCATCTCCTCCATCTTCTTATGGCCCTCGTCGTCGTTGGCCACATGGATGGTGGTGACGCCCTCCGCTTCCAGAGAGCCGATATAATAGACATCCACGCCCCGCTTTGCGGCCATCTGCGCGGCCTGCATGGCGTTTTCCTCGCCGTGCTCGCTGCCCATGCCTGTCAGCGCGATCCTCGGGCGGATGCCGAAGCTGCCGGATTCCAGCCCCTCAGCCATCTGCAGGAAGGTCTTTGCAATGGTTTTTTCCAGATTACTCATGATGCGGCCTCCCGATCATTCCGCCTGCGCCATCAGCATGGCGGCAAAGTCCTTCATGGCCTTGGCGATCATGCTCTTCACTTCTTCCTCGCTGACGCCGGCCTCCGCCTTCTCCGCGCCGGAATTGGTCTGCAGCACGAAGGAAACGCCATCAAACAGGTTGGTCATGCGGCCCAGGAACAGAGAGCCCTTGCCGATGATCATGGCACGATGCACCTTTCCCGCCAGGATATCCTCCCGGGCAAAGCCCAGATAAGGCACGCCGGAGGGGATATGGCCCTGGGTGGGCGCCCAGCCGGTGAGACCGTGCTTCACAGGGAAGGTGGCCAGATCGGCCTTCTGCAGGTCGCCCCGCTTGACGGCCAGCGCGGCGATCATCTTGTAGTTCGCCAGCGGCACATCGCCCGCACCGGCGGGCTTGGTGATGTCGGGGTTCTGCATCTCGGGGGAGAACTTATCGATATCGGTGACCTTCAGGCCGGCGCGATCCAGCGGATCGGTGACCAGAGATCCGATGACATTCTGCGGCGCGGAGCCGGTGCCAACGGTGTGGCGGCCCAGGATGCTCAGGTTGAACTCGGGGCTGACGCCGTCGTCCTGGGTGATGACCACGGCAAAACCGCCGATCATGTCTTCCAGCGCAGGCAGGCCCTTTTTCACATGGTCCTTGCCGTTCATGCCCAGCTTGGCGGTGCAGCCACCGGCGGTGACCATCACGGTCTTATAAGCGCCTGCCGCAACCAGAGAAGCCGCTTCCACGATGGCGTGGGCGGGACCGGCGCAGAAGCCGCGGGTATCGGAGCCGGTGGCGCCGGTGAGGCCGGCGATCTCGGCCGCGGCCTTGGCAAAGTTGCCGCCGCCCCGCTGGTTCATGTCGCCGCAGGCCTCCTCAGCGCAGTCGATGACATATTCCACATCGGACTTCTGGATGCCGGTGTTTTTGACGGCGTGGAGCATGGCCAGCACGGAAGACGCCTTGGACACCATATTCTCCAGCATCACATGGGAGGACAGGTTGATATCGATATCATGGGCGCGGTTGACGCAGCCCACCAGCTTGCCGTTGTGATACAGCGGCTCGGCGTGCTCTTCCTTGACGAAATGCTCCACGGCGGAAAGCTCCACGCCCTCGGTAACGCGGGAAAGGATGCTCTCGTCCAGGATCTCGTTCTGCTCCAGCGCGGGCTTGTGGGCGGCCACAAACTCCCGGTCCAGCTTGACCAGGTCAAACACATCGCAGGCCTGCATCAGCAGCAGGAACTCTTCCTGGGGCATCATCTGGCCGAACTTGCCGTAGCGGGCATTGACCTCGCAGGTCTTGTCGTACCAGGGCTGGGGGATCTGCGCCAGCTCGTCGGGGGTCTTGTTGCCGATGTAGACCTGGTTGGGCCAATAGGCCAGCGCCTGGTCAAAGGTGCGGATATGAGCGGGCAGCTCCTTCAGATATTCGCTCTCCGGGTTCACGATGCGCTCCGTGGTCTGGGTGGTGCCGTTCCACAGGACCATATCGGGGGTGTGGGCCAGAATATAGCTGGCGCCCTTGATTACACTTTTCAATTCGTCCACGACCTTTCGTTTATCAGTTGATCAGTTTTGCTCAGACAGCTTGAAGAAGGTTTTTTTCCGGAAGAATCAACGGCGGGGCGGCGGAAGCCCGCCGCCCCGGAGCTTGGTCATTTGCCCAAGTACTTGCAGTATTGCTCGCGGATGCTGCTCATTTCGTTGATGATATCATCAACATCCAGAACCATCTCCATCATGGAGACCTGCTCGTCGTAGACAGCCTCATCGAACTCAGCCTTTACTTCAGGCTCGCACACATGGTAAACCGTGAGTCCCAACTGGACTCCTGTCAACGGACCGGCAAAGGTGGGGTCACCGTTGGTGACCGTCTCAGCAGCGAGACCGGAAGCTTCGCCCTCAGACGCGCCCAGCAGAACAACAACGTTCTCGGGGCCGTACTGTTCGGCAAACTCCTTGACTCTCTTCTGATTTTCCAGATCCATTGCACCAGCGGCAGTTCAGACGAAGCACTCCGTCGAGGAGAAAACAACTTCGGCTCCGGCAGACTCGGCGCACGCCGCAATGGCGGGACCGGGGATGCCGTCACGGTCGCCGATGATGACGACCTTCTTGCCCTTTAAGATGCTCATGTCTTATCCTCCTTCTTCAAGATTTATAGCAGGGCTCGCGCCCGACTATATAAAATAATGGGAAGCCTGTGGGAAGCCGGTACTGCTCAGCAGTACTTCTTGATCATGGCTTCCACATTCTCCGGCGTAGCGTCGTCCTTGACGCAGCTGTCGATCATGGCGCCGTTTTCATAGATGGCGATGACGGGCAGGCCCATGATCTTCTGGCCGATGGCCAGGCGGCGGGCCTTGGTGGTGTTCAGCGCGCAGAACTTGATCTTGTCGCCGTAGGTCTCGGCAAACGCGTGCACATGGGGCATCAGCGCGGCGCAGGGAACGCAGCCATCACCATAGAAATCCACCAGGATCTTGCCCGGGGCCTGCAGCACTTCCGCTTCAAAGGTATTCTTGTCCAGTTCCAGCATAATACTTATCTCCTTTTATAATTGATATATTCTTGCGCTTATTTCTTTTCCGAGATGAACTTTTCCACCTGCATGGCGGCGATGGCGCCATCGGCGCAGGCAGTGACCACCTGACGCAGGGACTTGACGCGGATATCGCCGGCGGCATAGACGCCCTCCAGGTTGGTGTGCATATCAGCGTCGGTGAGGATATAGCCCCGATCCATATCCAGCATCCCCTCAAACAGGGCGGAATTGGGATTGTAGCCGATGAAGCCAAACAGGCCGAAGATGCCGTCGTCGGGATCGGCGTCGATGCGGGTCAGCTCGCCGGTCTTCACATTTTTGACCACCATGTAGCTCATGAGCTCGTCGCCGCCCACTTCGTCCACAACGGTGTCCCACATGAAGTGCAGCTTGGGGTTCTTGAAGGCCTTCTCCTGAATGGACTTGGCCGCCCGCAGCTCGTTGCGGCGATGGATGATGGTGACCTTGCGGGCAAACTTGGTGAGATACATGGCCTCTTCCACGGCAGAATCGCCGCCGCCCACCACATAGACCTCAAAGTCCTCGAAAAACGCGGCGTCGCAGGTGGCGCAGAAGGAGATGCCCTTGCCGATATATTTACCTTCGTTCTTGCAGCCGATGGGCTTGGGGAAGGCGCCGGTGGCGATGATCACCGCGTGGGCCAGATATTCGCCCTTCAGGCCGGTGAGCTTCTTCACTTCGCCGGAGAGCTCCACGCTCTTGATGGTGTCGCTGACCCGCTGGGCGCCGAAATGCTCCGCCTGCTTGGTCATGCGCTCGATCAGGCTGCGGCCGGAATCGCCTTCCACGCCGCCGGGATAGTTTTCGATCTCATCGGTGATGGCGATCTGGCCGCCGTCCTGGCCCTTTTCGATGATCAGGGTGTCCAGACGGGCGCGGCCGGCATAAAGCCCGGCAGTCAGGCCGGCAGGGCCTGCGCCCAAAACGATCACATCATAAATCTTGTCCATGCAATTTCGCTCCTTACTGTCACGATAAAAATAATCACGGTCTATCGCTGTTCCTCCCCGCCCGCAGGCTTGGAAAAACAAATTGTTTCATTCCCGGCCGCCGCAAAACAGACCGGGAAGATCCGGAGCCTTCTCCCGACCTTCCCCGTCCGCTTTTTTGCCCCGCAAACGCGCTGGCTTTGTGGGGCCCTCCCGGAGGCCGCAGTCTCCGGGAGGGAGAAAACGCTTGGTTATATGCCTGAGAATCAAGCCTCAAAAATGGTTTGGTCCTCAACGGGAGTGGCCAGGGCTTCCAGAGCGCGGCTGACCAGCTTCTTCCGCAGGGCATATTCCTCCTCATGAGACAGGGCGGGGTTGCCCAGGGGATGAGGAATGGCGATGGTGGGAACGATCCGGTTGGCGCCCACCGTCATGGAGATCGGGGTGACCGTGCACATATGCACCACGGGGATGCCGGCACGCTCAATTTCTTTGACCATCGTTGCACCGCAACGCGTGCAGGTGCCTCAAGTGGAGGTCATGATAACGGCGTCGACGCCGGCTGCCAGCAGCTTCTTCGCGTAATCCGCGGCGAAGGCCTTGGCGGAAGCAACGGCGGTTCCGTTACCAACGGTGGTGTAGAAGAAATCATGGAGCTTGCCGATCTTGCCCTCCCGCTCAAACTCGCGGAGCACATCCACGGGCAGGACGCGGTTGGGATCCTCATTGGCATAGACAGGGTCGTAGCCGCCGTGGGCGGTCTCATACTTGTCAGAGGTCAGGCTCTGCACGCCGGCGATGTTGTATTCGCCATAGTGAGAGGCAGAAGAGGATTCGATATGATCGGGGTTGCCCTTGGGGACGATACCGCCGGAGGTGCACAGGGCGATGGTCGCCTTGGACAGATCCTTAACAGCGGGATTGGGGGGAACGCGGTCGAAGGACGGCATGGGATATTCGGTAACGAAGGGCTTGCCCGCCAGCTTCTTCACCAGCATATCCACGGCGCGCTTTGCGCCCCGCTCCTTCTCGAAGAAGTTCACGCGGACGCCCATGTTCATATAGCCTTCCTCGCAGGAAGCGCCGATCTTCTCGCCCTTCATGATCTTCAGGGCCAGGTTGGCCATCACGGGGGCGGCCTTGCGCATACCGGCGGCGGAGTTGGCGGTGGCGACGATCATGACCTTGTTCTTCAGATCTGCGCCGGGGTTCTCTTCATACATACCGGTGAGCACGGGGATGCCCAGCTCCTCCTTGACGGCCGCGCAGATGTTGGCGCAGGCATAGCCGTAACGGCCGGCGTTGAAGGCGGGACCCGCGATGAACAGATCGGGCTTTTCCGCCTTGACCCATTCCAGGATCTGCGCCTTGGCGTCCTTCTCATGCTCTGCAAAATAGGAGTCGCCGCAGACGATGGTCTTCACGATCTCCGCCTCGCCCTTCCAGGCCTGATTCAGGGCCATACCGGGGCCGACGAAGCCCTCCCGCAGCTCGGGAGCGATGTGAGCCATTTCCTCGCCGCCGATCTGGGCGAAGAACTGGTTGATATAGTGTACGACACGATAGCTCATGGTGTTTCCTCCTTTCCTTTCGTTATCTGGCGCTGTAGCAGTTAAAGCCCATCTCGTTGGTGGCGCCGGTGATGACCTGGAGCTCCGCCTCGATGGAGCCGTCGGGCTGCAGGGAGCCTGCATGGCCGCCGGCGATAACATCCACATAATCCAGCGTGCCGATGACCTTGTCCAGCTTGGGCAGATGGATCACCTCATTGGCGTTGCCGCCGGTGACCACAGCGTCGGCCAGAGGATCGGCGTCGGCCAGAGACTGGGACTTGCCATCCTGACCGGCATATTCATCGGTGATGATGGTGGTCTTAACGCCCTGAAGCTCGATCTTCTTGGTGTTCATGATCAGGTCGGTATCGGGGTTGCCGAAGCCCTCCTGAGAGACGATGGCGCCGTCCAGATCCAGCAGGCGGCAGAGCTTCGCGGTCCAGTCAGAGGAGCGCTGCTTGTCGGCCAGATAGACATTTTCATTGGTGATGATGTTGCAGACATAGTTCAGCGTCTTGCCGTGGGCAGCGAACAGCTCGGCCACCACAGGGTTGTTCTGATGATGGTAGGTGGTGTTCTTGTCGCAGGCAGACACGCAGTTACCGGACAGGATCGCGCCGTCCATGGTCTCGGTGGGATAAATGATGGTGGTCAGAGAGCGCTTGGCGTCCACGCCGTAGACATAGGTGTCATGCAGCAGGCCCTGGGACTGCAGCATATGCACATAGCCAACGCGGGGCAGGCCGGGCAGCTTCTCGATGCCCTCCTTGATACCGTAGGTCTCGAAGGTCTTGACCTCGTCGGGGGTCAGCTCCCGGGCCAGCTCGCCCAGGAAGGTGGCGGCGCGCAGACCGGCGATGCGGACGGCGTGCTCATACTCATGGCGATGCTCCATATAGTCCGCCACGGGCTCGGCCACGACCACGAAATTCTGCAGCTTGCTGAAGGGCGTATACTGGGCGCCGGGGCCGGTCATGTCGATGATGCCCTCCTGGAAGCCCACGATCTTACCGGCAGTGACCACGGCCATGCCGCGGAGCACATGGGTGCGGCCGGAGCCCACGGTATCCACCTTGGAAATGACGCCGGGGAACTCGCCGCCGGGGCCCTCCACCTTCACGCGGGGCTCGATCACATCCTTGACAGGGGTGATGCGAACGCTCTCGCCGGGTCTGGCAATGTCAAAGCTGAACTCCTTGACCCACTGCCGGACATCGTCATCCTGGTACATGAAAGCCTTCACGGCTTCCGCGTCCACGAAGAGCGTTCCGTTTTCTACCTTGCATTCGTTTGAAAATTGAATGTCGTTAATCTGGATAAAACCCAGTTCCAACTTCAAAGCGAACACCTCCTTCTTCCGTTTTTAGAAATTCCTTCTATTACTAAGACCCGAGAGGGCGTCCAGATCCAGGGCGCCGCAGATCAGGGTATAGTCCACCAGCTGAAAATCCTTCAGGATCTTCTCCGTCAGCTCCCGCCTGTGGGGGGTAAACTTGTCGTAGGTCTCGATGGCGGAGGAGATCAGCGCGGCCTCCATCGCGTCCATGCCGCGGGCTTTTCTGGAGACGGCGATGGTTTTATAAGGCGTTTCCTTGGGCTTGACGCTGCCGGACAGGGGATGGGTATACATCCGATGCCCCGCATAGACCAGGTCCCGCACCTTCACCAGGATCTCCCGGTAGCCGGTCTCCTCATAATCCACCTCATACCGCTCCGGCAGGCACTGCCTGACCAGCGGGTTATTCGTCACGATCCGGAGCTCTGCTGCGCTTTCCATGATACCTCCCGGGCTCTCTGAAAAGAAAAAGGCGGAACAGCATAGCAAAAAAGCTGTGCCGCTCCGCTCTGTTCTGAAACCTGAGAGATTCCCTGTTTGTGCGGCAGGTTGCTCCTTTGGTGCTTTCGCTCTCCAGAGTGTCGTCCGCTTCCGGTCTGTTTACCTGAGATGTTCGCCAGCGGCAGGCGGCCGCTGGTTTATTCCGTCGGTCCCGCCCCGCAGGGCAGATTTCCCGGAAGTTTCCTCCAACTTATATTTATATTTCCGATCATTTGGCGGAAGACCCACCAAACCATTGATATTATACCGAATTTTTTTCTGCTTGTAAAGCCCCCTGTCCCCGGAAAATACCGTTTCTTTGCCGGAAAAGCGAAGGTTTTTTCTTGCTTTTTTGGACAGAAAACACCGCGGCAGGATTTGGCCCTGCCGCGGTGCCTTTGGCGGGAACATGTGGGAATCGAACCCACCTAGGCAGCTCTTCACCACCCTCACTGGTTTTGAAGACCAGGGGGCACACCAGCACCCATCTGCTCCCGGATGCGAAAGTCAGTATACCATAGCTTTCCCCAAAAAACAATGGAAAAAAACATTTTTTCCAAGTCTTCGCCTTTTTCAGAAGCCCTGACCCATCCGGCGGATATCGCCTTCCTTTTTCAGCATTTTGTTCTTGTCAAAATATTCCAGTACCGCCAGCGCATATTTCCGGGAGGTATCCAGCAGATCCCGGAACTCCGCCAGCGTCAGCTCGTCCTTTTCGGCAAAATGGGCCCTGGTCTTTTCCACGATATCGTCGTAGACCTGCCGGTGGATGCAGATCTGGGGCGTGAGCATCACCAGCTCGCCGCCGGAGACCAGGCTCTCCACCACCTGTTTGCAGTCCGTAAGCTCATTGGGGGCGAAGCCCGCATAGACCTCATCCAGACCCGGCGTTTCCAGCCCGGCCTTCCGATAGATCTGCAGCAGCTTTTCCTTCAGGGCGCTCTGCCGCTTGGTGAGATGGACGGAAAACTCCGCCAGCGCGAACCGGTCCCGCTCCGCCCGCAGCTTGCCCTCCCGGACGAACTCCCGCAGCACCGCGTCGCAGACGGCCTGATCGGTGTTCTTAAAGAGCTTCTGCCGCAGCTCCGCCACCCGCATGCCCGCATGGAGCGGGTTCTGCCGGTGATACTGCTCCAAAATGCTCCGGCAGCTTTCCCAGCGGGCGTCCAGCACGGAGGACGCCAAAAACCGTCCGGGCAGCGGCTCCGTGACCTTGCCCGCCGTGCAGAGATCCTGCAGCTGCCGCGCCAGCTCCTCCGGCTCCTGATGGAGCTTGGCTGCCAGCTGCTCCGCCGTGGGCAGGGCCAGCCCCTGCTCCGCCACCGTCTGCAGCAGCTTCTGGTCGCCGGAGCCGTTTTCCTTCACGGCCAGCGCCTCCAGCACCCGGGGATCGCTGCGCTTGTGCTTCATGGGACTGTCGTCCAGCACCACGCCGCCGCCGATGGTCTCCAGCGGCGAATAAAACCGCACCACGAACCGGTCGCCCGGCCGGGCGGAGATCTCCTCCGTCATGCGCAGCTGGGCATAGCAGCTCTCGCCGGGGCGCAGCGCGTCCCGATCCAGCAGCACCACCTTGCACAGACGCACGGAGGAGCCATGGAAAAAATGCACCTGCGAGCCGTTGAGGATGGTGCGGCGGCTCTCCCGCAGGTTCTGCAGGCGCACATCCAGCATCAGCGCAGTGCGCACCGAGCCGGGGCAGGCGATGGTATCGCCCCGGGCCAGGTCGCTCTTTTTCACGCCCGCCAGATTGATGGCCACCCGCTGGCCCGCATAGGCCGTCTCCACATCCTTGCCGTGGACCTGCAGGTTCCGCACCCGGCAGACCGTCCCGCCGGGCAGGATCTCCGCCCCGTCGCCCACCGTCACCGCGCCCTCGATGAGGGTGCCCGTGACCACGGTGCCGAAGCCGTCGACGGAAAAGACCCGGTCGATGGGCAGCCGGTAAGGCGCCCGCAGGCTCTTTTCTGCCGCGCCGGCCACAAGCGCCTTCAGCGCCGCCTTCAGCTCCGGGATGCCCTCTCCCGTGGCGGCAGACACGCGAAACACCGGCTTGCCCTCCAAAAAGGTCCCCTTGACCCGCTGGGCAATGTCCTCCTGCACCATGTCGATCCAGTCCGGATCCGCCATGTCGCACTTGGTGATGACCACCACGCCGTCCCGGATGCCCAAAAGCTGCAGGATGCCCAGATGCTCCACCGTCTGGGGCATGAAGCCCTCGTCAGCGGCCACCACCAGCATGGCCAGATCGATGCCGCCAGCCCCCGCCAGCATATTGCGGATGAGCTTTTCGTGGCCGGGGACATCCACGATGCCCGCCTGTGTGCCGTCGTCAAAATCCAGATGGGCAAAGCCCAGCTCGATGGTGATGCCCCGCTTTTTTTCCTCCAGCAGGCGGTCAGTGTCGATGCCGGTCAGAGCCTTGACCAGCATGGTCTTGCCGTGGTCCACATGGCCCGCCGTGCCGATGATCACATGCTTCATTTCAGCGCCTCCGCCGCAGCACGGGCGATCTCGTCAAACTCTTCCTCCCGCAGAGTGCGGACATCCAGCAGATACCGCTCCCTGTGGATGCGTCCCACCACCGGCAGCGCCCGGCGGCGCATCCGTGCCTCCAGTCCGTCTACGGAAAGGGCGCCGGTCTCTACCTGAACGGCCCAGCCGGGCAGCAGCTGCATGGGGACGGAGCCGCCGCCCACCTGCTCCTGGGTCTCCACCGTCTGGCAGGCGACGCCCGCCTTCCTTAGCCGCAGGGCCAGCGTCTCCGCTCTGGCCCGCAGGGTCTCCTCCGATGCCGCCAGCATGGAAAGCGTCGGTACCTCCGCCAGCGCCTTTTCCGGCTCCAGATAGGCGCAGAGCGTCTCCCGCAGCGCGGCCAGCGTCATTTTATCCACCCGCACGGCCCGGGCCAGGGGATGCTTTTTCAGCGCTTCGATAAACCTCCGTTTGCCCAGAATGATGCCGGCCTGTGGGCCGCCCAGCAGCTTGTCGCCGCTGAAGGAGATCACATCCACCCCCGCCCGGACGCTCTGCTGCACGGCAGGCTCGTCGTGGATGCCCAGCGGCAGCAGATCCACCAACGAGCCGGAGCCCAGATCCTGGATCACCGGCAGGCCGTATTTCCGGCCCAGCGCCACCATATCCTCCAGCGATACCGACTCGGTAAAGCCCACGATGCGGAAATTGCTGGTGTGGACCTTCAAAAGTGCCCGGGTGCCTTCCCCGATGGCCGCTTCATAGTCCTGCAGATGGGTCTTGTTGGTGGCGCCCACCTCCCGCAGGACGCAGCCGCACTGCATCATGATATCCGGGATGCGGAAGGAGCCGCCGATCTCCACCAGCTCCCCCCGGGAGGCCACCACCTCGCCGCCCTTGCCCATGGCGGAAAGGATCAGCAGGACGGCGGCGGCGTTGTTGTTGACCACCATGGCGCTCTCCGCGCCGGTGATGCGGCAGAGCAGGGCCTCCGCATGGCTGTGGCGGGAGCCGCGGCAGCCCTCCTCCACATTATATTCCAGCGTGGAATAGCCCCGGGCCACCGCATAGGCCGCCTGGGCCGCCCGCTGGGAAAGGCAGGCCCGGCCCAGATTGGTATGCAGCACCACGCCGGTGGCGTTGATCACCGGCCGCAGGGAAGGCCGGGCTTCCTCCTCCGCCCGCTCCAGAGCCTCCCGGCAGAGCGTCTCCCGGCTGGGGAGCTTCTCCGGCACGCGTCCCTCCAGAATATCCTGCCGCAGCGTTTCCAGCACGGCCCGCAGCGTCTCCCGCAGCAGCGGCGCCGGCACCTCCTGCACCTGCAGCAAAGGCTCCCGCAGCAGCTCATCCATCTTGGGGATGGCCCGCAGCAACTGATTTCTTTCCATATCGGCATTCGCCCCTTCAAACGAAAAATGTCCGGCCCTTTGCAAAAAAGGGCATAGCTTCCTGTTTATAAGGGTAACAAAAACCCCTGCCCTTTGTCAAGGGGCAGGGGCACAGCTTGTCGAAAAAGCCTGCAGAACTGCAGGCTTTTTCCTATGGGATGTTTTTTCACGGACATGTGCCGGGAAAAAACACCGTAACCCGCCAAATTTTCGCAAAAATTTGGCGAAACCGGCCCGCAGGCCGGAACCGAACTGTCGAGAAAAACCCAGCGAAGCGGTTTTTCGACAGTCTCAGCCCCTGCCCTTTGTCAAGGGGCAGGGGCAGAGAAATGCGCCGGACCGGCAGCCGCCGGAAGCAGCGCCGCGGCCGGCCGGAGGGCTGTTCCGTGGCCCAGCGCCGCAGAAAGCTCCGCCGCGGTCAGCACGATGGCTGCGGCGGTCAGCGCAAAAAGCAGCGCCAGCAGCAGAAAAAAGCCCCGCGGTCTGCGGGTCTGCGCGCTCCCTTTTCTTTTTTGCCGCCGCGGCCGTCCCGTGCCCATGGCTGATCCTCCGTTTGTTATAACATCTTTTTCTGTGATAAATAATAACATGGTTATCACAGCTTTTCAACCATAAAATAATGTTATGAGGTGATCCCATGGAAAAGGAAGAAAAGCTGATCCTCCACCCCAAGCGCGCCAAGGGCGACGATGGCTACCGCACCTTCTCCATCCGCATCCGGGAGGAGCTGGTGGAGCAGATCAACGGCATTTCGGCCCGCTCCGGCTACAGCCGCAACGAGCTGATCGCCCGTTTTCTGGAATACGCCGTGGACCGCTGCGTCGTAGAAGAAAAATAAGCTCCGCAAAGCAAAAGCAGGCTCCGAAACAGGAGCCTGCCTTTTTTATTCCCGCTCCAGCGCGCGGACCCGGCCCGCGCCGGTATGGGCGATGGGCTTCCAGCTGCGGGTGCGATGGACCAGCGAGATCATCTGCAGCGGCAGCCATTCTGCCATAAACAGCGGAAACAGCGCCACCGTCTTCCAGATCCGCCGGTCCCGATAGCCGCCCAGCCAGGCCAGAAAGGCCCCTGCGGCGCAGCTCAGCAGCCATGCGGCGGCGGCAGAGCCCAGCAGCGGTATATACCCGGCCTGTCCGCCGGGGCTGAAGAGCCGTTCTGTCAGGGCGACGCCGCTGACCAGCGCGCCAAACACCCGAAACAGCGGCATATGCAGCGCCAGGAGCGAATCCAGCGCCTTCCGTCCGCCGGGGCGCCCCAGCTTCCGCAGCAGCGCAGGCCGAAGCCTGCCGCCCACATCCATCACGCCGCTGCACCAGCGCAGCCGCTGCCGCAGAGAGACGGCCATGGAATGGGGCCCCTCGTCCCAGGTGACGGCCTCCGGCACGAACCAGACCCGGATGTTCCGGCTGGCGCACAGGGCAGAAAACTCCGCGTCCTCCGCGATGGTCTCCGTGGGCCAGCCGCCCAGCTGGCAAAGCACCTCCCGGCGGACGGCAAAGCCCGTCCCCACCAGCTTGGCGGAAAGGCCGCAGTTCATCCGCGCCCGGGAGAAAAACCAGTCGAAGCTGGTAAAATACAGGCCGTAACAGCCTGCGATCCAGGATTCATAGGCGTTCTTTGCCCGCAGCGCCCCCTTGCAGACGCCGGCGCCGGCGCACATGGCGTCGTTCATCCGGGCCAGAAAGGCGGGATCCACGAAGTTATCCGCATCAAAGACGCAGAAGGCATCGTATTGCTGGGGCAGCAGCCAGCCGATGACCTGCCGCAGGGCGTCGCCCTTGCAGCGCACCGGCTCCGGACAGCGGAAGATCCGCGCACCGGCTTTGCGCGCCGCCTGTTCGGTGCCGTCGGTGCAGTTATTGGGGATGACCCAAATGTCAAACAGCGCCCGGGGATATTGCTGCGCCAGCAGCGACGCCACGATCTCTCCGATGACCGCCTCCTCGTTTCGGGCGGCGATCAGGCAGGCAAAGCGGGTCTTTGGGGCGCAGCGGGCAAAGGGCTTCGGCTTTTTCAGGGCAAACAGCGCGATCACCGCGAAATAGACCGTCGCCAGCCTGAGCAGCAGGCTCAGCACCCCGGTGATATTTTGAACTGTCATACCGTACATCTCCCTTTCGGATCATTCTGCCGTCATTCTATCAGACGATCTTTAAGCCCTCCGCCGGGTTTTCCTTAAGATTTTCGGAAGGCGCTTCCGCCCGGGGCAGCAGCACCTCCGCCTTGAACAGGTCGCCGTCTACGGAGATGCGCAGAGCGCCGCCCTGCAGCTCCGCCAGGTTCTGGGCGATGTTCAGGCCCAGTCCGCTGCCCTCGGTGGTCCGGGCGCTGTCGCCCCGAACAAAGCGCTCCATCAGCTCCTCGGCGCTGATGTTCAGCGGATCCCGGGAGATATTGCGGAAGGTGAAGCCCACCCGCTCTCCCTCCGCCGCCACGCTGAGATAGAGCCGCGTCCCCGCCTGCGCATATTTACAGGCGTTGGACAGCAGATTGTCCATGATCCGCCAGGTCAGCGCCCCGTCTGCCATGCAGAAGAGCTCCTCCCCGGGGAGCGTCACCACCGGCGCAAGGCCGGCCTTTTCCAGCCGCTCCTCATATTCGCCCAGCACCTGCTCCACCAGCTCCCGGGCCGAGCGCCGGGCGGGATGGCAGGGCAGATTGCCGGTGGACGCCTTGGACATCTCCACCAGATCCTCCGTAAGCTTTTTCAGCCGCCGGGCCTGCCGGGCCAGGATCTCCAGATATTCCTGCCGCTGCTCCGGCGCAGGGTCCTTCTGCAGCAGATCGATGTAATTGATGATGGAGGTCAGCGGCGTTTTGATATCGTGGGAGACATTGGTGATCAGCTCCGCCTTCATCCGCTCGCTGCGGGTCTGCTGCTCCACGGCGATGCGCATCCCGCGGCTGATGGCGTTCAGATCCTCCCCGTGCTTCCGAAAGTCCCAATACATATGGTCGGTATCCATCCGCGCCTCCAGATCGCCCTGCGCCAGCGCCTGTCCGCCCTTCTGCAGCTTGCGCAGCTGCAGCGCCGCCCAGCACAGGCCCACAGCGGCGGCTGCCAGCACCGCCAGCAGGCTCCCCCAATTCCGGCGCCCGGCGTAATAGAAGATCATCGCGCTGAACAGGCCGCAGGCCAGCGCCGTCCGCCAGAACATGGGCACACCCCGGATCAGCGCCGTCAGCCCCTTCCAAAGCCCTCTCAGGATCCGCGCGCAAAGCTGCAGCACCCAGAAGATCACCGTATTGCGCCACCATTTTCCCAGCTTGATCCGGGTGCAGAGCGTCATCCAGGTCCCCAGCAGCAGCAGGGCCAGCCCGGCGCACAGCGCAAAGGCGGAAAACAGCGAGACCGGGTCGCTCCACTGCTCCCAGCGCCAAAGCTCCGCCGCCAGCGCCGTCATTCCCAGCCCCAGCCCGAAAACGATCAGCAAATACAGATCCAGCGGGATCTTTTCCTGCCAGCCGGGGCGCACCTCGCCGCCGCTCCGCCGGCCGGCCATCCGGGCCAGCGCCACCAGCAGCAAAAGCTCCAGCACCGCAAAGCCCGCCAGCAGTCCTACCGCCCGGCGGTAATGGCCCAGACCGACGCTATAGGCCTGCGCCGTCCAGAAGATCGCGTCCTGCGCCTGCATGGGCGCAGCCACATAAAGCTCCACCATCCCGTCATACAGGCTGGTGCAGTAGCCATCGGCAGCGGAGGCATTGCGATAGATCTCCTGCCCGCTTTCATCCTTCAGGACGAAGCGCAGATTGGTGAAGGCATCCTGCGCGGGATAATCCCGGCCCAGCCGCTCCTGCAGCTCTGCCCGGGCCGACGCATCTCCGGCCAGCAGCGCCTCCACGCTGTCCCAGCTGCGCAGCTCCACAGGCAGCGCACGCTGCAGCGCGCCGCGGCAGAGATCGCTGCGGTAAAAATCCGGCTGGCTGACGCTGTACCAGCCCTGATTATAGGCCAGCATGGCGCAGCCCGCATAAAAAAGCATCACCGGCGCCAGCGCCGCCGCCAGAAAGAAGGCCGCCGCCTTGGTCCAGAAGGCATAGAGCCAGTTCCTTTTTTCCTCAGCCATTGCGCCTGTCCTCCATTTTATATCCCAGACCCCAGACCACCTTCAGGTATCGCGGCTCCGAGGGATTGATCTCGATCTTCTGCCGCAGATGGCGGATATGGACGGCCACGGAGGTCTCCGTCCCCAGCGAATCCTCGTTCCAGACCAGCTCATAGATCTGGGCGCTGGAATAGATCCGCCCGGGATTTTTGATCAGCAGCCGCAGGATGTTGAACTCCAGCGGCGTCAGCGCCACCGGCTCGCCGTCCACGGTGACGGACTTGGTCTGGTCGTTGAGACAGACGCCGCCCACCGTGTAGCTTTCGCCCTCATCGCCGCCGGGCCGCGCCCCCAGCATGGTATAGCGCCGCAGCTGGGAGCGGACTCTGGCCTGGACCTCCACCGGATCAAAGGGCTTGGTGACATAATCGTCCGCGCCGATGTTCAGCCCCAGGACCTTGTCGGAGCTTTCGCTCTTGGCCGTCAGCAGGATGATGGGCACATTGCTCTCCTTCCGCAGGGCCGCTGTGGCGGTGATGCCATCCATTTTGGGCATCATAATATCCATAAGGATCAGATGGATCTCGTTCTGCCGAACGATCCGGATGGCCTCCTCGCCGTTGTAGGCTTCAAACAGCCGGTAATCCTCGCCGGAAAGATAAATTTTCAGCGCCGCCACGATATCCCTGTCATCGTCGCAGATCAAAAGATTATACATTCGCGCCATCCCCTTTTTCCGCCCCTGCCGGAGCCTTTCAAGCCTCTTTTTCTATTATCACTCTATCACCCTCCCCTTAAAAGCGAAAGTGGAAAATCCTTAAAAGTTTCTTAAAATAAAAAAGCCGCCAAAGGGCGGCTTTATCGAAGCTCCTGCTCCAGAGCGGCAAACTCCGGCGCGTCAAAAAACGCCGCCAGCGTGATCTCCAGCCCATCGCAAAGCTTCTTAATGGTGGTAATGGAGATCTCCCGCCGCCGGGGATCGGCCATGCTGTATACCGTGGATGGCGTAAGCCCGGAGCGGTTGGCCGCTTCATTTAATGTGATCTTTCGCGCCCTGCAAAGGCTTTGCAGCCGCAGAACCACCGCATCTTTCACTCCCAAGGTCATCACCTCAGGGATATTGTAAAAATCTTTTCGCGCCCGCGTGTACGCAGTTGCGTATTTCTTTGGGATGTGCTATCATTTTAGCAAAAAGAAAGCGGTCTATTCTTATGCCGGACTATGCAAAAATGTATTTCCTTTTATGTGCAGCAGTTGACCGGTCGCTGGATGAGCTTCAGCGGATCCCGCTTGCCGCCCCTGCGGCAGCACTGCTGCAAAATGCACTGCTGCAAGCGGAAGCGATCTATATTGAAACCTCCCCCGCGCTGCCGGAACAGGCTCCCGCTTTCTCCGACGAGCGCCGCCCTAAATAAAAAAACCACCCGGCAGGCTCCATCCCAGCCCTCTTGGCTCCCTCTGAGCAGCTGTCTCGCAGGGAATATCCCAGCCCCCTTGGCTCCCTCTGACGAGGGAGCTGTCGCCGCAGGCGACTGAGGGAGAG